>NZ_CAJMZF010000050.1:0-57138 GCF_905220245.1 Paraburkholderia sp. J63 | reverse complement strand
CCCGTCTGCGCCTGCCTGCGCGTCCCGTTCGGCATGAAGGCGCCGACGGCGTCGAACCGTTCGGGCTGCTTGCCATGTGCTGAGACCGGATGCAAGAACGTCACGGGCGCGGCCCAGCCCAGCGCCGAGGCAATGCCCGAGAGCCCGCGCGGCAGTTCGGGATCCTGATCGTCCGCACGGGCGACGTGCACCACGCCATCGACCGGGAAGCGACCGCGCAGTTTCCGGATCTGTGCGAGCCACCTCCCCACATCGATATCTTCCGGCGATGCGTGCACAAGGATCGTCTCGCCGACATGCATCACGCCAGCCTGCTTGAGGCCGGGCGCGATCAGCTCGATACGCCGGTCCTCCCCGTTGACCAGCAGCCAGCGCAGGCGGCGCCTCCAGAACCAGCCGTGCGCGACACGGAGTTCCTCGGCCACGCGCTGCAGCCGTGCATCGCGCTTCGGCAACGGCGCCACGTTGACGGTGCCGCGGCGATGCCGGCCGAAACGCAGACGGGCAAGCCACGTCCAGGTGCCATAGACCGCGCCGTACAGGAAGTACAGCACCATGCCCAGCAGCGCGATGCCCGCGACGACCCAGCCCATCCAGCCGTGACGCGACAGGCCCCAGTCGTCATCCATCAGGAGTGCCAGGAGCAGCAGCAGGAGACAGAGCACGGTTACGCCAAGCACGTAACCAACGGGGCGGCGCACAGGTTTAACGTCGCTCATGATCAGGTTTCAGAAATCGAGGAAAGAGGACGCACGACGAGCCAGCAGGGCTGCTGTCTCGCCTCGGTCGAGATGAACTGGATCGCGCCGTTCGCACGGCACTGTTCGGCAGCAAGCGCAATAGCCAGCCAGCCGCATGCCGCCCCCGTATGACCCAGTGCGGCGTCGAGATCCGTGGTGACGGGCGCCTCTTCCGCCGTCACCTGCGGTGCCAGCGCGAGGTCAGTGTCTCGCCGCAGTCCGGTCATGCCACTGATCCAGGTACGTTCGATGGCGACAGGCCCGGCTGCGCCCCAGTCCAGCGCAGTATCAAGCACCGTGCGATTGTGATCGGATGGCGATATCGTTGGCCGATGCACGTTTGCGATGGCCAGGCCGCGATCCATGGCAACGCGGCCAGGCCAGCCCAGCAGCAGCGCCACTCCCGCTTCGCCGGTTTCCGCGGGCACCTCGGTACGCAGTTGAATGGCGACGACCAGCACGTACTTCACCGCCGCCGGCGTATCGTCGTCGAGCCACCTGTCGAGCGCCATCACGCGTTCATCGTCATCCAGCGCAACCAGGGTCTTTGCCCGTGTGCCGAGGGCATCACTGATGCGCGCCCATACGGCATCACGCTCTGCCGCGGCCTCCTCGTCGTGGATATCGAACCACACCTCGACCGGTGCGCCCACCGGGATGCCATGGAACAGCGGCGTGATTTTTGCGAGCAGACCATCAACAACGTCGTCGAGCAGATCACCTGTGGACGGGAAGTCGTCGCGCGACAGTTCGCTGTGGGCGCGGACTTCCTTTGTTTCGCGCACGGCACGCGGGACGAGTGCCGTCTTGCCGTCGATGACCTGCTCCGCAAGTTTGTCGCGGCCCATTGCCGTGTCATACGCGTAGCCAAGCAGTGCAAGCGGTCGCCGCGCATAGCTGGTGTTGTGCTGGATGGTCGCGTCGCGCTCAGTGTTGTCGCTCTGCGCGCTCCAAGCGCGAATCTCGTAGCTGTGCAGACGCGCGGCAAAGCCTAAAGCCCAGACCAGCGGCGCCACTGCAAACCAGCCGTAGAACTTCCAGCCTTGTGCGGGTCGGCCCTTTGGCCAGAGATAGAACGTCAGGGCAACGCCTGCGGCAACGGCAATGACGAGCAGCAGTCCCCAGACAATCGGGCTGGGTGGAGTGGCGTCATTAGCCTCTTCGGGAGGCAGATCGAAAAAATCAATGGGCATTGCGCGGCATGTCATTCAAGTACATCTACTGCTCAGACGGCATCGATTGATGCAGTCACCGAATCACAACGACCCGTTTATGTCGCTCTCTCTCGATGCGTAACGGCAGGGCTACAGTCACGAGATAGCCCCGCACGAGCACCCCGGCAAACCACAAAGACATGGGCATACAGAGTGCGGCCACAAACAACAGGACGCCATTCGTTCCAAAATTAGATGACAAGATCCGGTTCAGTATTAGATAGAAAGGCGCAACGCCGTAAATGATGTACATGAAGAATTTTGGGAACGGATTAAGCTCCTTGCAACGGCGCTCAAATGCCCTCATACCTTCCTGGATCTGGAAGTTGATCTCATCACCGCGTTCGTCGAATGTATGCTCGACGAATGACGTTGTGCGAATGGCATTCGTGGCATTCCGATACGTAATAACCACCCAGTAAATGGTCAACAGAATTCCGCCAATGAGCCCCGGCCATTTCATATAGGCGGTCATCGGCGCGAATATAAAAAAATAGAAATAGCCGACAATTCCTGAAAAGTAGTAGCCGGAGAACATACCAATGAGCCATACCAACCCATAGGCCCACAGCGCATTTGTCCCACGATATCCGTAATAGATTGCAAGAGGCCCAAGGCTGCACACGACGGTCAGCAGTGCACTGACTTTCCAGGGCCACTCCGATACGGCAAGATCATCGGCATATGCCGCATACGACACCCAGATGCTTAGCAGCATGATCATCAGGCACGCTTTAATAATCAGTTTTGTTACAAACAAAATCTGATCCGTTCGAGATTTATCGATTGATTTCATCTTACAAATTCAAAATCAGCGGCGAATTGAAATTTCCATTACTGCATGAACATCACTGGATAGCCCTGATAGTCTTTGGCCATGATCTTCTCGAGGTATTCAGCGGCCTCTTCCACCCATTTACCCAGCGAACGTATCCCGGAGGTCAAGTGTCCGGTCGCATTGGTTTTCTGGTCGATCAAATCGAGTCCGTAGCCCACAACTATCGCAGCCACTACGGTAAGACCGATAACAACTATCACCGGCACCGCAATCATTGAAGCGGCAGCGGTTGCGATCGTGCCAATAACCGCCGAAGCGATTGCCGCACTCAAACCCGCCTTGGCGAGATCCATACCGATCTTGCCAAGCAAATCGGCGAAGTCCTTCTTGGGCTTGCCGTCCGGACCAATCTGCTGGTAATCGTGCAACCACTCCGCCGTATCAAGCGTGACAGTAAAGATCAACGCAAGCAGGCCGCCCTTCTTGAAGGCGCCTTTTGACGCCTCCCATGCAGCAGCAGCCCGGGATTCCACTGCCCCGGCACCACCGGCAATCGTCAGAACCTTCTCGTTCTTTACGCCATATCGCGCCGCAGTCAAGAATTTGCGCAACCTCGGATTGCCGGTGAAAACGACATACCATCGCTCGCCGACATTCTTGTGGACAATCTTCATCAACCTGAACTTCTCGGACCAAATCTCGCGGATCCACTCCTTGTTGTCGCTGAAAAAGCCCAACGCCCCACCGAGCTGACCGAACATCCAATTGCGTGTCGCAATCTTGTTGGTATCAATTGCCGTCTCGTCCCCACCACCCGCCGCCACCGCGTCCACCAGTTCCTCCGGAATCGAACGCGAATCAACCTCAACGATGTGCGCTTCCTGTTGCGGTGCCACGGTCAAATCCGGCGCAAGTTTGATGGGTAGCTGAGACGCCAGCAGTGACTGATTTAGAATCAGAGAATCGGCTGCCCCGCCTGCGTTTGTCGATAGCGGGAACAGCATCTTTTCCGGACTTGGCAGCGGTTGGCTTGAAGCAGTTGCGGTGACTGGCCCCGCTTTCTGCCCGAGACCCACGGAGATGATGATCGGCGCAGGTTTGTCCTTCGGATCCTCCGTGCAACCCTGCGTGCAGTCCATCTTGCGAATCGGGTAACGTCCGAGCACCTTGTCGCCCTGCTTGAGAATCAGGCTCCCCTGGAAGGTTCTGCCGAGCCAGATATGACACAGCTCGCCGTCCTGGAACGTCACCTTCGTTGTGTTCAGCTTGCGCTTCGGGTCATAGAAGCGGCTGTATTCATTTTTGGGCTTGTCCGTCGTCACGGTATAGGTCGCCCCGTTGCCGAGCTTGATGTCGAACACCACATCGCGCTGCTTGCGCAGGATGATGAGGTTGTTCACCCCGCACCACAGCTTGGACTTCGGGGATTCGCCTGGCAGGTCGATGTAGTGCTTGACCTTGATGAGCGTGCGGTAATCGCTCGGTTCATACTCGCTGTTGACGTCACTCACTGCTGCCCTCCAGTCGTTGCGGCATCTGCGCCCTGAAATGATCGAATACGGTCTGGACCAGTGAGGCGCGACCATCGGCGCTCGTGGTCAATTTCTGGACGCTGCCATCCCCTTTCAACATGCTCAGAAGCTCTGCCTGGATCGGCTGGCCATCGGCATCCGTATAGCCGACGTGCAGGTCACCAGACTGCCTGCCCGACTGGAACTGCTCCTGCAGGCTGGCAGGGGCTTCGCGGGGCATGCCCGCCGCGCGCACGAGCACCTTGCCCGGACAGCCGATTTCGATGTTGCCGCCCTGCAGCTTGATGTACGCGCCTGCGCCCTCGGAGATCGTGACCGACTTCGCCCCGCACACGTTGAGGCTGCCGTCCGCGCTGGTGATCTTCATGTTCTGCTCGGAGAACAGCTGCAACTGGCCTGCCTGCGCCTGGATATCGACGGTGCCGTTTGCGGCCAGCGCCTTGATGCCCTTGTTCACCGCAAAAAGCGACACGGCCTCACCAGCGGCCATGGTGACGTTATCGCCCGCGTTCACGTCGGCATTACTGCCTGCCGTCAGTGCAACATGGTCACCCCCCGCAAGCTGGATGGTCTTCGGCGTGACCATGCCGATGCCTTCAGGTGCGGACATCAGGATAACGGCCTTCTGCAGGTCCCGGAACGCACTTTCGAGCTGCTGTTGCTGCGCCTTGAGTTGCGACAACTCCGCCGTGGCGTGCTGGGCCTGCTGACGCAGTGAGGCCACTTCGGACTGCGATGCCTCAAGCTGCTGGACCGCCGCCAGCATTTCCAGATGAGGCGCGTCGGGATTCGAATAAGGGTCCGCCGAGAAGAACAGTCCCTTTGCCGCGCGCATCGTCCCCCATGATTTCGTGGTGGCCTCGAAGCCCTCTCCGCGCGGGAGCTTTTTGCTGGTGAGCAGATAGCCCTGATTGAAAGCCGTCTGGCTGTACACCGTCGCGATGCGCGCACTTTCCTTTTGCTGCAGATCGTTAAAGACAATTTCCGCGCCGAGCAGGGGCGAGCGCCATATTGCGTAGGAAAACAACGCATCGTTGCCGCGCACCGGATCCTGGTGTCCAAAATCGTGCAGGGCACCGACGATGTGCATCTTGTCCACATCATGATTTTCCCCATCGAGCAGCACCTCGGTGCCCGGCAGATGGGGCGAGTGGAAGCCGCCCCGATCGGACGATGATGGGCGCAGCAGACGCAGGTTCAGCAGCTTGTTGTTGGTGTTGCCCGAGCCCTGAAGGAACTTCGGCAGGACCGGATAGCGGCCAAATTCGTCCATGTACGCATACGGCGTCGAGTCCAGGGTTCCGACGATGGCGACGATGGGGCCACTCAAAAATTTCCAGTCCCGCCGATAGTTGAACCGTGGCCGGTAGGCCAGGTGCGCGGGCATGCCCTTGAAGCGCGTGTAGGCCGGCTTCGTACGGCTGCCCTTCATCGTGAACGACGTGACCACGACGCCGTATTCGGCGCTCGCGAGCTTCGTGTTGGTGAGCTTGATGACCACGCCTGCCGCGATGCCCTTCGCATCGCTCTCGCCGGCAAGCGTGACCTGACGGGCAATCTGCTCATCGCGCCGCGTCTGCGCGAAGGCCGTGCCCTGCGCCGGCGTCAGATGGCCTTCCGCGCTGCGGCTGATCTGCCCGAACACCGAACGGTCGTCCGCCCCGGCAGAGACACTCGCCGTGGCCCGCAGCGGATCGTCCGGCGTACGGTAGTTGCGCTCCCACAGTTCGATCGTCGCCGGCACCAGCGTGCGCCGCGCATGGACCGCCTGCGCCGCCTCCTGCCAGTTGCTGTTCAGCCCCGAGGCGCCCAGCAGGGGGATATTGATCGAGCGGAGATAGGCACGCGGATTGTTCGCAAAAACAATGGTGTCGAGCTTGCCCTCCTCCCCGCGGCCCTGTTTATAAAACCAGAAGACACCGAGGCGACGGCAGTGACGAACTATGAAGTTCCACAAGGATTCTTCATGCATCACCACCTGTTCCATTTTCTCCGTTAATCCCTCAATCTGGAATTCGACATCGAAGGGCTGCAAATTCTTCCGGTCGACCAGCGCCTGGGTCAGCAGCTCCTGGAGGGTCACGTCTTTAAAGACGTCGCTCTTGATGATGCGCTTGCAGTACGCGACAAAGCGCGGCTCGATGCGCGCCTTGTAGGCAGCTTCATCGCGGCTCGTGCGGATGCGCTTCCAGCACGTCATCACCCCGTTGAAGGTCGCCGCCGCATGGGTGACGGGTTCGCTCCAGCTCGCCGAGGGGATCGAGACCCGCTCGTCGATCTGCAGGCCCGCCCGCTGCCCCACGTACTCCTTGCCATCGAGGTCGAGCTGCGGAGACGTCACCACGACGTCGACCTGGTAGTCCTTGCAGAGCCCGCCTTTCGCCTTGAAGCTGAGCACGTCGAGATCGTGCTGCTTCCTGCCGACCCACAGCCTGAGCTGTTGGGTCAGCCGCGAACCCGGCCGGTCCAGCGTCTCCCTGAATTCCCTGGATACCGCATTCATTTACGCGCGTTCCTTCTCTGGTTGAAAAGAACAAGGCATATTGGTTGCGCTGGCAACCTTTAGCAGTCGAATCTAGGACCGCACCCCGCATCCCGTCAATCAGACAGATCCGCCGATGTCTAAAATCCTCAACACTTTTGGCAAACACAGACAAATCGGAGTCCTTATGTTTTTTGAGATGCGTTTGCATGATAGACGGACGTGTTTCCTAATGGCGCACGGGCGGCGTGAGCAGATCGCGCGCAGGCAACGGGCCGCCCTGCTGTCCGTGATGGCCCAGCGCATTGGCAAGCAGCGCGGCGGCGTCGCGGGCATGCGCCTCGAGGCGTTCCGCGATCTGCTCAAGCAGGGGCAGCACTTCCTCCTGCTTTTCGCGCGAGTCAGGCCGTGCTGCGAGGCGCATCAGACAGCGCAACCGCTGGATGTCCTGCAGGCGCGCATCGGCATGGCTGACCGCCAGCATGACGAGGCTCTGCAGCCGGTCGTAATCGCGCAGGAGGTGATGCAGGGTGGTGCCCGAAACGGGCACGGTGACATCGTCGTCAGTCATGGCAAGCGGATCCGGAAACAGGCCTGCGCACGACGCAACGAGCCGGGTGAGCGGGCACGGTAACAGGGTTGGCGGACCGGCGTTGAGTGCAACCGGCAAGCCCGAGGGCCTCCCCACTACGGCCCGCTCACAGGAAGATGGGCGGGCAGCAGCGACGCACGGCCTGCACGGGCAGGCGTGCGCACTCGACAGTCGAACCCGCCAGGCCCGGGGCACCGCCGTTTCGGTGACGTTTTCGATTATGTACCAGCGCCTGCGGGGAGACAGCAGGCACCGCTTGCGCAGGATCAATTGCAACGCGAGCTATGTGTTGCGGTTTTTCCGGCCCGATGGATCAGGAACCACCACCCTGCGCCGGGGAAATCGCGGTCAGCGCCGCGAGGTTCGTATCGGAAAACCGCATCGGCCAGTACGTCACCGAGCGGGCCCAGAGATTCGCGCTGAACTGGCGGCTGCGCGCCGAGCCAATGCAGAACTCGACAGGCGTCACCGGATTCGCGCTGGCAATCGCGATGGCCGCGCCGCCGTTCACCGAGGCACTCGCCGAGGCACCGGCGCGGCTCCAAGCCATCGCGCCACGAAAGCGCTGCCCGTCCGCGACGGTAAGGTCCAGCGGCGTGCCGGTCGTGCCGCCCGAATAGCCGTTGAGACCGCCAGCGCCGTTCTGCTTGTAGATGCCGATGCCGTTGTCCGTGCCGTCATCGAGCGAGAACGCGAACATGCCGTCGCCGGCAACGCCATTGAACGCACCATCAAAAAGGATCGTCCCCTTGTCGGGGTCCAGCCATACGAGCCCGGTCGTCGTCAGAAAGTCAGCGGATGCTGCGCCGGTCGGGATGTAGGTGGTGCTCGTGCCCGCTTCCATCTGCGCGCCGCCCAGGTACTGCCCCGAGACGCCGTCGCCCGCGTAGCTGTGGCCGGGCTGGTCGGCCTGCATGAGATAGAGGTTCGCGCGGATCGTCGTCGCGCTCGACACCAGCCCGGTGATCCGGCATTCCGTCGGGCGCGAGCGTCGTATCGGTGCTGACCTGGATTCCGTACGGCGACCATGTTTCCGGCTCGTCGGAGTTCGTCAGGAGGTTCGACCGCTGCGACTCCATGAGCAGGCCGTCCACAACGCCGCTCGCGGGATCGTGCCCGAAGCGCGCGGTATTGTTGCCCGCGCTCCCTGTTCCTGACGTTCACGAATACGGGCGGCAGGATCGCCCGCCTCACGGTGACCGACAACGCCTATGGCGCGCGCGAGCGCCTGCTCGTGGTGCCGGCCGGCGCGCGCATCGACGAGCCCTGGGTGCTGGCCGCGAGCCGCCATTGGTACGACCTCACGGTCACGAGCCGCGACGACACGACCTTCGCGCGCCGCTACGCCGGCCACATCGAGAACGGCGAGCCGAGCATCAGCGATCCGGCGGCTATCGTGCCCGTCACGCAACTGAGCTGACGCACGGGGCGGTGGCGGAATCTCTCCTGAAAATAGGGGTCCAGGCACAGGACCCGAGACAGCACCTGAGCGCGAGGGCCCTCGATCCACTCGAAGGCCTTGCTCTTTTGGCCCGCCTGCAGAACGCGCGAAGCGGTGGCAGAATAGTCGGCTTTCAGGCATTTCCCGGCCACGGCGCCCCTCGCGTTACCGGGCGCGGCGCCCGCTTCCCCCCGTTGCACCGTTGAAAAGGATCGTCCCATCATGAGTTCCAGCGTGAAGCCCTATCCGGATACCCAGATTTACGTCGATGGCGCCTGGCGCGCCGGCGCGAAGACGATTGCCGTGATCGACCCCGCCACCGAGGCAGAGATCGGACGCCTGAGCCTCGCGAGCGAGCAGGACCTCTCGGACGCGGCCGAGGCCGCCGCGCGCGCGTTCGGCGCATGGCGCAAAGTCTCGCCGCTCGAACGCAGCAAGCTGATGCGCCGCGCCGCCGACCTGCTGCGCGAGCGCGCCGGCGAGATCGCCGCGATCATGACGCGCGAACAGGGCAAGCCGCTCGGCGAAGCGAAGGCCGAAACGCTCGCGGGCGCCGACGTCATCGACTGGTTCGCCGAAGAAGGCCGCCGCACCTACGGTCGTGTGGTGCCCTCGCGCACGGACGCGGTCCGCCAGATCGTCACGCGCGAGCCCGTGGGTCCGGTCGCCTGCTTCACGCCCTGGAACTTCCCGCTCAACCAGGCCGTGCGCAAGGTCTCCGCCGCGCTTGCGTCGGGCTGCACCGTCGTGCTCAAGGGACCGGAGGAAACGCCCGCGAGCTGCGCGGCGCTGGTGCAGGTGTTCATCGATGCGGGGCTGCCCCAGGGCGCGCTCAACCTCGTGTTCGGCGTGCCTTCGGAAGTGTCGTCGTATCTGATCGCGCATCCGGCCATCCGCAAGATCTCGTTCACGGGCTCGACGCCGGTGGGCAAGCTGCTCGCGTCGAAGGCCGGCGAGCACATGAAGCGCGCGACGATGGAGCTCGGCGGCCATGCGCCCGCTATCGTGTTCGCCGACGCCGATATCCCGCGCGCCGCGAAGCTGCTCGCGGGCGCGAAGTTCCGCAACGCAGGCCAGGTGTGCATTTCGCCCACGCGCTTCCTGGTCGAAGACGCCGCCTACGACGAATTCCTCGAACACTTCGTGGCGGCCGCGCAGGCGGTCAAGGTGGGCAACGGCCTGACCGAAGGCGTGCAGATGGGACCGCTCGCGAACGACCGCCGCCTCGCCGCGATGGAGCGCCTCGTGGCCGACGCGCGCGAGCACGGCGCAAAAATCCTGACCGGCGGCGAGCGCATGGGCCGCGAAGGCTACTTCTTCGCCCCCACCGTGCTGACCGACGTGCCGCTCAGCGCGCGCATCATGAACGAAGAGCCGTTTGGCCCGCTGGCGCCCGTTGCGCGCTTCTCGCGCTACGAAGACGTGGTGGCCGAAGCGAACCGCCTGCCCTGGGGCCTCGCCGCCTATGCCTATACGCGCTCGAGCGCGACCTCGGCGGCGCTCTCGGAAGACATCGAGACGGGCATGCTGTCGATCAACCACCACGGCCTCGCGCTGCCCGAAGTGCCGTTCGGCGGCGTGAAGGACTCGGGCTACGGCTCCGAAGGCGGCACCGAAGCGATGGAAGCGTATCTCGTGACGAAGTTCGTCACCGAGCATCGTTGATCTGCGGACGCGCCGCGCGTGGGCTTTGCCGCGCGCGGCGCGATTGTTGTACGGTTGTCCGCCTTAAACCTCCGGATAGCTGCGCGGATATCGCGGCAAGCCATCGTCCAGCCGAATCCACGCAAGCCGCTGCGAAGTCCAGGTGTGATGCTCGGGCGGCGCCGCACCGGGATCATCGAGTGTGCCTGTCGCCACATCGACTTCATCCGCGAACGCCGCGTGACGGTAAGTGAGCGGCGTACCGCAATCAGGACAAAAACTGCGCTCCACCTGAGCGCTCGAAGCATACGACTTCGGTGCGCCCGCAACAAACTTGAACGCCGCACGCGCAACACTCATCCAGCCGATGAACGGCGCCCCGGAAGCGCGGCGGCAGTCCACGCAATGGCACACCGTGTTGCCGATCGCTTCGCCGGAAATTTCGTAGCGGATCTTCCCGCATGAGCAGCCGCCAGTCAGCATCGCTCCCTCCACGTTCCGTTTTCGGCGGCTTTCGACCGCCTTACACCCGCACTATCGCCCATCTGCATCTACGCATGGAATAGATCGCGTGCTCGTGCTGTTGACATCGGTAACGGCCCCCACGGCCTGATACAGGACCGATCATGCCTCAACACACACCGATATGCCCATTGCGTTCGCCTGAACGTCCGGCGATTACGATTGCTTTTCCAGATCCGCACGACCGAACGCCATTTGGAGGCGAGCAATGACCCGCGCCGCCATCTGCGTTCCGTGCCGGCTCGCGGCCATCGCGGCGGTGATCGGCTGCGCCGGCGCCGCCTTCGCGTGGACCGCCGGCTGGCTCACGCCCAGGCGCTTGAGCGCGCCGCATATCGTGAACACCTTCGAAGCGAATTACGGCGTGCACGCCGGCTACCGACGCAATCACGCCAAAGGGCTTTGCGTGGAAGGCGAGTTCGAGAGCAACGGCAATGGCGCGCGCGTCTCGCGTGCCGCCGTGTTCGCGCCCGGTGACACGCCTGTTATCGGGCGCTTCGCGATTCCCGGCAGCAACCCGTCCGCGCCCGACGCCAGCACACCGGTGCGCAGCATGGCGCTATTGTTTCAGTTGAAAGACGGGGAGCAGTGGCGCACCGGCATGAATTCCACGCCCGTATTTGTGGTTCGCACCCCAAAACAATTCTACCGGCAGCTCGTTGCATCGAAACCCGATCCCGCGACCGGCAAGCCGGACCCCGCAAAGCTCGACGCCTTCTTCGGCGCCAACCCCGAAACGCTGCCGTTCCGTCAATGGGTCAAGGCGCATCCGCCTGCGTCCAGCTTCGCGAACACGGCGTTTTACGGCATCAATGCGTTCATTGCCACCGATGCCAACGGCAACACGCATGCCATACGCTGGCAGATGGTGCCGCAAACGCCGTTCGAGCCCCAAACATCTGCCCAGAAGGCCGACCCGAATTTCCTCGCCGACGATCTCGACGCGCGGCTCGTGCAAGGTCCGCTGCGCTGGCACCTCGTGCTGACCGTGGCCGCGCCCGGCGATCCGACGAACGATGCCACGCTGCAATGGCCGGCCGGACGCGAGCAGATCGACGCGGGCACGCTCGTGCTCCGGCAGGCGACGCCGCAACGCGAAGGCGCATGCCGCGACGTCAATTACGATCCGACCATCCTGCCCGATGGCCTGAAGCCCTCCGACGACCCGCTGCTCGCCGCCCGCTCGGCCGCCTATTCGGTCTCGTTCAACCGACGCACGCGCGAAGAAGCCGCGCGTTCACAGGAAAGCGCGCAACCATGACATCCACCCGCTCCCACTTCAGCGTCATTGCCCGGCTCATACACTGGTCCATGGCAGTCCTGATCATTACCATGCTGTTTGTCGGCGTGGGCATGGTCTCGACCGTTTCGCGGCTCCACAATACCTTGCTCGCGCTGCATCGCCCATTAGGCATTGCGTTACTGGTGCTCGTGATCGTGCGCGTCGTTGTGCGTCTCACGTGCGGCGCGCCGGCCTTGCCTGCCGACATGCCGGCCTGGCAGCGCCTGGCCGCGCACGGCTCGCATCTCGCGCTCTATCTGCTCATGATCGCCATGCCGTTGATCGGCTGGTCGATGCTCTCGGCGGCGGGGTATCCCATCGTGCTCGGCGGCGGCGTGCACCTGCCGCCCATCGCGCCGCACAACGTCGCGCTCTACGCATGGCTGCGCGCGGCGCACACGTGGCTCGCGATGGTGCTGTTCGCCACGGTCCTGCTGCACATCGCAGCGGCGCTCTTTCACGCGCTCATTCGCCGCGACGGTGTGTTCGCGAGCATGGCGCGCGGATAGCGCGCGGGCTCGTCACGCCATGCCTGCGGCACGCATGGCGTCCCTCTGGACTTGCGCGTCGCTCAGCTTGCGGTGCTGCGCCAGCCGAGCCCCAGGCTTTTCTGAAGCGAAACAAAGTCCTTGAGCAGTTGCGCCTGCCCGGAAACCACGTCTTGCTGCGCAAGGAATTCGGCGCGCTGCGTGTCGAGCAGATCGACGAGGCTCGATGCGCCGGCGCGATAGCGCTGGCGCATCAGCGTCGCCGAGCGCTGAGCCGAATCCTGCACCTTTTGCAGCGTCACCAGGTGCTCGCGCTGGTAGCCATAGCGCGAGAGCGCGCCGTTCGCGTCCTGGAGCGCCGCGAGCACGGCTTTTTCGTAGCGCGCTTGCGCTTCGTCGCGCGCGGCCTCGGCGCCATGCACGGCGCCGAGCGTGCGGCCGAAGTCGAACACGTTCCACTGCAGATACGGCACCCCGACCCAGCTGAAATTGCTCTTGCGCATCAGATGGCCGGGGTCCGCCGCCGTAAAGCCCAGATCGCCGAACAGCGTGAGCTTGGGCAAAAAGTCGGCCACGTGCTCGCCGATCTGTGCATTGCTCGACGCGAAGCGACGCTCGGCCGCGCGGATATCGGGCCGCTGCGCGAGCATCGTCGCGGGGTCGCTCACCGGCACCGATGCGGGCAGCGTCGGCAGCGCGCGCGGCGCAGCCAGTTCCGCATCGAGCGCGCCGGGCGCCTTGCCGGTCAGGACTGCCAACTGGTCGAGCGACATTTCCACCTGCGCCGCGAGCGGCGCGAGCGTCGAGCGCGTGGTCTCGACTTGCGTCGTCAACCGCTCGACGTCCACTTCCGCCGCCGTTCCGCCGGCACGCCGCTGCTCGGTCAGCGTCAGCATCTGCTGCTGCAATTCGGCCGTGCGTTGCGCAATCGCGAGGCGCTGCTGTTCGTCGCGCAGATCGATATAGGCCTGGGCCACTTCGGCCGCGAGCGAGACTTGCGCATCGGCCAGATCGGCCTGAACGGCGTCGGCTTCGTCGCTCGCCGCCTCCACCGCGCGGCGCGTGCCGCCGAACAGGTCGATCTCCCACGATGCGTCGAAGCCCGCGGTATAGAACTGCAGCGGCCCGCGCCCCGACCCGGAGCTAGCCGGCTGCTGCGAAAACGCGCCGAGATCGGGCTCGCGCATGCGCGGCGCAGCGGCGCTGGCCGAGACCTTGGGCATCTCGGCCGCCTGTTGCTGCTGCAATTGCGCGCGCGATTCGCGCAGCCGCGCCTGCGCCGCTCGCAGATCGGGGTTGTGCGCAAAAGCAGCGGCGACCAGCGCATTGAGTTGCGGGTCGTCGAATGCGAGCCACCATTCGCTGGGCGCGCGCGCGGGCGTCACGCCCTGCGCCGGCGTGCGAGCGAAGGTGGCGGCGCTCGCCGCCTCCGGCGCGACCGCCGGAGCGCCGCGATAGTCGGGGCCCACGGTGCAGGCCGCGAGCGCACAGGCGGCGGCGAGCACCGTGAGCGGCACGCCTGCGGACCGGAAAGAACGGAAAGGACGGAAAGAGCGAATGGCCATCATGAGTCAGAAGTCGGGGCGTCAGTGGCCGGCGGACGGCGTCTTCACGCCGGGCTGCGGTTTCTTGAGCAGGAGGGCAAGCGGCACGCAGGCGGCCAGCGCAATGCCGAGCACCCAGAATGTTTCGGAGAACGTGATAACCAACGCTTGCTGCTGGATCTGCGCGGCGATCTGGCCCAGCGAGCGCATCTGCGAATAGGCCATGTCACCCGTTTGCGCGAACCAGTTCGCCGCGCCCGCCGCCACGCGCTCCTGCCCGATCAGCGAGTTGGCGCTGAGCGACTCGCGCAGCACCGCCGTGTGAAAGGTCTCGCGGCGATCGATAAGCGTGCCGATGATCGCAAGCCCCACCGACCCGCCCAGATTGCGCGCCATGTTGTAGAGCCCTGCCGCGTCGCCCGAATCTTCGCGTGCGACCGCCGCCATCGAGGCCTGATTGAGCGGCATCATCGCGAGCATTTGTGCCGTGCCGCGCACGAGCTGCGACCACATGAAATCGTGGCCCACGCTCTGTGCCGTGAGCGAAATGTCGAGCATGCAACTGAGCGTGAAAAGCAGCAGCCCGCTCACCACCAGCACGCGAAAATCGACCTTTCCTAGCAGGCGAGGCAGCACCGGCATCATGAGGAATGCGGGCAAGCCTGAAAGCAGCATGATCGCGCCCGACTGCTCCGCGTTATAGCCCGCGACCAGGCTCAGGAACTGCGGCAGCAAATAGGAAATGCCGTAGAGCCCCGCCCCCACCGCGAACACGATCACGATCACGCTTGCATAGCGCGGATTGCGCATGAGCGAAAGACGCAGGATCGGCTTTTTCGCCGTGAACTGCGAGAGCGCGATGAGCGCCATGCCCGCGATCGACACCCACGTGAGCGTGACGATCATGTCCGACTCGAACCAGCGCTCGCGCTGCCCCTCTTCGAGCACGACGGTGAGCGAACTCAGGCCGACGGCTAGCCCCACGATCCCGAGCCAGTCGGCCTTGAAAAAAGCATCCCAATGCGGACGATCAGGCTTGAGGCCGACGATCAGCAGCGTGATGAGCGCAAGACACACCGGCAGGTTGATGAAAAAGCACCAGCTCCAGCTGATGTTTTCCGCGAGCCAGCCGCCCACGACCGGACCCAGCAGCGGACCGAGCAGCACGATTAGACCGAACACCGTCATGCCGATCGGCAATTGCGAAAGCGGCAGGCGCGTGCGGATGATAGTCTGGCCCGTGGGGATCATCGCGCCGCCCGTGAAACCCTGGCCGATGCGCCCCGCGATCATCAGGCCGAGCGAATTCGACCAGCCGCACATCATCGAAAAGCCGATGAACAGGACGGCGTTGGCGAGCAGAAAATTTCGCAGTCCGAAGACACGCGTGAGCCATGCCGCAAGCGGAATCATCACGATCTCGGACATCAGATAGCCCGTGGAAATCCACGTGCCCTCGGTGCCCGTCGCGCCGATCTCGCCTTGAATCTGCGGCAGCGCCGAGTTCGTGATGGAGATGTCGAGCGTCGCCATCAGCGCGCCCAGCGCGCCCGCCGCCACTGCAACCCAGTCGGCGGCGCTCGCGCGCTCGCCGTGCGGATGCGCTGCGCCCGCTTGTGCGACGGCGTCTTCAGCCACGATGGTTCTCTGTGTCGATACGGCGATCGTCGTCGCGCGCGGAGCGCGTATCGACGTCGACGGTCACCGACATGCCCGGCAACAGCACGCTGCGCGTTTCGGGACCGGTGTCGAGGCGGATGCGCACCGGCACGCGCTGCACGATCTTCGTGAAGTTGCCGGTGGCGTTCTCGGGCGGCAGCAGCGCGAATTGCGCGCCCGTGCCCGGCGAGAAACTGTCCACCACGCCGTGCAGCGTATGACCCGGCAGCGCGTCGACATGCATCTCGACGGGCTGGCCCACGCGCATGCGGCCGATCTGCGTTTCCTTGAAGTTCGCGGTGAGGTAGGTCTTCTGCACCGGCACCACGGTGAGCATGCGCGTACCGGGCTGCACGTACTGGCCCACGCGGACCGTGCGGTCGCCTACGCGGCCCGCCAGCGCGCTCCTCACCACCGTGTTGTCCAGATCGAGTTGCGACTGCGCGGCGTTGGCGCGCGCCGCCTCGAGTTGCGCACGGGCCTGCGCGAGCTGCGCGGTGAGCGCGGCAATCTGCGAACGCGCCGCTTCCACGGCGGCCGTATCGGCGGCCAGCGTCGCCTGGGCCTGATCGCGCGTGCTCTTGAGTTCCGCGAGCCGCTCGGTCGTTTCCGCGCCCGTCGCCGCGAGCGGCGCATAGCGCGCAACCTCGTCCTGCGCGTGGCGCAGGCTCACGCGCGCCACTTCCTGCTGGGCCTGCGCCTGGGCGATGTTGGCATGCTGCTGCGCGATCTGCGCCTCGGCATGCTGGATGTCCGCGTCGCGCGCATCGACGGTGGCGTTCGACTGATCGAGCGCGACCTGGTACTGGCGTGCGTCGAGCTTCACGAGCGGCGTGCCGACGTTGACCGCCTGGTTGTCGGCCACGAAGACATCGGTGATATAGCCGCTCACCTTCGGCGCGATCGTCACGCTGTCCGCCTGCAAATAAGCGTCGTCGGTGCTTTCGATGAAGCGCCCGACCAGCCACCAATGCCCGCCCCAAACCCCCGCGGCGACGAGCGCCACGAGTCCGAGACCCGCCAGCACGATGCGCTTCGTGCCACGTTTCTCCGAAGAAACGGCGTCGCCCGGCGCCTCGCGCCCAGGTGCGCCCGCAGTTGTAGACATGTTTGCCCAAACCCCAAATTATTCCGATTGGCAAAATTATTCCATTCGGAAAAATTGTGTCAAGTGATATATTTCTTGCTGCCAGGGCGCAAACCGAATGCTTATGAACGAACCGAAACGATTGCGCCGCCCTTCGGCGGGCGGCTATGCGCGCGGCGACGAAACGCGCCGCAAGATCATCGAAGCCGCCATCAGCCTGTTCGGGCAGCACGGCTTCGAAGGTGCCTCGACGCGGGACATCGCGGCGCGAGCCGGCGTCAACGCGCCCGCGCTGCAGTACTACTTCGAGAACAAGGAAGGGCTCTACCGCGCGTGCGCCGAGTCGCTCGCCGACGAATCGTGGCAAGCCTTCGAGCCCGCCGTGCTGCGCGCGCGCGCAGCGCTCGAACGCGACGCCGACACGGCCGCGCTCATCGACGCGTTCATCGACATCCAGCGCACGGTGGCCGACCGCACGTTCGTGAAGCACTGCGAGCCGGACCAGCGCCTCTTTTTCGCGCGCGAGCAAGGCGGCGGCGAACCCGAAATCGGCTCCGCAGTGCTGCTCGAACGCGTGCGCATGCCGCTCAACGAAGTGAACTCGGCGCTGCTCTCCCGCATCACCGGCGTGAGCGCCGACGATCCGCTCACCATCGTGCGCATGTTCAGCCTCTACGGGCAGTTCCTGCTCTTCTATATCGCGCGCCGCTCGACGCTCACGATGCTCGAATGGAAGGACATCGACGCGGAAAAGGCCGAATTCCTCAAGGCCAACATTGGCGAACAAACGCGCGTGCTGCTCGAACACTGGAGCCGGGAACGCGACGCGAAGCGGGATCGCAAGGCGCATGGCGCCTCCGGCGGCACCCCGCGTGGCTCCTCGCATAAAGCCTGACCGGCAGCGCGAGTTTCCGATCCTGAACCGCATCGTCGTTTCGACGTGCTTCGGAAACTCCGGGCCGCCTTGCACCGCATTGCACGCTTTGGCGCTCCGGCGCCTCCAACTGATCCGTGCGGTCTGCCCGTGCGCGTGCTAGTGTTAAAAATTCATTCCACGCGCAACCGGTTCCGCCATGTCCCCTACCACCGCCGTTCTCAGCATTCTCGCCGCCGTGCTGCTGGGCGCCATGAGCCCCGGCCCCAGCTTCGTAATGGTCGCGCGCAACGCGATCGGCCTGTCGCGTCGCCACGGTGTCGCCACCGCTTTCGGCATGGGCATCGGCGCGATCTGCTTTGCGGGCATTGCGCTCGCAGGACTCTATACGCTCCTTTCCACGGTCGCATGGCTCTATGCCGGCCTCAAGATCGCAGGCGGCCTCTATCTGCTCTATATTGCTTCGCGCATCTGGCGCGGCGCGGGCCAGCCCGTGACGATGAACAAGAGCGAGATGCTGGGCGCGCGGCCGGCCAGATCCTTCTGGACGGGCCTGACGACCCAGTTGAGCAATCCGAAGACGGCCGTGGCTTACGGCAGCATCTTCGTGGCGCTCCTTCCTCAGCATCCGCCGCTCTGGTGCTATTTCGCGCTGCCGCCGCTTGTGTTCGCGATTGAAACCGGCTGGTACACCGTGGTTGCGCTCTGCTTTTCGAGCCAGCGTCCGCGCGATCTCTATCTGCGCGCGAAACACTGGATCGACCGCATTGCCGCCGGAGCGATCGCCGCGCTCGGCTTGCGGCTGATTCTCAGTGCGGGCCAGCGCGGGCTCTAAGACACGCCGCGCGTCTGATTTACGGGAGCGGCGCCACGCGCCGCTCCCGCCCCTCCCCGATTCATCATGAACCCTGCCCCGCAATGTCGGGCGTTCCCGGATTTCCCGGCGCGGTGCGCGCCGCCTCCTGCACGATGATCCGCTCGATCTCGTCGAGCGACGACCTGTGAGCCTCGCGCAACGCGTTCGGTATTCATAAGGCCTCTATAGCGATCAGGTAGATTTTGCTAACTTGACGAGCAGGTGCTGGCGACTGACGTAAAAATTTTCGCGCAATCTCGATCCATGACGTTCTGCCGACTCGCAGTGCTATGGCGCCTTGAATAAAAGCCGTGCCGGTCGCGCCGTGCTGCTTGTGCTTGCGCGCACCGCATCGACGGCGCTGGAGCGCAACCCCAAAGGGTCTCGATGTCCGTGCCAGAGCGGCGATCCGGAGCGCGGCACGTATTCTGCTCATGCACTACGGGCTCCGCGCCATCTGCATTGCGCAGCACGAGCCATCACCGAGAGCGGAGGTGTCATGGAAAACACGGATCGGCTAACCGAAGACTTCGCGCAAGCGCGCGGCGCGCCACGCTGGAATGCGCGCGAAGCAGCACCGCTCTCATGGAGCGCGATCGTAGCCGGGGCCTTCGCAATGGCCGCATTCTCACTGATTCTGCTGATGCTCGGCACGGGGCTCGGTCTTTCGTCACTCTCGCCCTGGCCCGGCAACGGCGCGCACGCGAAAACATTCGGCTTTGCAGCCATCGTTTGGGTTTGTGTGACACAGATAATGGCTTCGAGCCTCGGCGGGTATCTGGCCGGTCGCCTGCGTCGTCACTGGCCCAGCGCGAGTGCGGACGAAGTGCACTTTCGCGACACGGCGCACGGCTTCCTCGCGTGGTCGCTCGCGACGCTCCTCACCGTAATCGCGCTGGGCTCCGCCGTTTCAGGCCTGATACGCGAAGGCGTGACCGCCGAAGCGGCGACTGCGTCGAGCGGCGAACGTATGGCAGCGGATAGCGGCGTGCTCGATCGCGGCAACGCACTGGCTGCATACGACAGCTGGCCAATGGGCTATCTGATCGACGGCATGCTGCGTCCTGCAGCCAACACGCCTGCAGGCGTCGCGCAGGAACCCGGCGGCGCATTCGCAACCGCCGCGCAAAAGCAGGAGATCGCGCGCATTTTCCTCAATACGCTCCCGGCCGGTGGCACGCTGTCTTCCAACGATAGCGACTACGTCACGCGCATTGTGGCCCAGCAGACCGGGCTCGCGCCCGCGGACGCCCGCGCGCGAGTCACCGATACCTGGCAGCGTTTGCAGGACAAGACGCGTGCGCTCGAAACCGCCGCACGGGACAAGGCCGACAAGGCTCGCAAGATGGCCATCCACGTCACGCTTTGGCTGTTTATTTCGCTGCTCATGGGTGCGTTTGCCGCCAGTCTCGGGGCAACGATCGGCGGCCGGATGCGCGAATTGTGACGGCGTTGAAGGGATGCTCTCTGCTCAAAACAACAGGAGGCTGGCATGCGTTCGATTCTTCTTTATCTGTTAGGTGTCCCAATTCCGATCATTATTCTCATCGCCCTGCTTTGGCATTGATTACCTGAGAACGCCGCTACCGGACCCGACGAAGCACCATCAAAGTCCGGCAACGGCACGAAACCCCGCTCCGCCTCCGCCTGACGCGGGCGGCGCGGGGTTTCGCCGGAACATGGAACACATTTATTTCGTATCGGTACTTGACAGTCTATCTTCCAGTAGATAAATTGTAGCCCATGGAAACGAAACTCACCGTGCGCGAACAAGTGCTGGACCACGCCATCACGTTGATGATGCTGCGCGGCTACAACGGGTTCAGCTACCGCGACCTTTCCGAACTCGTGGGCGTGAAAACGTCGAGCATCCACTATTACTTTCCGTCGAAAGACGACCTGGTGCTCGAAGCCGTGAGCCAGTACAGCGACGAGGTCATGCGCGCCCTGCAGGCGGTGGACCCGGCGCTGCCGGCAAACGAAAAGCTCGCCACGTACACGCGGCTGTTCGGCAAGACGCTCGGCGACGGCAACCAGATCTGCCTGTGCGGCATGCTGGCCGCCGACATCGAGACGCTGCCCGAAGCGGTGCGTCAGGCGGTGCAGGCGTTCTTCCGCGCCAATGAGTCGTGGCTCGCGAAAGTGCTGGAGCAAGGTGTCAAGGAAGGCACGCTGGTGGCAAAAGGCAAGCCCGAGAACGCGGCGCGCACGTTGTTCGCAGCGCTGCAAGGCAGCGTGCTCGCGAGCCGCCTGTTTCATACGAAGACGCGTCTCGAAGATGTTGAGGCGATGTGGAAAGTCGTTTCCTGATGGGGCGGCGACGGCGCCAACCCCGAGCAACTGTTTGCGGCAGGCTATAGCGCCTGCTTCATTGGCGCGATGAAGTTCGTCGCCGCGCGCGACAAGATCGCTATTCCGGCCGACGTTTCCATCAATGGCCGCGTGGGCATCGGCGCGATTCCCAACGGTTTCGGCATCGAAGTCGAGCTGCGCATCTCGCTGCCCGGCATGGACCGCGCGGCCGCGCAAGAACTCGTCGACAAGGCCCACATCGTGTGCCCGTACTCGAACGCCACGCGCAACAACATCGACGTCACGCTGACGATCGTTTAACGACGCGCCAGTTGTTTTCCCGATTTCCGATTGGAACGGTCGGGCCGCGAGGTCCGACCTGCGCGGCCGTTTCTCCTTATCGGATCGGAAATTTTCTCTACGCCGTCCGGCTTCGCTCAGCCGCGGCGTCCTGAGCCAGGCCCGCCATCAAGCCGCTCGCGCGCTGGACCTTGGCCTGCACCGCGCGGTCGAGCACCGAACGCCCTTCGGGAAGCGCCAGCGTAAGAAACGCCCGCGCCCGCGTGATGCCGGTGTAGACGAGTTCGCGCGTGAGGATCGGGCTATAGGTATCGGGAAGCACCAGCGCCGCGTGCGTGAACTCCGAGCCTTGGGACTTGTGCACGGTCAGCGCGAACACGGTCTCGACACCCTGCAAGCGGCTTGGCGATACCCATTTCACGCCGCCCGTGCCATCGCCGGCCGGAAACGCCACGCGTAGCACCGGCGGCGCACCCGCCTCCACCGGCAGATCGAGTGCGATACCGATATCGCCGTTCATCAAGCCTAGTTCGTAGTCGTTATGCGTGACGAGCACGGGCCGACCCGCGTACCAGTCGCCGAGCGGCGCGATCAGCCCTTCCTCCTGCAGAATCCGCGCGACGCGCCGGTTGAGGCCTTCCACGCCCCATGCGCCGCGCCGCAGCGCACACAGCAGCTGGAACTCGGTATGCGCCTTCAACACCGCTGCCGCCCACCCGGACAACGCTTCGGACGACGCGCCCGCCTCGGGACGCAAGGCGCGCATCTTGACCAGGTAGTCCCGGTAGCCGCGCCGCTGCGCGGCACCTTCGGGCGCATCGCTCGCGGCATGTTCATCAGGCGCCTCGCTCACGACACCATCGACGATGAGCGCGCGCAGCAGCGCGTCGTCCTGCGCGGGGCAAACGAGCCGCGCAAGATCCGCGTAGCCATGCCGCCATATTTTCGCCACACCGGTGGCATCGCCCGCGTTGACGAGATCGGCAAGCGCGCCGATCCCGCTTTCCGATGCGAAACGATGACTCTCGCGCAGCATCGCCACAGCCTGATCGAGCGGCGTGCCATGCTCGTCGAGCATGGCCGCGTCGATTCGTTCGCCTGTCGCGGCCTCGAGCCAGGCGCGAGACGCCTGCGTGTAGTGGCCTTCGCGCGCGCGCTGGCAGAGTTCGCCCAGCACCGCGCCGGCCTCCACCGAGGCCAATTGGTCCTTGTCGCCGAGCAGGACGAGACGCGCCGTGGGCGGCAAGGCATCGAGCACGGCCGCCATCATCTCGAGATCGACCATGGAAGCCTCGTCGATCACGAGCACGTCGACGGGCAGCGGATTGCCCGCATCGTGGCGAAAGCGCCGGCTGCCCGGCCGCGTGCCCAGCACGCGGTGCAATGTGGTCACCACGGTCGGAATCGCGCTTCGTAGCGCGGCGGCGTCCACCTGCTGCGCGAGCGTCTCGAACGGCAGCCTCGCAACGGCGCCCGCGATCGACTCGTTCAGGCGTGCCGCCGCCTTGCCCGTGGGCGCCGCGAGACGAATCCGCAATGGCCGCGCGCCCGCCGCCACGCGCCCGAGCGCAAGCGTCTGCAGCAGCGCGAGCAATTTAACGACCGTGGTCGTTTTGCCCGTGCCTGGGCCGCCCGTGATGATGCTGAAGGCGCTACGCGCCGCCAGTGCGCAGGCGAGCTTCTGCCAGTCCGCGCCTTTCGCATCGGTACGGCGCGGCGCAAACAGCGCGTCGAGCGCCGCACGCGCGTGCGCGGCGGGCAACCCGGTCTCGAGCCGGGCACCGTGCGCGAGCCGCGCCTCGATCCCCGCGCGCACGTCCTGCTCGTATTGCCAGTAGCGTCGCAGATAGAGGCGCGTGCCCGTCAGCACGAGCGGCGTGCTGCCTTGCTCGCGCCCGACCAGATCGGGTGCGTCGAGCGCGCTCAGCCACTGCGTGAGCGTCACGCCGGCCAGCACCTCGGCGGGCGGCAGCGGCGGCTCGTCGGTGAGCACCTGCGGGCCGTCGGGCGGCAAGGAAAGCGCGAATGCCGGATCAGCGAGCGTCGCCTGCAGGTCGAGACAAACATGTCCGCGTCCCAGTTGATGGCTCGCGAGCGCCGCAGCCAGCAGCAAAAGCGGTGGTGCATCGGGCGCCTCGTCCAGCAAGAAGCGGGCGAAGGCGCCATCGAGCGTGCGCAGCCAGCCGCGTTCGACCCAACGTTCGAGGGTGCCAAGCATCTGCGCCGACGATTCGCATGTGGTTGCGCTCGCAACCACATCGGCGGACGACATGTTCCGCACCGGCTCCTCGGGCATTTCGTCATGCTCCGCATCGAATTGCTCGAACAGATCCCCGGTCACGCCGATGCCGTCCTTCGTCCCGCGTGCTCCCGTGGTACGTCGCTTCGTCATACTGCGTCCTCCAGCGCGCCATGATGCGCGAACAGCGCATCGAGTTGCTCGATCAGCTCGCGCGGCGGGCGCTCGCAATGCAATCCCTGGCTCGGCGCGTGACCACCGCGCAGGAACATATAGACCGCGCCGCCCATGTGGCGGTCGTAGTCGTAGTCGGGCAGGCGCGACTTGAGCAGGCGATGCAGCGCGAACAGATACAGCACGTATTGCAATTCATAGCGTGAATGGAGGATCTGCGAGCGCATCCTGGCCGGCGTATAGGAAGCGTCGTCGGGACCCAGCCAGTTCGACTTGTAGTCGGCCACGTAATAGCGGCCTTCGTGAATGAACACGAGATCGATGAAGCCCTTGAGCATGCCGTTCAACCGCGTCGCATCCAGCGGCGGACGGCCCGCGCCGTCGAGCGTGAGCGCCGTGACGAGCGCATCGAGCTCCTCCGTGTCGACCTTGTGCACTGCGACCCAGAACTCCATTTCGGCCATATAGGACGGCTTGTCGAGCGATGAAAGCACGACGGGCGGCACCGCCTCGCCATCGAATGCAGGCAGTTGCAGCGGCATGCGGATGAACGCCAGCATCCATTGCGTGAGCGTGTCGATCCAGCGATCCCAGCCGCGCACGCTGCAGCGGCGCGCGATCATGTCGCGCAAACGCGCCTCGTTTTGCGCGATCTCCGCGAAGCCCTCGTTCGCCACCCACTCCATCAGTTCGTGCAGGAAGCTGCCCGCGTCGGCGCCACGCTCGAAACCATGCATCGGCGCACCCGCCGGTGCAATGAGGTTGGCCTCGGACGTGGCAAGCGCGGCGTCTTCGTCGACGGGCGCGCTCGCATCGAGCAATTCGAGGAACACGTCTTCGCCGCGCGTATCGGGCGCCATGCGCGCCTCTTCCTCCGCGTGCGCGGCGTAGGCATCCTGCGCCCCCTCCACCGTCTTCAGGCTCGAATAGCTCGCGATCCACCATGGCACGCGCGCACGGCGCGGGAAAGTGCGGGCATGCCCACGCACGACGCCCGGCCCCTGCTGCGCGAATATTTCGTTGCCCGGCTCCGGCGCCTGCGCCACGGCAATGTCCGCGCACGAGCCACGCAACGTTTCGAGCAGCATCGCACTCTGGTCCGCCGGCAAGGCCGCGCCGCCGCCCATGAGGTAGCCGAACGCGCTCGCCTCCACGCTTTGCAACGGCGCATAGCCTATCCATGTCGCGTAACGCGCGCGCGTGAGCGCGACGTACAGCTTGCGCAAGTCCTCGCCCAGGCGCTCGCGGTCGGCTTGTGCAAGCACGCGCGGGTCCGCTTCGAGCGTGATGTGCAGATCGCCGTTTTCATCGTGCCACTTGAACGGCACGTCATCGGCCTTCACGGCGCGATGCGCGCATGCGAACGGCAAGAACACGAGCGGGTATTCAAGGCCCTTCGACTTGTGGATCGTGACCACCTGCACGAGCCCCGCATCGCTTTCGAGCCGCAACTGGCGCGCATCGCCTCCGCCGCCCGCACTTTCGTCCTCGCGCTGCTCGTCGAGATAGCGGATGAGCGCGTGCTCGCCGTCGAGCTGCGTGCTCGCCTGCTGAAGCAGTTCGGCCAGATGCAGCAGATTCGTGAGCGCACGCTCGCCATTGAGGCCCGAGGCCGCGCTCTGCCCGAGCAGACGCTGCGGCACGTGGAAGTCGTTGAGCAGACGACGCAGCATCGGCAGCACGCCCTTCTTGCGCCACACCTCGCGATAGCCACGGAATTGCAGCACGCGCGCTTCCCATGCGATCTCGTCGCGGCCGAGCGCATCGAGCTGGCTCCACCCGAGGCCGAGCGAAGCCGTGGCGAGCGCGCTGCGCACGAGACGGCCATCGTCGGGCTCCGCACAGGCGCCGAGCCAGTAGCGCAATTCCTCCGCCTGTGGCGTCTGATACACGGAATCGCGATCGGACAGATAGACGCTGCGCACGCCACGCTGTGCGAGCGCTTCGCGAATCGCCCGCGCCTCGTCGCGGTTGTTCACGAGCACGGCCATATCCGCGGGCCGCAAGGGCCGCAAGCCGTGCTCGCCTTCGAAGCCCGCGGCCTGGGCCTGGCCCAGATTGAGCAGGCGCACCATTTCGCTCGCGCAGCTCGCGGCCATGCTGGCGAAATAAGCGGTCTTGCTCAAGGGCTTGCCGTCTTCCGCAGCGGGCAGCCACCAGACATTGAGCGCCGAAAGTGCGCTGCCGCCCGCCACGAGTTCGTCGGCACGGCCATGTGCGTCCGCGGCAACGAACGGCAGCGCATTCATCTCGCCTTGCGCGCCGCGAAACAGAAACGCGCCGCTGCCTTCGGGACGCGACTCCGCCGCCTCGAAGCAGCGGTTCACCGCGTCGACCATCGCGCGCGTGGAGCGGAAGTTTTTCTTGAGCGTATAGAGACGCCCCGCGCAGGCGCGCCGAGCGCGCAGGTAGGTATAGATATCGGCGCCGCGAAACGCATAGATCGCTTGCTTAGGATCGCCAATCAAGATGATTGCCGTCTCGCTGCGGTTCGCCCCGATGTCGTAGACCGCATCGAAGATCTGGTACTGGACCGGATCGGTGTCCTGGAATTCGTCGATCAGCGCGACCGGATACTGCTTGCGGATGATCTCGGCAAGACGCGGCCCGTTCGGCTTCTTCAACGCCGCGAGCAGACGCGTGAGCAAGTCGTCGAAACCCATTTGCGAACGACGCGCTTCTTCCTGCGCGAAGCGCTGCGCGACCCAACGGGCCGCATGGCACAGAATGGGCCGCTTCGCCTCAGGACGCGCGGCGAGCGCTTCCCACAATGTCTCCATCGCGGTGAAGCACGCGTGTGAGGGCGGCGTGCCGTCTTTCCAGATTTCGGCGAGACCGGCGGGCGTGAGGCGCGTCCAGACGGCCGCATCGTCCTTGAAGCCGGGATGCGCGCTGTCCGGATCGTTCGCCCATTCGCGCAGTTTGCCGAACCACATTTCGCAATGGCGCGTATTCAGCTTCTTCGCGTCGAATTGCTTCTTCTCGCGCGCCGCCGCAATGAGCCCTTGTGCCTCGTCGATGCCGGCACGCCAAGGCGCCTTGAGCGCTTCGAGCGCCTCCTGGGCCCGATTGCGGGCGTCGAGCAGCGCCGCCTCGGGCGCCTGCGCCTCGGGCAACAACTCCGCATGCGCGAGCAGGCCGCGAATCGCGTTGTACAAGTCGTCGGGGCTCGCGAACCAGGCGCGCACTTCTGCCGCGCTCTGGGCATCGAGCGGCGCCATGAACGTGCGCCAATAGTCCCGCACCACTTCGGCACGCAGTTCGGTCTGATCGGTCTCCAGCGTCTGCGAAAACAGGCTGTCGCTATCGAACGCGTGCTCGCTGAGCATGCGGTTGCACCAGCCGTGGATCGTCGAAACCGCGGCCTCGTCCATCCATTCGGCGGCAAGCTGCAAGCGCCGCGCGCAAGCGGGCCACCGGTCCGCTGCGTATTCCTCCCGCAGATCGTGCAGCAGATCGTCACCGGGCGAGCGTAGCGGCACATCGTCGGGGTGCGCGCGAAAATACTCGGCCGCTTCGATCAAGCGCGCGCGAATGCGCTCACGCAGTTCTTTCGTGGCGGCATCCGTGAAAGTCACCACGAGGATTTCCGGCGGCGTAAGCGCGCGCATGCCCTCGTGCGCGGAGATTATTTCGTCATGCTCAGCGCTTTCGCCGCTATGGCCCAGCACGAGTCGTACGTACAGCATTGCAATCGTAAACGTCTTGCCGGTGCCCGCGCTCGCTTCGATCAGGCGGCTGCCATAAAGGGGAAAGCGCAAGGGCTCCAGCACGTCGGCGATCATGTCGTCTGCCGGGGTCATGCGGTTTCTCCTGCGGTATTGGCAGCGCCCATGGCACCGCGTTCCGGCTTCGACGAGGCAAGCGGCGCGCGCTGTACCGGCATCAGCAATGTCGTTGCCAGAGCAACGAATTCACCGTCGCCGACGAGCGCGTCGAAATCGGGAAATGCCCTGCGCAGATAGGGATTGGTGTCACGCTCGCCAGGCATGCGCGCGGCGCCTTCGTAAGCCGTGCGGGCGGCGTCCCACGCCTCGGCGGGCACGGTTCCGGACACACGATCGAAATCCACCGGCAGCTTGCGCAGCCACGCGAACGCGGTCTTCACGGCGAGCGGCAACGGCCGCCGTCCGCCTTCGTCCCACGCCGCGAGCAGCGCAAGCATCCACGTGCGCGCGACGGCCTGGGCAACGGGCGCGAATTCCGCCACGCCCACTTTGCTCACGACCACCGTCGTCACCTCGCCGGCCGCGAGTTGCGCGGCGATATGCGCGACCCAGTACGCGACGAGACGATCGCCGCGATATTTGTTGTCCTTGACGAGCGTGCCCGCATCGAGGATGACGCGCCCCAGTGCGCCGCCCTCGCCTTCGCGGATATCGTCGACCCAGTCCTGAATCGCGAGCGCACGGCCATCGATTTGCGTATCGAGACGAATTTCGTACTGGCGCGCGAGCGGCGTGGGCCAGCGCGCGAGCGCCTTGCGATACTCGCCGAAAAGATCCTGCATCGGCGCGAGCAGCTCCTCGCCGATCACTTCGCCGAAGCCGCCCGCCGCGAGGTCGCCGCTGCGATGCATGCGTTCGAGACGCGCGCGCGCCACCGTATCGAGGTCCGCAACGCCCTGCTCCATCGCGGTCAATTGTGCGCGAATCAGTTCGCCCTGCAACTGCCACGCCTGCAATGCATCCACTTCGAAGGGCTCGTGATTCTCGCTCGCCTCGTCCTGCATTTCGAGTCCCACGCGCAGACGCTGGCGAAAGAAGCTGCGCACCGGATCGCGCAGGAAGTCGCCCAGCTCGCGCACGGAAAGCGGCTCGTCGCGCTCGGCCACTGGCAAGGGCCCCGTATCCGCCTGCTCCGCGCCGGCCAGCGGCACGGGGCGGCTCCACTCGTGCGCGTAGGTATAGAGCGTCGCGCTGCGCGGATCGGCGGGGAAGTAGTCGGCGCTGAATGGCTGCAGACGGTGTTCGATCGTCAGCGCATCGAGTAGTGCATGGGGCCCGTGAGGCGCATCGTCCTCGTGCTGCGCGAGCCGCCAACCGTCCTTCAGGTGGTCGCGCAACTGCCCGACAAGCACCGAGGGCGGACGCGGCGTGTTGTCGGTCACGCTGCGGCCCACCCACGAAATATGCAGATGATCGCGCGCGGAAAGTAGCGCTTCGAGAAACAGATAACGATCGTCTTCGCGCCGCGAGCGGTCGCCTGGCCGATAGTCGCGGCGCATCAGGTCGAAATCGAGTGGCGTGCGGCTGCGCGGATAGTCGCCGTCGTTCATGCCCAGCAGGCACACGTAGCGAAACGGAATCGCCCGCATCGGCATGAGCGTGGCGAATGTCACCGCGCCCGCGAAAAAGCGCTGTGCGAGGCCGCCGCCGTCGAGCTGCCCGAGCCAGTTCTCCGCGACGATCGCGAGCGGCAACGCATCCGTGAGCGCGGCCTCGTTGCAGGCCTCGCGCCACGTTTCCAGCGCGTTGTCGAGACGTTCGAGCGTATAGGCATCCTCGCCTTCACCGGCGGCGAAAAACGCGGCCTTCAACGCGCGCAGGCGCTCGCACCAGACCTCGACGCTGGCCGGTTCGCGCAGCGTGCGCCATGCGTGATCGAGCGCATCGACGAGGCGCGTGAGCGGCCCGAGCAATGCGGCGTCGAGGCCGCCGATTTCGGCGTACGGTTCGATGCCGCGCCACGTGCCCGAGCGGTCGCCCGCAGCGTAGCCGAGCAGCATGCGTCGCAGTCCGAAGGACCAGCTGTTTGGCGCACTCGCCTCTTCGCCTTGCGGCAGCCCCAGGCTCGCGCGCTGCTCGCCATGGAGGCCCCAGCGGATGTTTGCGCCATCGATCCAGTTACGCAGCGTGGGCACGTCTTCGGCCTCGATGCCAAAGCGCGCGCGCACGGCCGGCACTTCGAGCAGGTCGAGCACGTCGCTCACGGTCACGCGCGCATGGGGCAGCGAAAGCAGCATTTCCAGCGCGCCGATCAGCGGATCGAATGCCCGTTGCGCGCGGTCCGCGATACTGAACGGGATATAGCGGGGGTCGTCGTTTTCGACGAGGCCGAACACGGCCTGAATGTGCGGTGTGTAGACCTCGATATCGGGCACCATGACGATCACGTCGCGCGGCCGCAAGGCCGGGTCCGCCGCGAACGCCGCCAGCAGCCGGTCGTGCAGGATCTCCACTTCGCGCTGCGCGCTGTGCGCCACGTGGAAGCGGATCGACTCGTCCACTTGCGAATCGACAGCGGGCCAATGCTTCTGCGTCTCGGGCAAAGGCCGCAGATCGCGAATGTCGTCCTGCAACTGCAGCAGCAGCGTATGCGCTTCACCGCCGTCGAAGAGATCGATGCGCTGACCGATGCGCGTGAAATGCGGCGTATAGGTCTCGCGCGCTTCGTCGCTATCGTATTCGTCGAGCAAGCCGATGAAGTCTCGCCCCTGCTTGCCCCACGCCGCCAGCAAGGGCTGCGCGTGCAGATGCAATTGCGACTCGTCGAGTATGGCCGGCGCCCCTTCACGGCGGCGCTGGCGCGCGTGCCGCGCGCGCAACAGGTCCTGGTCGGCGACGATGTCGGCCCAGTAATACATGCAGGGGTTGTGCACGCACAGCAGCACCTGGCTCCAGCGCGCGAGCGCGGCCAGCACTTCGAGCGACTGGCGCGGCAGGCTCGAAATGCCGAACACGACGAGGCGGCGCGGCAGCCCGCGCGGACGTGTATCGCCCTCCTGCCATGCCTGGGCGCGCTCCATGAAAAGCTCGTGCACGGCGGCGCGGCCCGTGAGCGCCAGCGCGCTACCGTGCGGCGCGCTCGCGCTCACGTCGGCCAGCAGCGCGCGCCAGAGCGCCGCCTGCCAGCGCGCGTCGTCGGCGAGCGGCACGCGGTTGTTGCGTGCGTCGATCACCACGTCGTCGTGCGCGGCCCACGCGGCGAGCCAGTCCGCGCGATAGACCTGGTACTGGTCGAACAGATCGGCCACGCGCTGCGCGAGCTGGAAGCACTTGCGCTGCTCCTCGTCGTTCGCCATGAAGCGCTTGAGCGGCTCGTAGCCGGGCGTATCGAGCAGCGCGGGCAGCATGCGCATGAGACGCCAGACGAGGCGCGATTTGTCGAACGGCGAGACCGGCGGCACCGCGTCCTCGCCCAGCACCGCGCGATAAACGGCCCAAAGAAAGCGCGACGGCAGCGACATTTCGAGCGCCGCCGCGATACCGCAGCCGCCGTCCTCGGGATCGGCCGCGAACGCGAGCTTGAGCCACTGCGCGATGCCGTTGCTCTGCACGAGCAGCATTTCTTTTTCGAGCGGCGCGATGGGGTGCTGGCTGATCCATTGCACGATCAGGTCACGCAGGCGCTCGGGCTCGTTGCCGTGGACGAGCATCAGCCCCGCGGGCAATTGGCGCGCGCTCAAATGCGGCCTCCTTGCGGAGCCTGGGCGCCACGGACAGCGTGGCCGCCATGAGCGATTGCAAAGCGCTGTGAGCAGGGTCGAAGCGTGAGGAATGCGGCCATGTCGCCTGATGGTGTATGTCTGTTGCCGATAAGAAACCGATGCACCGCACGCGCTTTCCGATGCGAAACCGCTGTGAAATCCGTGCAAAGCGCGGCGCGGGCCGGCTTGCACGCCGGCCCGAAGCGACATGTTACGACATTGGGCGCTCAGCCGAGGCGCGTTCCCGCGGCGGGATCGAAGAAATGCAGGCGCGCGGCCGGCAGGCGTACGGCAATGCGCTCGCCGCGCGCGGGGCGTATCTCGTGCGGCAGGCGCACGACCACGTCGTTGCCGCCCCAGCGGCCGTGCGCGAGATTGTCGGCGCCCAGCAGCTCGCAGGTTTCGACTTCGAGGGAGGCCGCTTCGCCCGCCTCCGTCTGCGTGCCGCCGTTGCCCTGCATGTGCTCGGGACGCACGCCCAGCACGCATTCGCGTCCCGGCTGCAACGCCACGCGCAGCGCGGCCGGAAGCTGCTCCATCGGCAAGGCCAGTTGCGGCCCCATGCCCGCCGTCTCGAAGCGCTGGCCGTCCGCGCTCACGCGGCCGCGCAGCAGGTTCATGGCCGGCGAGCCGATGAAGCTCGCCACGAACATCGACGCGGGCCGGTCATAGATCTCACTGGGCGTGCCGATCTGCTCGGCACGCCCAGCGTTGAGCACCATCACGCGCTGCGCGAGCGTCATCGCCTCGATCTGGTCGTGCGTGACATAGAGACTCGTCGTGCGCAGGCGCGCATGCAGCCGCTGGATCTCGAGACGCATCTGCACGCGCAGCTTCGCATCGAGATTCGAAAGCGGCTCGTCAAAGAGGAACACCGAAGGCTCGCGCACGATCGCGCGCCCCATCGCCACGCGCTGGCGCTGGCCGCCCGACAGCTCGCGCGGCCTGCGTTCGAGCAGCGCGCCGAGCTCCAGAATCCCGGCCGCCGCGGCCACGCGGGCGTCGATCTCGCGGCGATCGAGCCCCTGCAACCTGAGGCTGTAACCCATGTTGCGCGCCACCGTCATGTGCGGATACAGCGCGTAGTTCTGAAACACCATCGCAATGTCGCGGTCTTTCGGCTCCATGCGATTGACTACCTTGCCGCCAATGGCGATCTCGCCCGAGCTCACGCTTTCGAGCCCCGCCACCATGCGCAGCAGCGTGGATTTTCCGCAGCCGGAGGGCCCCACGAGCACCATGAATTCGCCGTCCGCCACATCCACGTCGATGCCGTGCAGCACCCGCTGCGTCCCATCGTACGACTTCGTCACGCCACGCATGCTCAATGCCGCCATGCCGTCTCCCTTCCGTGCGTTCGTTCTTTCGTTGTGCGCGCGTGGCGCTTGCCGTTCATCGTCACCGGTCACTTCTCCACATCCACGAGCCCGCGCACGAACCAGCGCTGCATCGCCAGCACCACGACGAGCGGCGGCAGCATCGCGATCATCGTCGCGCACATCACGAGATGCCATTGCGTGGCCGCGTCGCCGCTTGAAATCATGCTCTTGATGCCGACGACGGCCGTGGTCATGGGCGCCGTGCTCGACATGAGCAGCGGCCACAGGTACTGGTTCCAGCCGTAAATGAACGTAATGACGAAGAGCGACGCGATATTCGTTTTCGAAAGCGGCAGCACCACGTCCCAGAAGAAGCGCAGCGGTCCCGCGCCGTCGATGCGCGCCGCCTCGATCAATTCGTTGGGCAACGTGAGAAAGAACTGGCGAAAGAGAAACGTCGCGGTGGCCGAGGCGATCAGCGGCAGCGTGAGGCCCGCATAGGTGTTGGTCAGATGCAGCGTGGCCGCAACCTGCACGGTGGGGAAAATGCGCACTTCTACGGGCAGCATCAGCGTCACGAAGATCAGCCAGAACGAGAGGCGCCGAAACGGAAAGCGGAAGAACACGATCGCATAGGCCGAAATGATGGAAATGGCGATCTTGCCCACCGAGATCACCAGCGCCGTGATGACGCTGTTGAGCAGCATCGTGCCGAACGGGCTCGCGGCATTGCCCGTGCCCACGTTCCAGACCGTTGCCGCGTTCGCGAACAGATGCGTGCTGGGCACGAGCGAAAGCGGCACCGAGAACACCTCCTGCTCGTTCATCGTCGCCGCGCAGAACGCGACATAGACGGGAAACGCCACGACGGCCACGCCGAGCAGCAGCATCGCGTGGCAAAAGAGATTGAAGTATTTGCGGTTCTCGATCATTGATCAGTAACCCTTAATACTGAACACGCCGTTCGATGAAGCGGAACTGGAAGATCGTGAGTGCCGTAACGAGCAGCATCAACACCACCGACTGCGCCCCCGAGCTGCCGATATCGAGCCCGCGAAATCCTTCGTCGAAGATCTTGTAGACGAGCGTGCGCGTGGCCTGCCCCGGGCCGCCGCCCGTTGCCGCGTCGATCACGGGGAAGGTGTCGAAGAGCGCATAGACCACGTTCACGACGAGCAGAAAGAAGCTCGTTGGCGAAAGCAGCGGCAAGGCAATGCCGAAAAAGCGCCGCACCGGGCCCGCGCCGTCGATGGCCGCGGCCTCGAAGAGCGACTGCGGAATGGCCTGCAGCCCCGCGTAGAAAAACAGAAAGTTGTAGCTGATCTGCTGCCATACGGACGCAATCACCACGAGCGTCATGGCCTGCCCCGGATTGAGCGCGTGATTCCAGATGACATGCACGCGCGCGAGCGCATAAGTCACGAGGCCGATGCTCGGATTGAACAGAAAGCCCCAGAGCACCGCCGCAATAACGGGCGCCACCGCGTACGGCCAGATCAGGAAGGTCTGGTAAAAGCGCTTGCCGCGCGTGACGTGATGCGCCATGGCGGCGAGCACGAGCGAGATCACGAGCCCGCACACGGTCACGAGCGCGGCAAAGACCAGCGTCGTCTTGATGGAGTCCAGATACAGCGGGTCGGTGAAGAGATGCGCGAAATTTGCGAAGCCGACGAATTCCGACGAGGTGCCGAAGGCGTCTTCGGCCTGAGTGGACTGCAGGAGCGCGACGCCCGCGGGCCAGAGAAAGAACACGGCCGTGACCGCGAGCTGCGGGCCGACCAGCAGATAAGGCAGCAGGCTCGCGCCGAAACGGGAGCGTTGTTCCATCGCGTCGATCTCCTCGAATTGCGCCGCCGTAGCGGCGCGCGCCTGCATTTTATCCGAGAGTCACGAGACGACCGCTCCTGTTGTGCCGCGTGCCGCGATCAGCTCGTCCACGACGCGTATCACCTGGCCCGCCGTGATTGCCGTCGTGCACTGGTAGCGCAGCGCGTCGCCCGCATGGCGCGGACACCAGCCGAAGTCGCCGTCGAACTCGACCGTGGTGTCGTTGTAGCAGCTATTGCAGGCGTGAAAATTGATCACGCGCCACGGCGTATGGAACTCGGCTTTCGGATGCGAAAAGCCACTGATCAGCACGACGGGCACCCCCACCGCCCATGCGAGCCAGGACAGCCCACTGCCCAGCCCGACGAAGAAGTCCGCATGCGCGAGCAGGCTCGCGCGTTCCTGCAGTGGACGCGGGCCCGTATAGTCCTCGGCGCCTTCCGGCATCGTGTTCGGCGCGCCGGGCGGCCCATATTCGCGATCGCGGTCGATGCACAGCACGCGATAGCCGCGTGCCTTCAGGTGTGCGACCAGCACGCGCCAGCCATCGGGATGGTTCCAGTATTTGCACTGCGCCAACGCCTGTGCTGCGATGCACACATAGGGCTGCGCCACCACGCGCGAGCGGTCGGCCACGACTACGTTGGTGCGCCGCTCCACCGCCGGCACGCCCAGCATGTAGGAGGCGAAGTCCTGCAAGCTGCTCATGCGTGGATCGGTGGGCTGATGGTCGCGGTCGGCATACGGGGAAAAGCAGCCCACGCGGTAGGTTGCGTAGATGGGCTCGCCGTCATCGTGCGCGGCGCCAGAAATCTCCGGCATTTCCGATACGAAACGCAGCGCCGGATAGCCGGCTTCGAAGAGCGCATGGAGCCATGGCCGCATCTGCACGGTCACCGAACAGCCGTGCCGTTGCCGGAAGGAATCGATCGCCGGCACCCAGGCGATCGCATCGCCCAATGCGCCCGAGCCGATCGTCACCCATACGTGCTTTTGCGCGGCGTCGAACACATGGGAGAAAACCAGCCGGGCGCCGTCGAGCACTTCCAGGCGGAAACGCACGAAATATTTACGGCGGCTCGCCGCGATCTCGCCGGCCGCAGGCACGGCGTCGAAGACGAGGTTCTTCGTATCGAGGTCGTACATGCGCACGCGCCAGCCCGCCACCGGCAACAGCACGCGGCATCCATAGTTGAAGTCGTATCGAATGCCCTCGGGGCCGGCGAGGCGCGGTGCGTTCAGGGGCGCGAAAGCGGCGGCGTGGAGCCCGCGTTGACTATCGGAAACCCCGGAAACTTCGGAAACCCCGGAAACTTCGGAAACCCCGGAATTTTCGGGAAGCGGGCGCGATTCGGGATGATCGTGCATATGCACCGTGGGATCTTGTTTGCGTGGCTACCGGATTCGAAGCGGTGCCGCCGGGCAAGCCGCCCGGCGCCACCGCGCCCGATGATAGTGCAGCGCCACCCTCGCGCGCTGCCACGCAGATCAAGACATCGCCAGATCGCCAGTCCCGCCATGCGAGCGGCGATTGCGTTACGCCAGCGCCGCCGCCGCGAACTTGCCGAGATCCGTACCCGGATCGCGCAGCGCGGCCACGTCGAGCGGCTTGCCCGAGCCCACGAGCTTCTTGCCGCACAGGAAGTCCGGCATCGAACTCACCGCATCGACCGCCAGCAATGTGCCTCTTTTCAGGTAGTAAACAGCGAAGCGGCGCGCGGCCGGGTCGCCACGCACGACGGTTTCGTCGTAGCCCTCGTGCAGGCCCACCGTCTGCAGCTTGAGATCGTACTGATCGGACCAGAACCACGGTGCGTCGCACGCGGGCCGCGGCTTCCCGACAATGGCCGAAGCGGCCAGCTTCGCCTGCTCGACCGCGTTATGCACGCTCTCCAGACGCCCCGTGCGGCTGTAGTGCGCAAGCGGCCGGCTCGCGCAGTCGCCAATGGCGAACACGTCCGGGTCCGAGGTGCGCGCGTCCTCATCGACCTCAATGCCGTTCACGCAAGCGATGCCCGCTTCCTGCGCGAGCGCGACGTTCGGCGTAATGCCGATGCCGACCAGCGCGAGCGTGGCCGGCACGATTTCGCCGCCCGCGAGCTGCACGCCCGTGAGCTTGCCGTGCTCGCCCACGAACGCCTCGATCTTCGCGTTCAGGCGTAAATCGACGCCCTGCGCACGATGCAGATTCTCGTAGAAGGTGGAAACGGTCTCGCCCGTCACGCGCCCCAGCACGCGCGGCGCGGCCTCGAGCACCGTCACCTCGTGCCCCAGTTGACGAGCGGCGGCCGCGGCCTCCAGGCCGATGTAGCCCGCGCCGATCACCACGAGCCGCTCGCCGGGCTTCACGCGCTCGCGCAGCACGTCGGCGTCGGCGAGCGAGCGCAAGGCCACGATGCCCGCGAGGTCGTGTCCCGGCAAGGTCAGCGCGCGCGGCGTCGAACCGGTCGCCAGAATGAGTTTGCTGTAGTGCAGCGCCGTCCCGTCGCTGAGCGCGAGCGTATGGCTCGCGCAGTCGAGCGCCTGCGCGCTCGCGCCGAGCTTCAGCTCGATGCGCTGATCGTCGTAGAACTGGCGCGGCTTGAGCCAGAGCCGCTCGAGATCCGCCTCGCCCTTCAGGTAGGCCTTGCTCAGCGGCGGACGATGATAGGGCGGCACCGGCTCGTCGCCCACCAGCACGACGCGCCCCTCGAAACCATACTGCCGCAACAGCGCCGCCGCGTTGCCGCCCGCGTGCCCTGCCCCGACGATCACTACCGTGTTGCCTGCTTCCTGCATCTGAGCTCCCGTTTATTGATTCGCCGCGCGCATGGGCCATGGCGATTCAGCACGGCACCTTGCCAATCTGGGCTTGACGACGCGCACGACCCGCGCGCGCCGGGACCGGAATCATCTCACGTCCGCGCGGGGAACGGCAAAGCCCTCCATTACGCGCGCGGCAGCGGCAAGCGGGCCAGCGCGAGGACAGCACTGGGCAACCACGCAGTCAATCGAGCGCGCTGTCGTTCGGCGCCGCGTAGAGCGCGCGCAACGCATCGCTCATCGGGAAATGGAAATTCACGCCCCTGGGCGGCACCGGCTGTTCGAACCATTTCGTATAAAGCGCGTCGATCTGGCCGCTTTTCATGAGGCCGTTCATCGTATCGTTCACGAGCTTGCGGAAAGCCGGATCGCCGTTGCGCAGCATGAATGCATAGGCCTCCCAGGATTGCGGCGTGCCGACGATCACCCAGTCGGACGGATGCGCGGTCAGCGAGCGCGCGCCCGCGAGCAGCACGTCGTCCATCATGTACGCGACCGCCCGGCCCGATTCAAGTATCTCGCGCCCCTGGCGATAGTCCTTCGCGCTGATCACCTGCATGTTCATATGCTTTTCCAGATTCATGCGGCGCAGGATGCGCTCGGACGTGGTGCCCTGATTGGTGAGCACGGTCTTGCCCACCAGATCCTTGAAATCGTGGATGCCCGAATCCTTGCGCGTCAAAAGGCGCGTGCTCGCGACGAAGAAGGTATCGGAAAACGTCACCTGGCTGTGACGCGCCTGGAGATTGGTGGTGACGCCGCATTCGAGATCGACGGTGCCGTTCTGCACGAGCGGAATGCGGTTCTGCGAGGTCACGGGAATGAAGCGCACCCGCAGATTCGGGCGATGCGTCTGCGCTTTTACGGCATCGACAACATGATTGCAGATGTCCTGCGAAAAGCCGGTCACATTGCCGTTCGCATCGAGATACGAAAACGGCACGGAGGTCTCGCGATAGCCGATCGCAATCATGTTCGCGGCGCGGATCTTCTCGAGCGTGGGCTGCGCGACCTGTGCGCGAGCCGGTTGCGTCAGTAACAACGACAGCGCGAGCGTTGCCGCGCCGGCCAGACCTGTACGCAACACCGAACACGCTACCTTCGCCACGCGCTTGAGTCGCTTCATGACCCGCTCCCCCCATGCCCGATATTCGTTTCTATTCGTGTAGCGATGTTAGCTCGCGAAGGCCGTTGCGAGAAAGTGCAATCCGCCTGCGCACGCCCACGCGATGCACGCGTAAATTGCTCTGGACTTCGAATGAAATGTAGTGGGTGAAAAAAATGCCTGCGCCAGTCCGGTGCGCGTCACATGCAAGGCGCATAATCGTAGCGGTACGCAATCGGCGCTGTCAATATTTTGTAAGCCAAGCCGAATCTGCGCGCGAGTCCGGCGCCGGGCTAGAATCGTCTATCGAGTTTCGTATCGGATACATCGCATGGAGGAGCGCACGCCATGACTCATGCCGCCCCGCCCCGTCGCCCGCGCGTCTATCTCGCGGGCTTCGACGTGTTTCGCCCCGACGCGCTCGAATACGGCGCACAACTCGTCGCCGCATGCGGCGAATCCGGTTTCGAGGGTCTTTACCCGCTGGACGTCCAAGTGCCCGCGGACCTCGACGGTCCGCGCCAGGCCGCGTGGATCTACCGCGCCAATATCGACGCCATTCGCAGCGCGGACATCGTGATGGCCAACGTCGACGATTTTCGCGGCCCGGGCGAGCCCGACTCGGGCACGGCGTTCGAGATCGGCTTTGCTGCCGCGTTGGGCAAGGAAATCTGGGCCTACACGGCCGATGCCGGCACGCTGGTCGAGCGCGTGCCTTCGCAACCGGGCGCACAGGGCCGGCTCTGCGAGCGCGGTTTTCTCGTGGAGGATTTCGGGCTGTCGAAGAATCTCATGATCGCGTGCGCGGCGCGCATCGTGCAGGGCGATGCGCGCACGTGCCTCGCGGCCATGGCGCGAGGGCGCGTGGACTAGCGGCCCCCGCACCACGCTTGCGCCGCGGCATTCGCGGCATGGCGGAACGCGCAGCGCCTTCAGTGGTGCATCGCGCTCATCGTGCTCATGCGCTGCAGCGCGCGAATGCGCGCGACCGCTGGACGGTCCGCCACCGCGGTCTGGTAGAGCTTCGCGACATCGGCCTTGAGCGCCGTGCGCGAAGCGCCATCGAGATACACCATGTGTCCCGACGGGTAGAAGCGCGCGCTCAGGTTGTTACGTACCTTCTGGTCGACGAGCGGCATCTGCTGCAGATCGATCACGGTCTGGTAGAACGGCGTCACGAAATCGTAGTAGCCGTTTGCCGAAAGCACGCGCAAATCCGGATTCAGCGCCATCACGGCCGCAAGGTCGCCTGCCGTGTAAAGCACGATGTTGCCCTGTGCGTCGATGCCCTTTTGCGCGCCCGTCGGGTCGATATGGCTGAAGTTCCAGTTCTGGAACGCCTGGTCGTTGAGGTCCGTGAACGACGAGTTGGTGCGGAACTTGAGCGTCTCGTTCAGATAGCTGTTCCACATGGCCGTGTACACGCCGCTCACCGCGGTCATGGTGGGGTCGTTGCCGCCCGAATTCGGGTCGATGTTGCCCGCAATACCCGTGTCGATCGCGGTCACGCGGCCGTCGTACGACCCGAGCGCCACGCCCTTGTCCTTGAGCAGCGTGGTGAGGAACAGCGAGTTGCCGCGGCTGTCGTAGGCGGCAATGTCGAGGTTCCAGGATTCGAGAGTCTGCGTGTCGATGCCCGTGAATTGCGAAAGTTTCTTGAGCGTAGCGGGAATCGCCGGATTTTTCGGATCGGGGAATTTTTCCAGCGCGACCCGGTAGTCCGTGCGCGCGAACTGCGCCACCTGGGCCGCGAACGTCTGCAGGTCCTTGGGCGCCGGCTTCACGCCCAGCCGCTGGTGATACCACGCGTCGGCGGCCGCCGTGGGCAGCGCGCCCACGGGGTTGCCGCTTTGCGTGTAGTCGAGGATCGAGGACTGCAAGGTGATGCCGTTCAGGTCCACGCCGTCTTCGTGAAGACGATACGCGAGCACGCAGCTGCGCGCCGTGCCATACGATTCTCCGTAAAGAAACTTCGGAGAATTCCAGCGATCGTTGGCGCTCAGGTAGCGCTTGATGAACTGCTTGAGCGAGTCGGCGTCCTGGTCCACGCCCCAGAAGTCGCGGTTGTGATGCGGCGCGATGGCCGCCGAATAGCCCGTACCCACCGGATTGATGAAGACCAGGTCGCTCTTGTCGAGCAGGCTGTCCGGGTTGTCTTCGAGCGCATACGGCGCGGGCGGCGTGAAGCCCGGCATGGAGGTCTTGATGCGCTTGGGCGCGAACGAGCCAAGCAGCACGAACACCGAGGAGGAGCCGGGGCCGCCGTTGTAGAAGAACGTGACGGGACGGTCCTGGGCCTGCACGCCGTCTTTCGTGAACGCCACGTAGAAGATCTTCGCGTTCGGCTGCGAGCTGCTCGGGTCGACGGTGACGAGATGGCCCGCGGTCGCGGTATAGGCAATCGCCTCGCCGCCGATCTGGATCGCATGATGCGTGATGGCGGCGTTCTCGGTCATGTCGGTCACGAAGTCGTCGGGACCGTTGCCGTAAGCGGTGGGATCGAAGCACGGCTGGTCGTTCGGGCTGCGATGCTTGCCATTGCCGCCCGCCGCGGCCTTGCCCTTGCCGCCGTTGGACTGAGCCTCTTCGTTCATATCGTCTCCTTGCTGCCGTGGTATGCGTCGATAGTTTCGCTCTGGAAACCAGGAAAACTTCTGAACTTCTGAACGCGCACCGCGCTACGTCACACGGCCACACGATGCGCCGTTCAGTGCGCTGGTTTCCGATCCTACGCCGAGCCAAGCGCGGCTGCCACCTTGGTGCCCACCGGCGTGCCGAGGCCCGTGCAGGCGTCCCAGCCGGACGCGGCCGAGTAGTCGCCGTTGTTGCCGCTCGTGACGTCGTTGAACGCGCCCGGCTGCGCATAGAGCTTCGCGTTGGCAAAGCCCGCCGCCTTGCCGCTGTTCGCGTTGATCCGCGCGATCAGCGCGGCCCATAGCGGCGCGACGGCGCTCGTGCCGCCCACCACGGTATCGGTCCCGCCGATATGCACCTCGTAGCCCGTGGACGGATCGGCGTCGGCGGCCACGTCGGGCACGCCGCGCTTCGCGAGCGCACCCGCGGCGCCCTTGCCGCGCGCGACCTTCAAGCCCTTCTGCCAGGCCGGCAGCGCGAACGTCGCGCTCACGCCGCCGCCGGTCGCGCCGTTCTCGCCGCTGTTCCATACCGTCTCGCGCGTGATCTTGCCATTGGCCCCGGTGAGCTGGGTGCCGCCGCAGCCGAGCGCGTAGGGACTGGACGCGGGAAAGTCGACATGATCGGCGCCGTCGCCCACACCGTCCGACGAGCCGCTGTCGCCCGATGCACAGCACACCGTCACGCCCAGCGCCACGGCCGTCTGCAGCGCGTCGTTGAGCGCGCCCAGCGTCTGCTGCGACCATACGGATTCGGGCGCGCCCCAGCTGATCGAAATGACCGATGGCTTGCGCTGGCTGTCGTGCAGGGCCGCGCTCACGGCGTCGACGAAACCGGCTTCGCTGTTGGGCGCGAAGTAGACGGCGATCAGCGCCGCGGGCGCGAGCGCACCGGCGATCTCGACGTCGAGCGTGACCTCGCCGTCGGGGCCGTTCGGGTCGCCGCTCGGCGCGTTGCTGGCCTGATCGACCGAGACGGCCTCCACGCGCGGCGGCGAAACGCCCAGCGCGCTGAAATAGGCATCGAGGTCCGACTGCGCGTAGCCGCCGCCCATTTCGATGAGCGCGATGCATTGGCCCTTGCCATCACCGGCCGGAAAATCGTAGAGCTCGGCGACCTGCAGCGGCGTGAACGAACGGCTCACCGCGCGCGCGGCGCGGATAGGCGGACGCACGGCGCCACCGGACCCGCCAGCCGTGGCAGGCGGCTGCCCGGCTTGCTCCGGGGTGGTCGCGGGCGGTTTCGGTTCAATGCGGAAATGCGGTTGCACCTTGGCGCGGCTGTCGAGGCCGACGACCGCGGTGATCACCCCTTGCAGGTCGGTGGGCAAACGCACGGGGCCGGTGGGCTGGCGAAAATGCTGCTTGAGCTTGCCGACCTGATGCTCGAAGCGCTGCAGGTCCACGCCGAATGCCGCGTTGAACTGCTGCACGGTCCCGGAGAGCACCACGCGGTGCGCAGCGGGATCGGCCTTCACGACCGCCAGGCCGTGAGTTTTAGCGAACGCTTCCACTCGCCCGATGTCGGCGGCGGCGGCGCCGAAGCGCTGCTCGTATTGCTCGCGCGTGATCGGCTGCGCGCCGGGCGCGCCCGACGCGATCCGCTCGACCAGTTCGCGAAACGCGGGCTCGGACTGGCGGCGCAGTATCACAATGACGTTGAAATGTTCCGTGGGGTCGCACGCGCCGACGCATTGCGCACCGGCGGGCACTGGATGTTCATTGCCTGCGCCGGGCTGTGCGGTGGACTGTGCACTGGGTTGCGCGCCGGGTTGGGCGCTGGGATTGGATTCGGGACGCCTGGTCATGACGGGATCTCCTCGATGAGCACCTAACCGTTCGCGTTCGGACACACAAGCGATTATGCGAGTTCCTCGCGTCGCGCGATTCGACGATGGCCTGGCGTGCGTAGTGCTTCCGCTGGCACGTCTGCTGGCCCGCGCCGCAGCCTTTCCATGCCGAAGATACCAATGCACCGAGCATTGCCTCAGGCCAACCGAACGCATGTGCGACGCGCATGCGAAAGAGGTCGGCCAAGCATGCCGCGTGCCCACGTCTCCGGATGCCGCATCACGGCCATCGAGGCGACCGTAATTATCGAATCGAGCGCTGCACATCACCGCCCAGCGACTGCAACTTCTTTACTTAGATATTTCCCTTAGCCTTCCTTACCATCGAGCCGAGGACTCCAGAGCCACCCGGCATAACGCCCGCAATACACGACAAACGCAACAACCCAGCAAGCGCCCGAAACATCGATCGCCACCAGTGTCTGCTGCGGCCAGAGCACCGGCACGAGCACACGCATGAGCGCGGCGAGCACGAGCAGGCCGTAGCTGGCCAATTCCGCGCGTCCCGCGACTAGCGGCCGTCCCGTATGGCCGCGCGCCGTGCGCGTGATCATCGCGACGATCGCGCAACCGACCGCGCCCACCGTGAACGCATGAATCGCGAGCGAATGCGCGACGAAGCCCATCGCCGCGAGCGAGAGCATCGCGAAGCCGAGCGGTATCCACGCATAGGCGACGTGCAGGATCGCGAGGATGGGACGATTGCCGACGCGCCACGACCGCCAGCCGTAGAGCCGCAGGCCTTGTGCGCATGCGGCGAGCGCAGCGGCAATGGCGAGCACGGGGCCAGGCGCGCCGAAGCCGTCGAGCACGAACGCGAGCGCGGTCAACGGCAGCACGGCCGCCTCCACGAAGCGCCAGCGCCGATATGTAAACCCCGGAACGGCGTTGACGGTAAAGGACGGAATGATGCGTCCGCCGATGACCGTCACGAACAGCACCAGCAGACCGACCGCCACGTATGCGCTGTGCAAGGCCCAGTCGGGACGGCCCATAATGGCGGCCAGATGAAAGACGATATTGGTCAGCGCGAGCAGCCCCAACGCGACGGGCAGAAAGATGTTGTGGCGGTTCTTCGCGTGCACGAGCACGCGCAGCAGCACGAGCGCGCACACGGGCAGGAACGCGACGTCGACGATAATGGCGACAGCCGGCGGCGCGTAGCCCACGGCCGCGCGCCCGGCGAGCCACAACAGCCACAAGGCCGCGAGCGACCTGCCCTGCGCGGGCGTGACGGAGGTCCATGCGCGCACCGCGGTCAGCAGGAAGCCCGCCACGATCGCGGCGGCGAATCCGAAGATCATTTCGTGGGCATGCCACAGCGCGCCCGGCAAATACGGGTGGAGACGCGGCAGCGGATGCCCGTCGAGTTCGGCCAGCCACGCCAGCATGGCCGCCATGCCGAAGAGCGAGCCGCCCAGATAGAACGGGCGAAAGCCGAGCGCCCATAGCGCGAAGCCGCGTCCGGCGCGCGCGGGCGGCTCACCGATCTGGTACAGATTCATATCCGCTCTCCGGCAAATAGATGCATTTTATTTGCATCTTATATGCGTTGAGCCCTGCGTGCTGATGTGGCATTTCCTCGCAGCCCGGCCGGAGAGCGTGTTTTTGTGTTTTTTAGTGCGGTGTGAGCAAAAGAAAAAAGCACGCTACGCGCCAAAGCGCACAGCGTGCTTTCATAAGGATAGCTAACGTCAGGCTGCCGCGGCCAGCGCCTGCGGCAGATGGTTCTGCAGATAGGCCTCGAATTCGTCCTTCACCTCGGGATGGCGAAGCGCGAATTCAACGGTGGCCTTCAAATAGCCAATCTTGCTGCCGCAATCGAAGCGCGTGCCCATGTAGCGATACGCAAGCACCTGCTCTTCCGTGAGCAGCGATTGCAGCGCGTCGGTGAGCTGAAGCTCGCCGCCCGCGCCCGGCTTGAGCGCACGCAGATGATTGAAGATCGTCGGCATCAGCACATAGCGGCCGACCACGCCGAGATTCGACGGCGCGACTTCCGGCGCGGGCTTCTCGACGATGCCCGAGAGCTTGAACACGTCCTCTTCCCACTCGCGGCCATCCACGATGCCATACGAAGCGCTGTTTTCGCGCGCGATCGCCTCCACGCCCACCACCGAGCTGTGATAGTGGTTGAAGGTATCCACGAGCTGCTTCATGACCGGCTTGGGGCTATAGAGCAGGTCGTCGGCGAGAATGACGGCGAACGGTGCGCCGCCCACGAGCTTTTCGGCGCACATCACCGCATGGCCGAGACCCAGTGCTTCGGCCTGGCGCACGTAGAAGCAGTCCACGTTGCTCGGCTTGATGCTGCGTACGAGATCGAGCAGCTTCTGCTTGTTGCGCGCTTCGAGCTCGGCTTCGATCTCGTACGATTTGTCGAAGTGATCTTCGATCGCGCGTTTGCTACGGCCGGTCACGAAAATCATTTCGGTGATTCCCGCAGCGATCGCCTCTTCCACCGCATACTGAATGAGCGGCTTGTCGACGATCGGCAGCATTTCCTTGGGGCTGGCCTTGGTAGCGGGCAAAAAGCGCGTACCGAGGCCCGCAACAGGAAATACCGCTTTGGTAACTTTGAGCATGATGTTCATTCCCAGTTCGATCGTTTGAGTAACGGTCTCGCAGCAAGGCAAGCCGGCGTCCCCGAGGGTTCTGTTGGGCCGTTTTTTATTTTCAAAAGGGTCGGGTCCGTCTGGTACAGCAAAAAAGCGACGAAATTCCGGTTGCGACGGTCAAGCAGACCAGTGGAAATTATTGCTGATTGATTGCCATGCACCCCGAATAATCGGCATGAATTTCCTGATCCGGTTTCGATCGGCAAGCAAGCAGTTTCAATCCGGTTTCAAGCTGGCTTGCAATCGCGGCGCAATGGCGAATATTGCATGACCGCGCAGTTTACTCGACTTCGTCGGCGGGCGGCAAGCCGCCCGATTGCGTGCGCGAGCGCCGGATAGGCTCATTGCGCAGCGCTTCGCGATACGCCGACACCGCGACGAGAATCAACAGCACGGCAATGCCGGCCAGCAAATGCAGGTTCATCGAAATCTCCATCGACCTTAGGCGATCCCCATCAAATTAGCATTTCAAATCGCGCAAATAAATCGCTTTCGCGTTACAAGGTTTTATTTCTCGATTTCGACGTGGTTATCAACCATTTCCCGGAATACTTTTTGAAAAACTTTTGGATAATTTCCCCGCGCGAGGCCCCTATGATCGCCAGGTAGCCTCCCGCCATCACGCATGCCCAATCAATCAATGAGCGATCCCGCACTCGAAACCGTTCTGCCGCCAGCAACCAGCATGCCCGTGGCCGCGCGGCCTGTTGCAGCCGTCGCCGGCGATCACCTGATCGACGCGCTGCGCGGCTTCGCTGCCCTGCTGGTGGCGTATTTCCATTGCCGCCAGGTCACGTGGATCGGCATGGGCGCCTTCCATCAAGCCCACGCGAGCCTCGCGAACCCCGGCACGATCGCCGCGTGGCTCACACTGCCCGTGGCGTGGGGTTCCGCGGGCGTACCGATCTTTTTCGTCATCAGCGGCTATTGCATTCACCGCAGCGGCGCCGCGCGGCTGCTGAAGAACCCCGATTTCCGGCTCGACGCCGGACAGTTCTGGCTGCGCCGCTTCGTGCGGATCTATCCCGTGCTGCTCGCCGCGCTCGCGCTCACCTTCGTCGCCGATTCGTTCAGCCTCACGATGACGCCGGTGAGCCACAAGATTCTCGACATCGGCCCGCGTGCGTTCCTCGTCAACCTGCTTTCGCTGCAAGGCGTGGCGGGCCCGACCTACGGCTCGAATGGCGCGCTGTGGACGCTCTCGCTCGAAGTGCAGTTCTACCTGCTCTATCCGCTGCTTTTCGCCATGCGCCGCCGCCTCGGACTCAATGCGGTGCTCGTGGGCATCGCCGCTATCAACGTGATTTCGGCGCTCACGCTCGCGCGCCACGACGTCGTTCTCTTCACGTCGTACTGGTTCTCGTGGATGCTCGGCGCGTGGATTGCCGAAGCGCGTCTGCGCGGCTCGGAGGGCTTTCGCTACGCCTGGGTGGCCGCGGCCCTCCTCGCCGTGGCGGGCTGCGTGGCGTTCCACTTCGGCCAATATGGCGCGTTCCAGCTCTGGGCCTGTGCCTTCGCCTGCTATCTCGTGAAGGCGCTTGCACAACCTGCCCCAGCGGGCGGCGTGATCATGCAGGCGTTCTCGAAGCTCGGCGCGTTCAGCTATTCGCTCTACCTGATCCATCTGCCGCTTTTCGTGCTGCTCGGCTCGTTCCTGTTCCGCTCGGCCCTGCAGACTTCGATCTGGGCATCGTTCGGCTTCACGCTCGCCGTGCTGCCCGTCGCGTGGGTCTTCTATCGGCTCTTCGAACTGCCGGCGCTCAATGTGGCCGCGCGCCTGCGCAAGCGGGTTGCCTGATGGACGATCGGGGCGACTAGATCGCGCTTATCGACACTGACACTTCATGATTTTGAGCCGCTATCTAGCGGCTTTTTTTGGCGGCACATCGTCAGGCCGACACTCACGCTTCAGCCCGATGCGTAAAAAAGCGGGGCCGCAAATGCGGCCCCGCTCCCCCCGTCCTGCTTCAACGGCCTCCCGCTTCTCCCTGAACCCTGGCGTCCTATCGTGCGCGCGTCACGACGCCATCGAGCACGCGCCCGACCGCTTCCACGTATTGCTCCTTGCCGAAGCGCTCGCGCGCCACGGCAAGTCCGTTTTGCGCGAGCCGCTCGCGCAGTGTCTCGTCATCGCAGAGCGTGGCCAGCGTCTTCGCGAGTTCCTGTGCGTCGCCCGGCGTGCAGAGCAGCCCGCTCTTGCCATGCTCGACAATCTCCTTCACTCCGCCGTCGCGCGAGGCCACCACGGGCCGCTGCGCGAGCATGCCCTCCACCACCACGCGCCCGAACGGCTCCGGCGTAATGGAGGTATGCGCGATCACATCCATCGCACGCATGCAGGCCGCAATATCGTGCCGGAAGCCAAGGAAATGAACACGATCCGCGAGACCGCGCGCCGCCACGAATTCGTGCAGCTCCTGTGCATAGGCATCCTCACCAAACAAGGGCGCGCCCACGAACACGGCATGCGCGCGCGGCTCGTGCAACAGCGCTTCGAGCAGCACATGCTGCCCCTTCCAGCGCGCGAGGCGGCTGAACGCGCCGACCAGAAACGCGTCCTGAGGCAGACCGATCTGCGCGCGCAGTTGCGCCTGCGGCACGCGCGCGAGCGCACGGAACGGCGACTCGTCCACGCCGTTGTGCACGACGTCGATGCGTCGCGAATCGAATTTCGTGAGATCGGCGAAGACCTGCGCCGAGGCGTGCGAGTTTGCAATCACATGCGCGAGGCCGAGCTTCGCGCAGCCCTTGATGACGGCACGCTGCACGCGCCCGAAGTGCTCGTCGCTCACGATGTCGCGCAGATGCCAGACCACGGGCTTGCGCGCGAGCTTGCCCGCGAGCACGCCGATCACCATCGCGCGCTGTGTATTGGCGTAGAGCACGTCGGCGCCGCGCGCGCGGCGGCGCGTCTCGCGCACGAGCGCGGCAATGCCCGCGAGCACGCCCAGCTTCGGCACGGCGCCGCCGTCGCGGCGCACGTTGCGCAATGCGCCCGAATCGAGCACTTCCACGCGTGCGCCCGCGGCGTCGAGCGCCTCGCGAAACGGCCCGTCGTTGAACAACAGCACTTCGATGCGTGCGCGCAGACCCTTCACCACTTCGAGCAGCGAAAGCTCCGCGCCGCCCAGTACGCCGCTCTGGTCGATCGCCAGCACACGAGGCGCGTTTTGCTGCGCATCCTGCGTCAGCGCGCTGCCGCCATCGTCGTCTACGTCGGACGCTTGAGGCACACTCACACGCGGCAGCCCGGCCTCGGCGATCGCGGGCACGGCCCGCGCCACGCGCGCAAAGAACTGCTCGCGGAAATGCGCTGCGGAAAAGTACTCCGCATTCGCGCGGCAATCCTCGGCGCGAAAGCGCCCCGGATCGCGCTCGAACGACTCGACCGCCGCGACGATGGCCTCGGCGCGCTGCTCCTCGAAGAAGAGCCCCGTGGGCCGCGAACCCGAATCGCGCACCGTTTCGAGCGCACCGCCCTTGCCATAGGCGATCACGGGCGTGCCGCACGCCTGCGCTTCCACGACCGAGATACCGAAGTCCTCCTCGGCCGCGAACACGAAGGCCTTCGCCCGGCGCATGCGATCGTGCAGCACCGGGAACGGCTGATACCCCATGACCTCGACGTTCGGCCCGGCCTTCGCGCGCACCTTCTGCATGTCGGGACCGTCGCCGATCACCACGAGGCGCTTCTCCGGCATACGCGAAAACGCCTCGACGATGAGGTCGATCTTCTTGTACGGCACGAGCCGCGAAGCGGTCAGATAGAAGTTTTCCTTGCGCGTCTCGAGTTCGAACGCATCGACGTCGACGGGCGGATACACCACCTCGGCCTCGCGCTGATAAACCTTGTGAATGCGCCGCGCGATAAACGACGAATTCGCCACGAACTGATCGACCGAGTTGGCCGTGCGCACGTCCCAGTTGCGGATGTAGTGGAGAATCAGCCGCGCGAGCATCGACTTCGGCCCGCGCGTGAGATGCGACTCCTGCAGATACTGGTGCTGGAGATCCCACGCGTAGCGGATCGGCGAATGCACGTAGCTGATGTGAAACTGGTCGGGACCGGTCAGCACGCCTTTGGCCACCGCATGCGAGCTCGAAATAACCACGTCGTAGTCCGAAACGTCCAGTTGCTCGATGGCGAGCGGCATGAACGGCAGATACGCGCGGTACTTCGTGCGCGCTTTCGGCAGACGCTGGATGAACGAGGTCGTCGCGCGTTTGCCGCGCAGGAACTTGCGGTCCTTGTCCTCGACGAAATCGACGACCGAGAACAAGTCGGCGTCGGGAAAGCAGTCGATGATCTGCTCGAGCACGCGCTCGGCGCCCGCGTAGGTGACGAGCCAGTCGTGCACGATGGCCACGCGCGGCTTGCGGTTCGCGGTACGCGCGGCGCGCGCATCCTGCAGTGGCCGCAATGCGCTCACCGTGGACTCGCTGCGGGCATTGGCGTGAATATCGCGCCTTGGGGCGGGCGCGGCGGCGCTTTCGGACGGCGCCACTTCGTCGATCAATTCGTGACTCATGCGCTTTTCCGTAGGTTCAGGCGAAACAGAAGGGAACGGGCGTAGCCGCGCAGCAGCGGCGTGGTCGCCACCGACCACACGCAGTTCGCCACGGCCAGCACGACGCCCGCGCCGATCGCATAGATCGCGTCGGGGAGCCACCATGCGATGGCGAGCGCGGCGGCGAGAAAGCTCAGGTGTGCGAACATGTCCACCACGATCGTGCGGCTATGAATGCGCGAGAGCCAGAGCAGCACGACATAGTCGAAGAGCGCGCGGAACAGCACGGCGGCCGCGGCGCCAGGCAACCCGAAGCGCGAGATACCGAACCAGAGCAGGCCCGCGTAGAGCGGCAGCTCGACGAGTCCCACGCGCGCCGCGGCGGCGGGATTGTTCTGCGACTGGATCAGGATGCGGGTGACGCCGGCCTGCCCGATCAGCCACACGGCAATGATCAGGAAGCGGCCCACCGGCGCGCCGTGGCCCGCGATCACGGGGCCTACCCACGCGCGCAGGAACGGTTCGAGCACCACGATCGCGCCAATCGCCACAGGGGTAAAGACCGCATTGAGAAACTGCAGCGACTGTGCCGCGATCTCGTCGGCGTGCTCGCGGTGCAGCGCGGAAAGGCGCGGGAACAGCGTGCGCACGAGCGCGTTGGGCACCATGTTCAGGCGCGTCACGAGATTCTGCGGCACCGTGTAATAGGTGACGAAGCGCGCGCCCAGGCCCGCGCCCAGCATCATGCGGTCGAGCGAGTCGGCCACCATCGTGGTCACGCTCGCGACCAGCATCCAGCCGCCGAAGTTGAACAGCGCCTTCGAGGTGTCGAAGCGCGGCCCGCGCACGTGCTTGATGCCGAGCACGCGCAGCGCCGAGTGACCGAGCAGCACGCCCGCGATGAGGCGCGCGAGCACGGCGGCGGCCAGCACCGTCTGCAGGTTCGGCGCGATCGCCCACGCGGCGGCAAGCGGCAGCAACTGGAACAGGAACGTGCCGAGCGTCTGGTTCGTGTTGTAGATGCCGAAGCGCTCCGCGCCGTTGATGGCGCCCGCGAACACCCACGAGACGTTGGCGATGGGAATCGCCACGGCGAGCCACGGCAGCGCGAGATAGACCTCGTGACGCAACTCGGGCGTCACGTGCGTGAAGTACGCGGTGTAGAGCGCGCCACCCGAGTAGATCAGCAGGCCGCCAATCGCACCGGTGGTGAAGTTCAGCCAGAACGCGCTCCAGAACACGCGCTCGCACGCTTCGGCGTCCTTCGATGCGTAGGCCTTCGAAATATGATTCTGCGCGGCCATGCTCATGCCCAGATCGAGCACGCTGAAATAGCCGATCAGCGTCCAGACAAGCGCGATCACGCCGTAGCGGTCGACGCCCAGCAGCTTGATGTAGGTGGGCACCGTGACCAGCGACACGAAGGTCGGCAGCACGAGGCCAAACAGATTGATTGCGACGTTGCGCAGTATGCCTTTGTCCATAGGTGTTCCGGTAGCGTGCGGTGCGGCAGTACGGTTCCTTTGAGGAATCCTTAGTGCTTCATCAAGCGGGCATCGAGCGGGCGTCAGGCCGGCTTCCAGCGGTACATCGTCACTTTGCCGCGCGCGTCTTCTTCAACGAAGATCAGGTATTCGCCATTGGGCAGGCGGTGTGCGGTAATGCCGAAGGGCACGTCCACCCAGCCCGAGGTATTGCCGACTGCAGCGCCAGGGCCGAACGTGCCGATCTCCTTCGCGCTGTCCTTGTCGTACACGTGGACGAAGCCCGCGGGCTCCACCACGAACAGGTACTGCCCTTCCACGGTGACGCCCGCGGGCGTCACCGGCGGCTTCGCCTTGGGGTCCCAGGGCAGGTGCAGCAGATAGCGCTGCTGCGGGTTGCCGCTCGACCACTTGTCGTAGCGCACGAGCACGCGGCCCGCCTCTTTCACGAAGCCCGGATCGTGCGGCGCCTCGGCGGTATAGCCCGTCACGTAGAGCGTGTCGGTCTGCGGCTCGTAGATCGCGCGATGCACCTCGGTAAACGGCGCGGGGATCGCGTACTGGTCGGCCTTGTCGTAGGCGTAGATCGGGTTGCCCTTCGCGTCGAGGCCGCCGAAACGAAAGCGCGTGATGCCCTTGTTGTCGCGCGCGCGCCAGATGTCGCCGCGCGTGTCGATCCACCAACCCCAGCCGCCGGCCAGATGGCCGGGACCCGGGTACTTCGTGAATTCGCCGGCGTCGAATCCGCCGTTGCCGTTGCTGTCGCGCCAGATCCAGTCGCCGCCCGGCGGCGCATTCGGAACGTGCTCCACGGGCCGCGCGCGGCCTGCGATAAAGCCCGAGGGAATCGCGGTCTCGCCGTTGTGCTGCGGATCGAAGCGATAGATCTTCAGGTGATCCGCGTACATGTCGGTGAGATAGAGGAACGTGTGACCGTTCAGCTCGCGCGCGGTGGGCAGGCCGGGCCACATGTCGCCGTTGAACACGGGGTCCTGCGGATACTTGAAGCGATTGGAGAGGAACCCTACGTATTTCCAGTCCTGCCCCGGCGGCTTCGAAAGATCGAGCTCGAAACGCTTGTTGCCGGTGTAAACGCTATTGGGCCGCGACGGATCCATCCACGCGCCATCCACGAACAGCAGTCCTTCAACGTTCCAAAGACGCTTGCCGTCGGGCGAATAGCTTTCGAGCGTAGCGCCCAGCCCCGCACCGATCGTGCCGTGGCGCGGGCCGATGCCGTTGGTCGACACGTAGATGTTGCCCTTCGCGTCGCTGCCCACGCCGGTCAGGCCGTTGAAGCGGCCAGGGCCCGGCCTGCCCGCGACGCCCGAGAAAATGCCGCCGCGCTCGCCCAGCGTGCCTGTCTGCTTGTAGCCGCCGCCCTCGCGCGCGTAGATGAGGATCTGCTGGCGCGGGCCGTTGTCGGCCACCAGAACGCGCTGCTGCGGGTCCACGTTCACGTCCACGGGCACCGAGTCGGCGGGCAGTTCGATCGTGGCCGAAAGCGGCTTGCCGTCCGCCGAATAGTGCGCGATGCGCGGCGCCTGATCGGTCACGCTGCCCGTGATCACCCATAGCGAGCCATCGCCCGCCACGGCGATCTTGCCCGGCTCGTGCACCTCGAATTGCGACTTGCGCTGCATCGAGTTCGCGTCGTAGACCTCGATGCGGTTCGCCGTGGTGTGGCTCACATAGAGCAATGAATCGGTGGCCGCAAGTCCGCCCACGTCGGCAGGCGCGCCCAGGTCGGGATGCGAAACGGCCGGCACATCGGCAATCTTGAGGAACGCGCCCGCAAGCTGCGCGTGCGGATTGAGCGCATCGGGCGAGGCCTGGAAGGCCGCCGCGCGCTTCGGGTCGTCGATCGGCCGGCGCGTGACGCCGTACCACTGGCGCCCCTTTTCAGGCCAGATGCCGGGCCCGACCAGATGCCCGCGTTCATTGCCCACGGCCACGGCCGCGTACAGATAGCGGTGGTTCACGGCCACGGCGTTGCCGCCGTATCCGCCCCAGCCATGCGTGCCGCCGGCAAAGCCGAGCACCTTGCCGTCTTGATACGTGCTGATCTCGGCGCCGCTCTCGTCCCAGGGCGCGTCCGTGTAGACGTTGCCATCGGGCGTCACCGCAATGGCGGTGATATTGATCTGGGTCCACGTGCCCTGGCCGTTGCCATAGGTGTTGCCGATCCACGATGTCGTCACATTGAGTTGCGGCGCGGCGATGGTCTGTACCGAAGAGGTGCAGACGAACGCACTGAGTGCAGCGAGCGCCAGCGTCCTGCGCATACGGCGGTCGGGAATCGGAAACGGCAAGGCAATTCCTCCGGTCGGGTGAATCCGTCTGGATCATGCCGTACATTGACGAAGAAAAATCGCCCCACAAAAAGCGAAAATAATTCAAAAAAATTCAGTATTCGCCACGCTCACCGTTGCGGATGCGAAATAAATCGCCGCGCGCGGCGCAAAGGCCCGTGCGGCGGCCACGGCGCGATCTTGTCCCGATTTCGGAAACGAAACAGCGGCGAGACCGCAATGAAATCGCGGCAATAGTGACGCGATAGTGACATGCATATTCAGCGCCAATCCAGGTGATTTCATTTTCAAAATCGCACGCCAATATATTTCGGCTTTTTGACCATTTAATTCTTTTTAGAATGAACCGGCCTGTGCATGCATGAAACAACCGGATAGCCGATGACCGTAAACAGCCTAGCCAGCCCGCCCCAACCTTCCCACCGCATCGTCCAGCTCGACGGCCTGCGCGCCTTCGCCGTGCTCGCCGTTTTCGCGCAGCACGCGTTGAAGGCGCCGTTGTGGATGGGCGTGGACCTGTTCTTCGTGCTGAGCGGCTTTCTGATCACCGGCATCCTGCTCGAGCGTAAAGCGCGCGGGCAATCGTATTTCAGCTACTTCTACGCACGCCGCGTGCGCCGCATCCTGCCGCCGTACATCCTGCTGATGATCGTCTCGTCGGTGCTGTTCGGCTTCGGCTGGGCGCATTACTGGCCCTGGTATGCGTTCTTTGCGACCAACATCGGCGACGCGCTGGGCCAGAGCGGCCATGACAGCCTCAACATCCTCTGGTCGCTCGCCGTCGAAGAACAGTTCTATATCTTCTGGCCCTTCGTGGTGCTGCTGCTTCCCGAACGTGCGCTCGCGGTCGTGGCCGCGGCGCTCGTGCTGATCGTGCCCGTGCTGCGCGCCGTCGCGACGCCGTGGTTCGATTCGTTCTGGCCCATTTATTACCTCACGCCGTTCCGCATGGACCTGCTCGCCTCGGGCGCGCTGCTCGCCGTGCTCGTGCGGCGCGACCGCAACGCGCTCGAACCGTTCAAGGTGCCCGCGGCGATTTTCTTCTTTGCCGCGCTCGCCGTGCTCGCGTGGCTGCATCTGCATTACCCGCGCTTTCGCGCTGCCAACACGCCGCTCTCGAACGCGCTGCTCTATAGCGTTTCGCTCGTGCTCTGCACCTCGATCGTGGTGTACGCGCTGCAATCGAAGGGCTTCGTCAAACGTGTGCTTAGTCATCCGGTGCTCGTCTATATCGGCACCATCAGCTACACGATCTATCTGATTCACCTCACGATTCTCTACGCGGTGTGGCCGCTCCATTTCAGCCGCCCGGTGAGCGCCGCCATCGCGCTCTCCATCACGCTCGTTTATGCGAGCGCTAGCTGGTTCCTGCTCGAAAAACGTCTCACGCGCGGCCCGAGCCACCGGACCCTGCCCGCCGATGCCGTGCGCGCCCGCGTGAGCACCCCGACTTCGCAGTCCTGAATCTCGACACGATAAACAGGTTCCGAATCCACGTTCGCTACTTCAAAGGTACTCACACATGAACGAACGACGCAAAGCGATCATCACCGGCGTATCCGGCCAGGACGGCGCGTATCTGACCAAGCTGCTGCTCGACAAGGGCTATCAGGTGGTCGGCACCTACCGGCGCACCAGCTCGGTCAACTTCTGGCGCATGAACGAGCTCGGCGTCACCGATCATCCCTCGCTCGAACTCGTGGAGCACGATCTCACCGACGCGGGCTCGACGCTGCGTCTGCTAGAGCGCTCGCAGGCCAGCGAGGTCTACAACCTCGCCGCGCAAAGCTTTGTGGGCGTCTCGTTCGACCAGCCCGTGACCACGGCCGAAGTGACCGGCATCGGCGCGCTGAATCTGCTCGAAGGCATTCGCGTGGTCAACCCCAAAACGCGCTACTACCAGGCTTCGACCTCCGAAATGTTCGGCAAGGTTCAGGCTGTGCCGCAGCGCGAAGACACCCCGTTCTACCCGCGCAGCCCGTATGGCATTGCCAAGCTGTTCGCGCACTGGTCCACGGTCAACTACCGCGAGTCCTATGACATCTTCGCGACCAGCGGCATTCTCTTCAATCACGAGTCGCCGCTGCGCGGCCGCGAGTTCGTGACGCGCAAGATCACCGACGCCGTCGCGAAGATCAAGCTCGGCAAGCAAAGCGTGCTCGAACTCGGCAATATGGACGCCAAGCGCGACTGGGGCTACGCCTCCGAATACGTGGAAGGCATGTGGCGCATGCTGCAGGCCAATGATCCGGACACCTACGTACTCGCCACGGGCCGCACCGAAACCGTGCGCGACTTCGTGACGATGGCGTTCGCCGCGGCCGGCTTCCAGCTCGAATGGTCGGGCCGCGCCGAACGCGAGACCGCCGTCGATATTTCCACGGGCAAGACGCTCGTGCGCGTGAGCCCGCGCTTTTACCGCCCCGCCGAAGTCGATCTGCTGATCGGCGACGCAGACAAGGCGCGCAGCAAGCTCGGCTGGGAGCCGCAGACCTCGCTCGAACAACTCTGCCAGATGATGGTTACGGCCGACCTCGCGCGCAACGAACGACATGACACGTTCTGAGCGCCCCGAAGACGCCCAGCGCGCGCCCCGCGCGCTCATCACCGGCGAGGGCGGCTTCACGGGCCGCTACATGGCCGCCCGTCTCGCCGCGGACGGCTATCGCGTCTGGGGCACCGCGCGCCCCGGCGAGCCCGTGAGCGATGACGGCGTGCCGGGCGGCACCACCACGCTCGTCGCCGACCTGCTCGATCCGCAGGCGCTCGCGCATGCGGTGGAGACGGTCCAGCCCGACGTGGTCGTGCATCTCGCGGCCGTGGCGAATGTTGCCAACGGCGACGTGGCCCGCACCTATATCGTCAACGTGGTCGGCACGCGCAACCTGCTCGACGCACTCGCACACCAGCGCCACGTGCCGCGCGCCGTGCTGCTCGCGAGCAGCGCGAATGTCTACGGCAACGCAACCTCCGGTGTCATCGACGAAACGGTGGATCCACAGCCCGCGAACGACTACGCAGTGAGCAAGCTCGCGATGGAATACCTCGCGAAGTGCTGGAATGCGCAGTTGCCCATCGTGATCGCGCGGCCGTTCAACTATACCGGCGTGGGCCAGAGCACCGACTTCCTGCTGCCCAAGATCGTCGAGCACTACGCGCGCGGCGATCGAACCATTTCGCTCGGCAACACCGACGTGAGCCGCGACTTCTCCGATGTGCGCGACGTCGTGGACGCCTACGCGAAGCTTATCGCGGCGGCGCCGCGCGGCGAGACGGTCAACGTCTGCTCGGGCACCGGCCGCACGCTCGGCGAAGTGCTCGCCATGCTCTCGCGCATCGCGGGCTACGAGATCGACGTGAAGGTCGATCAGCGTTTCGTGCGTGCGAACGAGGTGCGTCAACTCGTTGGCTCGAACGCGAAGCTGCGCTCGATCGTCGGGGACTCGCAGCGCACGCCGTTCGAGTCGACGCTGCGCTGGATGTACGACGAAGCGCGCAAGCGCCCGAATAC
>NZ_CAJMZF010000049.1:0-59122 GCF_905220245.1 Paraburkholderia sp. J63 | reverse complement strand
TAGCTATTGCGCGGCACCTTTACTGGAGAAAGCACGCGGCCCGCGCCCAACTCGAGCGCCTAGTCGGACTCCGACGCTGCTACCCCAATGACATGACCGAGCGAGCGATGAGTCTGGCAACGATGAGGCTCAAGCCCAAGGCTCCCGACCCGATGACGGCTACACGGTCGGCGTTGCTAAACGTAGCTACGATCGCAGGCGTTATACGCCGTCGCCATCGGCTCGGTAAGCATGGCCGATTTGAGCGGGACGTTATCACGAACGATCGTGACCGTGTATTCGGAAACGACGACGTAGTCGGCGGCCGCGCCGGCAATGAAACGCAAACCAACTTCTTTGAGATTCCGGCATTTCTGCCTTTTTCTTCGCTGACGATTGTCAAACTTCAGGCGCGGCGCCATGCAGTGTCCGACGAAACGAGATCCGACCTGCGGATTACTCACACTCTCACCCACCGCTAACACTGCGCCTGTGTACTCGTGACCGAAAACGAAGGGGTATTTCACGTAACCGTTCTAATTGTCGGCCCGGGGGATGATTATGAGCGTTTCTCCGGCGGGTCGGCTGAGTAGGAGGCACGCTCCTGATCGCCAGCATTGCGCCCTGGCAGAGCGCCGAACATATGTTGGTTGCATTTTGATTGTCGCCATGCCACGTTAAAAGTAGCTCCGGCGAATATCTGTTTGCTAACCGGGATAATTTGTTCGCCGGCAAGAATACCGAGCAATCCTACGAGTGCGATCAGCGGTGGAGCCGGCGAGCGCACATGGATCAGACTATAAATCACGCCAACCAGTATGCCCGCGAGCAGCGAGTAGAGATATGGCTTCATCGGCTTGACCTCTATTAGGTGCTTGAAACTGGTCCCCTACAAATGGGGCACCGTGGCGAGATGTTTTGTTGCTGGTGCACATAATTCGAGACAGCGGATGCGATGCAGAGAACGCTCTTCCAGACGGTAACTCTGGATGACCTCGCAATGTTGAATTACACGTCAACTACGTCCGCCAGACGATATCACAGCACCCAAACGGATCGATCAGCACTTCAATCTGACGAAGGTCATAGGCCATATGCTTCGCATGCCAGTCTTCGTGCCACACTAACAGCGGTAATGAGCCAGCGTGGTGTGCCGCCTCTCGCAACGTCGCCTCTCCAACGCTATCCGTGTTTGAACTGCTCTGCAAAGCATAGGCGAAGTGTCGGGGGAGCGTGAGCGCGGCCTGTCGAACATCGTGTTCTGAAATATTGAACATTCGCGTAGCGGCCAACGCGACCGGACCTTCGCGTGGCACGACTGAGCCGGTAGTTCAGGCCAACTGTTGGCCACGCCCTGCAATTTTAGGCCCCGGAGTTGGCTTAGTCAGAAAATTTCCTGCCTCCATTACGCACATCCGCTGCTGTGCGCCAATTTGACATACAGCGCAAACGGTAAAGGAGCATTCTTGATTCAAAACTCCCGACCTGAAATCAGGACGAACCAGAAGCGCCGATGCGGGAGCCGTTCTAACTTTCGATCCAGCCAATTAGCTTTGTACCATTTATTCTGCATTCCTCCAGATATCACAGCCTGACTTACACTTCATCCTTTCTTGTGGCCGGTCACCATTGCCACTTTCGACAAAAGATGACTCTTCAGAACGCTTCAAACAAGATATCTCAACGTCCCGGAATGCCTGCAAAAAGCAGCGGGAATCCCCGCCGAATAGTGACGGTACTTACTTATGAGCGCGTTCGTGCCAACGATTTTTGCTAATATCAGCGCACAAGCCGACCAATTTGGCCTGCAGTTCGCCGCGTGTGGTGCTGATCACGACGTCAAGAAGGCGGATCTCGATATTGCCTGGGACCCGGGCCTCAAGTGGCGGCAGATTGGTGCCTATCACTTTACTCTGGTCGCAGAACCCCACGCTTCTTACTGGAACATCCGGGAAAGCCAAGCTGTCAATTTTCGCATCTGGGAGTTTGGTATTGCGCCGGTATTTAGATTCATCAAGTCCTCGGGCTGGTTTCTCCTCATATTGAAGCTGCCGATGGTGTACGTATGCTTTCGCATGTCTGCGAGACAGACGACCGAAGCTTATCCTCGTCTTTCCAGTTCGCTGATATGGTTGGCGTCGGCGCACAGTCCGACGCCAATCAGAACTATCAGGTGGGGTTTCGTTTCCAGCATCTATCAAATGTCGACCTGAACACCCGAATCCCGGGATCAATTTCAGTCAGCTTTGTCTGCAGTACAACTTCTAGGCTCCGCACGTCAAGCCACTCGTCTTAAAATTGCACTACAACGCATGCGGAGGTGCGACCAGCTACGCTCAGACCATCTTGCGTTCCATAAACACGAACGGCGAGTTTCCCATTCCCGCACTACCGCTTTCCGCCGTGCTTCCGTACAGTTCTCCAACGAGCTGCGGGAGGATGCTCCAGATTGCTGAACGTCCTGGTAATTCACCCGCGGAGTTCCGTTCGGTGCGTATGCGGCTGAATCCTGGTCGTCGCGGCGCTGTGCCCTGTCTCGTATTCGACGCGTTCTCGCCTGACGAACGGCGGGTCCTGCGCACAAAGTCGCGCGCAACCCTGCGGTCCAATCCTGGGAAAGCGAGAAGTTGAGGATCGGCACACAGGAGAACGAGTCATGACCACGCCGCCGGCCGCCGCATTCGGAAACCTGAAAAACACGACGGCTGTCGTGCGTCTGTTCGGTCGGACCGAAGGCCCGATACTGATACACGTGCTCAAGACGCTTCTGGCCGTTATCGCGGCGACCGGCATCTCGATGCGCCTTGAACTCGTCGCGCCCCGTACCGCGATGGTCACGGTCGTCATCCTGATGATGCACCGGCAGAGCGGCATGGTCATGGCACGTGGCTTCTATCGCGGCCTGGGCATGCTGGCGGGCAACCTCGCAGCGCTGGTCCTGATTGCGCTCTTTCCTCAGGAGCGCGTGTTGTTCCTCGTGGCGTTGTCGCTGTGGATCGGCCTGTGCGTATGGGGTGCTGCGTACTACCGCAACTATCAGTCGTATGGATTCGTGCTTGCCGGCTACGCCACCTGCATCACGGCATTGCCTGCCATCGATCATCCATACGCCATCTTCGACAATGTCGTCACCAGTTTGAGCGAAGTGTCGATCGGAATTCTGTGCGCAAGCCTGGTTAGCGCACTGATACTGCCGCAAAAAGTTCGCGACATGTTGTTGCGAACCGGCGAAAAACATTTCGCCGGCTTCATCCTGTTTGTCCGCTCGACGTTAACGATGGACCTCTCATCGGACGAACTGGGCCGCACCCACCTGCGCCTCGTGGCAGAGCGCGCGCAACTGGAGAACCTGCGCAGCGCCGCGGTGTTCGAGGATCCGGCTCTGCGTGCGCACAACGACGCGATGATCCGGCTCGCGGGCCGGTTCCTCGACGCGGGCGCACGATTCCATTCGCTTCATCAGTTCCGCCACTGCCTGCGCGCGATCGGGGACCCGCAGGCGACGGCCGCCGTCGACCGACTGTGTGCTGCATTCGCCATGCTCATCCCCGATTCGGATGAGTCACCGGCTGCAGAGTTGAGCCAGAGCAAATTGTTCGCGGGCAATCTCGACAAGTGGACCGACGAGTTCACGCAGACCTGCGACGCTAACCGCCTGGTGGTTCGCGGCGCCGGTCCGCAGTCGCTGCAGTATTTCGATAGCGGCGCAGCCCAGCTGGAAGAAGCAGTGACGAGCCTGCGTCTCTATCTGACGGATTTCATCGCGATCCGCCAGCTCTATACGGCACCTACGCGGGCAAGCGTTGAACAGCCGGTACGAATTGTCACCACCGCCAACCGCATGGTCTCCGCGGCGGCGGGTGGCCGGGCAATCCTAGCCATCGCTGTCGTCTCGCTGTTCTGGATCGCATCGGGATGGACCGGCGCGACGAGTGCGGTGATCTCCGCGACGATCGCCAGCGCGCTGTATTCGGTCATGCCAGCGCCAGCACAGGCCACGCGACAGATGGTCGCCGGCTGCCTCCTCTCCTGGCTCGCCAGTCTGCTTTTCAATTTCTATCTGCTGCCGCGTCTCGATGGCTTCGCCGCGCTTGCCGCGGCGATCGCGCCGTTCATCATATTCGGTAGCTACCTGAACAGTTTTCCGAAGACGGCCACCATCGGGCTCGGCTTCAACATCTACTTCTGCTTTCTCAGCAATCTTACCAATCCGAGTGTCTACGCACCCACCATCACTTTCGACGCCGGATTTTCGACGATGCTCGGCATCGGCGTGGCGTCGCTCGCTTACTCCATCGTGGCGCCTTATGGCGGGGACTGGGTCACGGGGCTATACCTTCGCCAACTACGCAGACTGGTCGCGAAAGACGCCTGCTATGGCCGACTGTCCGGACTCATGCTGCGCTTCGATAGCGGGGTGCGCGACTTCATGCAGCAGATCGCCATCCGGCCGCCTGCCGGCCGTCTTGGCCAGGGCGAACTGCTCGCGTGGTCGTTTGCTTCAATGGAGATCGGCCGCAATCTCATCGAATTACGCGAGACGGCGCAAGCGGCCGCGCTGCCATCCACTTGGCCGGCAGCCGAAACGACTTTGCGCACAGCGATTTCAGCGGCGTTTTCTGCGCCCTCCAAGCGTGTTGTCCAAGATGCCGTCCGGGCAATCGGTCACGCGCTGGCGGTGCTTGACGGGATCAATGAGATCGACAAAAAGCCGAATGTGGAAACGAAATTCCTGGTGCGCATGCGTGCATCGCTGAACTTTATTCGTCTTTCGTTTCTGGACCGTCTGCTGCCGCTCGATCTGGACGGTAGCGTATCTGACCGATGACGAACGATTGGCATCATCCGCTTCGCTCACACCCAAGAGGACTTGTTACCCGATGCGTGTATCTTTCTTCACCGTGTTCGCCAGCGTCGCGTTGCTATCCGCCTGCGCAGGTACGGATGGCATCGCCCCGCGCTCCACGCTGAAGGACAGCACGCAGGTAGGGACCGGTGAAGCTATCCGCGCGGCGCTCGCCGACGCGCAATGGCCGCAGGATGGCTGGTGGACACGCTGGGGCGATCCGCAGCTTGACCGTCTCGTCACACTGGCAATCACGGACAACCCGGAAATCGACATCGCTCAGGCGCGCCTCGATCAGGCCAATGGCATCGCGCGCATAGCCGGTGCAGCCGATAAGCCAACGGTGTCGGCGAACGGCGTCTTCTCGCGTGAGCGCTACGCGGCGTATGCCAACCCAAACCCGCCCGGTGGCAACACGGTATGGAGCAACGAAGTCGGCGTGGACCTGAGCTACGACCTCGATCTGTGGGGCAAGAACCGCGCAACGCTCGAAGGCGCGCTCGATGCGGTGCAGGCTTCTGCCGCCGATTATCGTGAAGCTCGCCTTCTGCTCGAAACGTCAGTCGTGCGTACCTATGTCACGCTGTCCCAGCAGTACGAGTTGCGCGACAACGCATCCGCCACACTCGGCCGCGAGCAACGGATCTATGACATCATTGACCAGCGTAATCGTGCGGGACTCGCGAGCCGGCTGGATCTCAGCGAAGCGCGCACCCCACTGGCGACCACCCGTGCCCAGATCGCGCAGATCGACAGGCAGATCGCCCTCACGCGCGACGAACTTGCCACGTTGATCGGCCAGGGCCCCGCGGCTGGCGACCGGCTCACGCGCCCCACTCTCCGACTCGACGCTCCAGTCGCACTGCCCGCGACACTGCCCGCCGAACTGGTGGGGCATCGCCCTGATGTCGTAGCGCAACGCTGGCGCGTCGAGGCAGCGGCCAAAGGCATCAAGGCGGCCAGAGCCGACTTCTATCCGAACATCGACCTGATCGCGAGCGCAAGCCTCGCGTCGGCCGCGTTCGGCGGCTTTTTCACGTTCGTCAGCAATAACGCGCTCGGCCATACCTTCGGCGCGGCCATTTCGCTGCCCATCTTCGACGGGGGAGTCCGAACGGGACGTTACGGCGTCGCGGTCTCCGGCTACGACCTGGCGGTCGCGACTTACAACCAGACTGTGTTGTCCGCGTTTCGCAGCGTAGCCGACCAGGTTGTTTCTCTCCGGTCACTCGCCACTCAACAGGCGGAGATCGAGACCTCGGTGCAATCGGCGCAGCAGGCATTCGACTATGCGGAAAAAGGTTATCGCGCCGGTATGTCTGACTATCTGAACGTCCTCGCAACCGAAACCGAACTGCTGCGTGCCCAGCAAAGTCTCGCGCTCGCGCGTGCAGCGCGCCTGGACGCCTGGGCGCAGCTGATGATGGCGCTTGGTGGAGGCGCCGAATCAGGTGCGCCGCCGCATGGCCCCGCCCCGGGAGGATCCGCGCATGCCCCGTGAGATCTCATTTTTTTCGCTGCTGATACCCGGCCTGCTACCCATTTTCGCAGGCTCCGTTATTACCTACTGGCTAATCGACCGCGGGCTGGCTGCTGTGGGCCTCTATCGCCACGTCTGGCATCCCGCGTTGTTCCGAGCGGCAATGTTCGTCTGTCTGTTCAGCGGGGTCGCCCTGCTGCTGGGCACCTAGCCGTTTGGCGGCCGCTCCTGTCATCACGTCATCATGAGCCTTCAACCACTGCTTCGTCTCTTCTTCACGCTGCTGCTTCTGGCCGTGGCGATCCTCCTTGGCTACACGCTATGGAACCACTACATGTATGCGCCTTGGACCCGTGATGGCCGTGTTCGCGCTAACGTGATCAACGTCGCACCGGACGTGTCCGGGATCGTCACGGAGGTGCTGGTCAGCGACAATCAGGCCGTACGCCGGGGCGACGTCCTGTTCCGGATCGACCAGCAGCGGTTTCAATATGCGTTCGAACAGGCAGAGGCGCAGGTTGCGCTGCGCAAGTCGGAATTCGACATGCGTACGCAGCAGGCGGCCCGGCGGGCAAAACTGAGCAGTTCCGTGATTTCGACCGAGAGCCGGGAAGATGCCAGTTCGCAGGCACGGCAGGCGCTGGCGAACTATGAGGCCGCGCTCGCCGCCCGCGACGTCGCGCGGCTGAACGTCACACGCAGTGAAGTCCGTTCGCCGGTCGACGGTTACGTGACCAATCTGAACCTGTATCCCGGCGACTATGCCACCGCAGGTAACGCCCGGCTCGCGCTGATCGACAGGAACTCGTACTGGGTCTACGGCTACTTCGAGGAAACCCGGCTGCCCGGCGTACGGGTTGGTGACCGCGCAGAGGTGCGACTGCTGGCGGGTGGCACCGTGATCGCCGGCCACGTGCAAAGCATTGCGCGGGGTATCAGCGATCGCGACAACCCGTCCGGCTCGACGCTGCTGGCCGATGTCAATCCCGTCTTCACTTGGGTGCGTCTCGCGCAGCGCGTGCCCGTGCGCATTGATCTGGATAACGTTCCCGACAGTCTGTTGCTTGCGGCTGGCACAACGTGCACCGTGACGATCCTCCCGTACCGGCCCGGCGAACGGCATGCCAAGACATCCCAGTGAAGCCGATACGGAGCCGTGGTGTTCTGTATCACGAAACTCCATGTTTCGCATTCCTACACTACCCGCTTACGCGGCGCAACCGTACACTCCAGCAGCCCGGGGGTGTTTCTCCGCGCGCTGGCAAAAGCCAGAGGCGGTGCTTTCACGCGCAAATGGCGTCACGAATCTGGACGACGGCCGCGAGGCCTGCAAGGCATGGAGCTACGCATGAACACTGAACAAGCGCGTTCAAGGCTGACGCGGGTTGCCGCGATCGCAACACTTGCTGCCGTTGGCGTCGTCTGCGCAATGGCCCTGCTCAAGATTTTCGGCGATGCGTTCGGCCTCGCCGCGCTGATTGCATTCATTGTTCTGGCAGTCCATGCGTGGCGGCACACCGACACCGAGGTGCAAACGCAAGCCCTGGCCGCGCCGCCGCCTCGTCAGCCCCCAAACAAACTGACCTGAACATCTTCGTGACGAAACGGAGGAACAGTCGATGACACTCGATCCGGTGGTACTTTCGCGCATACAGTTCGGCCTGACGGTGACATTTCACATCATCTTTCCAGCCATGTCGATCGGCCTCGCGACGTTTCTTGCAGTGGTCGAGGGTCTATGGCTCATGACGAGAGATGAACTGTATCTGCGCATCTATCGCTTCTGGCTCGTGATCTTCGCGCTCGGATTCGGCGTAGGGGTGGTAAGCGGCATCGTGTTGTCGTTCGAGTTCGGGACCAATTTTGCCGGCTTTGCGCGCCTGGCGGGTCCCGTTATCGGCCCGCTTATCGCGCTTGAAGTGCTGACGGCTTTCTTTCTTGAAGGCGGGTTCCTCGGCATCATGCTCTTCGGCATGGGGCGCGTCGGACCCAGACTGCATTTCTTCGCCACTCTCATGGTAGTGCTCGGCACCACGATCTCGGCCTCGTGGATTCTGGCGGCCAATTCATGGATGCACACGCCCGACGGTGTCGTATTCGATGCGGCGACGCACCAGTTTCAGGTCGTTGACCGCTTCCGGGTAATCTTCAATCCGTCTTATCTGGTGAGGCTACCGCACATGCTGCTGGCCGCCTACATCACGGCGTCGTTCTTTGTCGCCGGCGTAGGCGCGTATTACCTGCTCAGACGTGAACATCTGGATTTCGCCCGGCGCACCTTCTCCATGGGCCTGGGCTTCGCCTCCATCGCGATCGCCTTGCAGCTTCCCCTCGGCGATACGGTCGCGTTTCGCATGTTCGACTATCAGCCAGCCAAATTCCAGGCCATGGAGGGTTATTGGGACTCCACCTCGAGCGCGCCCTATCTGCTTTTCATCACCCCGCACCAGAGCGAAGCCCGCAATGGCATCCAGTTGGGCATCCCGTTTCTCGGCAGCATTCTCGTGACACGGTCTTTCGACGGCGTAGTGCCCGGGCTGAAGAACACGCCCGCGCTCAATCGTCCGCCGATGGCGCCCGTCTTTTATGCGTTTCGCACGATGTTCCTGCTCGGCCTGCTGATGTTCGCAGTCGCATGCCTGAGTGTCTGGCTGCGCCTGCGAGGGAGCCTGTTCTCGGCCACCTGGTTTCAACGCGTGGTCCAGTACATGATGCCCGTGGGTTTCATCGCCACGATCGCAGGATGGTACACATCGGAAATCGGGCGTCAGCCTTGGGTGATCTACGGCTATCTGCGCACCGCCGATGCCGTTTCACCGGTGCCCGCCTCGAACATCGCCTTTTCCATCACGCTCTTCGCGCTTTCCTATGCGCGCTTTCTGGCGGCGTTTGTCGGTATCACGGCGCGGGTGATCCGCAAGGGTCCGGCAGTCGCGACCGGGGCGTCTCCGTATGGTGGGTCACTCAAACGCGTGCTGATGCCCCCGGAGCAGGCCAATCGCCTCGCCGGCTTTGATGGAGATCCATCATGAATGATCCGCTAAGCCTCGTCTGCATTCTCATTGTCGCCTTCGCCATCACGATGTACGTTCTGCTGGACGGATTCGATCTCGGCGTGGGTATTCTGCTGCTCACCGCTCGTCGCCACGAGGAGCGCGATGAGTTGGTCGAGAGCATCGCGCCGGTCTGGGATGGCAATGAAACGTGGCTGATCCTCGCCGCCATTGTGCTGTTCGGCGCCTTTCCGCTCGCCTACGCCATTCTGGCCCCCGCCTTCTACCTGCCCTTCATGCTGATGCTCGTGTCGCTGGGCCTTCGCGGCGTCGGCCTAGAATTCCGCGCCCATACGCCCTTCAAGCGGTTCTGGGACCATGCCTTTTGCGCCGGATCGACAATCGCTGCATTCTGCCAGGGGCTGGTTGCAGGCGACCTCCTTTCGGGAGGCGTCTCGACCGTCGGGGGGCGGGTTGTCGGACATACCTTTGACGTATTTACCGGATTTAATTGCCTGATGGGCATGACCGCAGTCGCCGGCTACGCAACCCTCGGCGCCGCGTGGATCCGCTGGAAAACCGCGGGACGGGTCCAGCGTTACGAGCGATCCGTCCTACGTGTCGCGCTGCTCGCTTTCCTGCTGCTAACCGCACTGTCTGCGCACTGGCCGCAGGCACGCCCGCCGTCGCCGCGCGATGGCAAACACATCCGCTCACGCTGGTGTTGCCGGGTGTGGCAGCCGTCGGATTCTGGCTCCTCGCGTTCACATCCTTGCATGGTCACGCCGACGGCCAGCCTCTTACTTTCAGTCTTGCGACAGTCGCCGTGCTCCTGATCGGATTCGTTATTACGATCTGGCCTTACGCGGTACCTTTCAGCATTCCATTCGAAACCACCGCCGCGTCGCATGGAAGCCAGTTGATGGTCGCCGTGGGTGCGCTGGTCATGCTCCCGGTCGTGCTCGCGTACAACGCGTTCGCCTACTGGGTGTTTCGAGGCAAGGTCAATCTCTTCACGGGGAGTGAGACGTGAGCCTTCAGACCATACTGGAACGGCCGTCGCACCGTCGTGTGTTGATTGTGACGGCACTGTGGCTCGAGTTCATTTTCCACAAACCGCTACGTCGGCAGATTGGCTGGGCCGTTGCACTTTACCTGTCGTCGGTTGCGGTGCTCGCCGTCGTCTATATCACGGTCCACGTCGCCATCAAACTGCTTTTCAGGCTGTAACGTCGAGTAGGCGCTTCAGACGATCAACGCGAAAGCGTAACCCGATGGCATTCAAGTTGGCGATTGTCTACCGCTAGTTAGGGATAGCTCAACCATGCAGGTTGCGATGGAAGAAACCATTCAGGATGCGACCACCACCGGTTTGAAGATCACCATTCTGGAGTCGTCGCGGGAGCATCTTCTCATCCGTTGGGTCGACAGCAGAAGGTGCCACTATGGGGAGCAACGCTGGCGTCTGAGCATGGCGCGCCGGCGTGGCTATTGCGCGATATCCGGGCTCAGTATTCATCGTGGGCAACCCGTATTTCGACCGATTGGCCGGCCGCCACCTGTGAACTATCTGGCAATGATCACGCCACAAGCCGTCTTCCAGTTGGACTGAATCGCTCCAGACTGGCCCTGTTCGCGCGCGCCGCCCGGCCAAGGTCAGGCTTTGCCTGGATATCGCAATCCGCCCGTGCCAGGAAATGGATGATCAGAAAACCGGTGCGACGCTCGCTCCCTTCCGTTGCCCGTGCGCCGGCTACGGCATTTGATATGTACAATCAGGATACCGAAGGATTTAAAGCATGGAATTCAAATTGAAAGAGTTACTCGGTGATCGTGACACAGAGGTCATCACCCAAGCCATCTGGACCGTCGACGGCCGATGCAAAGACCGATGTGGATCTGAAAGCAATGGCGGTATCGGTCGACTCCTGGCTGATGCCCGTTCCTCGTCGCCTTTAACGAGGCTGGGTACGAGGTGAAAATCTCCAAGGCCTGACTATTAGCTGCACTGAGGCACATCCCGCGGAACAACCGACGCCGCACAGATGCGTTTGCTACAGCAATGCCTCCATGGTGCAGACGTGGTCCTTGTCTCCGCCTCGCCTCGCCTCGCGACGTGCCCCGCACTGTCAATCCGCCCAGTGCATTCACTTCGAACAATGGTGAAGCGCTCCGGGATGCGGCGGTTCAGGGGTTCGGAATCGCCCTGCTGCCGACACTTATCGCGGCTGGCGATCTGCGAACTGGGCGCCCGATAGAGAATGCACGACCTGTCTCAACTGACGATTCGTCTCACGAAACGCACCGTTCCAATACAGCGAACACCATGTTCGATGAATGCCCCTCACAGTATCCACGACAGTTCGCATATGCTGTCGAAACCCGTCCGTTATACGGGAGCTGCAAAGACCTGATCTCGTCGCAAACCGCGATTTAAAAGGAGCATAGACATGACCAGTGAAGCAATCCGCGATCCTCTCAAGGACCATCTGCTGACGCCCCAGAACTCGGCATTCATCGTTATCGACTATCAACCGATCCAGGTCAGTTCTATCCGCTCCATGGACAAGCAGGAACTGATATTCAATATCGTCCACACGGCGATGGCCGCCGTCAATTACAGCCTCCCTATCGTCCATTCGACTGTCAACGTCGCGACAGGCAGAAACAAGCCGGCGATCCAGCCGCTCATGGATGTGCTCGGTGCCTATCCCACGTACGACCGGACCTCCATCAACAGTTGGGAGGATGTCGAATTCAAGAAGGCAGTCACCGCGACTGGCCGCAAGAAGCTGATCATGACCGCGCTTTGGACCGAGGCATGTCTGACCTTCCCTGCACTGGACGCGATACAGGAAGGTTACGAAGTTTATGTGGTTGCCGATGCCGTTGGCGGAACCTCGGTGGCCGCGCATGAGGCAGCGCTGCGCCGCGTGGAGCAGGCAGGCGCCATGCTCATCAGCAAAACGCAACTCTATTGCGAGCTCCAACGCGACTGGAATCGTGAAAAGACCGTACCCGGTTTCATGGATGTTTTCCAGAACGCCGACGGCTCCAATCCGGAAAAAGACTTCGAGGGATAAGCCTCAAAGTGGAGCAGGCAACACCTGTCTGCATAGGTGCTGCAATGCAAGAAGGAAATCCGCGCGAGCAAGTGCAAAGTGAAAAGAGCATGATCGCCGCAAGCCGGCATCGACGACAGGCAGTGTCTGGGTCATCGCCCGGATACAGCGTCTTCCCACATCACGCAAGCGCCTCGATTTCTCTTGCGATTCCCACGCCGGGAGCACGGCTGCACTCCCGGCGTGTCGTTGAGGCGCAGTGACGCGATGGCCGCGGCCAGGAGACACCCTCATTCATCGCACCGCGCGTTGATGCCGCGCCTTCACATTACAGCCGTTTCTGACAATCCGGCGAAAATTATGTCTGACTACTACTTGCTTGCCGGGAGGGTGTTCATCGCACTGATGTATGTCCTCAGTGGCATGAACAAACTCCTGTTCTTCAGTCACGGCCTGGACGAGGTCAAGGCAAAGAAACTCCCCTTCCCACATCTCGCGCTCGGTTGCACGATTCTGGTTCAGCTTGTTTGCGGCGTGGCCATTATCGCCGGATATCAGACGACAATCGCATCGGTGCTGCTAGCGATCTTCACGCTCGCAACTGCAGTGGTCTTCTATGACTTCTGGAACCAGCAAGGCACGCAGCGCACGCTCATGCTGACTGGCTTCCTCGAGCACATCAGCATCATTGGCGGATTTGTCATTCTGATCGCGTCGGGCCCGGGCAACTTCGTAGTCCGACTCTAGTGTGCATGAAAGCCAACCAGTGCTTAGCCGAGCCGAAACCTTAAACGGAGCAAACTCTCATGAAGGATCTTCATATCGTCGCCGTCCTGTATGCAAAGCAAGGGCAGGAGGAACAGTTACGTGCTGACCTCACCGAACTCGTCGATCCATCCCAGAAGGAACAGGGCAATCTGCGGTACGAGTTGTTTGAGGATCAGGGTGATACGCGTCGTTTCGTGATCGTTGAACACTGGTCGGAAGAGGCATTGCGGGAGAAGCATCACACCGAGGGCAAACATATTCTGCGTTTCCATGCAGGCGGAGTCAACGCCGTGGAGAAGGCCGACGTGTACAAACTCCGGCGCATTGCATAAGATTATGCTTGATTGAAGGAGAGCCATGTTCGGCACGACGAGTGAGGACCATCCATGAATCTGGCAACTTCAAGCGCCCTGCTCGGCAAGGACTCCCCCAACTATGTGGTTGAACTCCACGCAGGCACGCATCAGCTGGTCGGCGACGAGGGGCCGCATGAAGGCGGTCAGGATCGCGGACCCGCGCCGTTCGAGTTCGTGCTGACCGGGCTTGCGGCCTGCACCGCGGCGACGCTTCGAATGTACATGCAGAAGAAAACCTGGCCGCCCGGACGAATCGAAGTCGAAGTGGAGTTGCACATCGACCACGACCGTAACCAATATATCCGACGGGTCGTCTCTGTCGAGGCCGCTATCGACGACGACCAGCGAACGCGCCTCGCGGAAATCTGCGAAAAAACGCCCGTCACGCTGTTCGTCAAGCGGGGCAGGCGCATCGACACGATCATGAAACGATAGCATTGTCGAAGGGGGCGAGTTGGAGGGGGCGCGAGCGCAATACGACACCTGTTGCAAGTTGGAGCCGAACCTTCGTGGAATCGTTGTTCAACGTGGCGAAATGCCGCCCTGAATTCCGGTGAGCGGCTTCGCCGACCTCTCCGGACTTAACAGCAAATCTGGAGACGTGCTACTTGCTGGCCAAGTGCTCCTCATCATTGCGCATGGAAATCACCGCAGATTGAGCGGGAGCGCTATACGACCCGGTCCAATTTATAAAAGAATTCAACCCTTTCCACGGCGTCACTGCCGCTCCGGTTGAAATCTAGTATGTGCGGGCTTTTCGTATGATGCTTTTCCTGCGCCTCCGCATTTTCCCAGTGCTCTACGAACACAAAGCGCCGAGGGTCGTCCTGGTCGCTGAACAGTTCATAACCAAGATTCCCATGATCGCGTCGGGAGGGCTCTACGACAGCAACTAGCGCTGCATGCAACTCCGACTCCCGCCCTTCTTTCGCATACAGAACGACCACGATATGAAAGTCATCCATCTGAATCCTCCGTGCGAAGAGCATGCTCGCGGATTTTCCCGGCGACAGCAGTCACATTAGTGCCGACATCCCAAGGCAAACATGCTAACGCGCCTAGCTGAGTCCCTCTGCAGAGGAACATTTGGCGCGGGCAAAGGCATTAACGGGAAACTCGCTGTTCTTGATTCTCGAACGGCACTCAGTTCAGTGCGGTGATATAGATAGAAAATACCAGGAAGTCGCTTTTTAGTTCAACGAGACGGCCTTGCGCAGGCGCGTCGGCGAACTTAAATTCACAACACCCATCCATTCGCGATCCTAAATACCCGTGTCGCCTGCCGAGACAAAAGCGAGTTCGTTTGCTGCTGGACAGCCTTGGCTGTCCAGCAGACGCGGTGAAAATATCACAACCAGTGCGCTGGAATGCTCACGTCGTTTCCTCGCGTGCATCGGCAAAATCGAGCGTGTCCCACGACACGCTTGACACTGAAAGTTGTATATGTTCGATGAATGCGCGCAACTTGTAAGAAGTAAATCGGTTACGAGGATAAACGGCATAGATAATGTCGTCTTCAGGTCGGGCGTTCGGCAGGACTCTCACTAGTCGCCCTTCCGCGAGATCTCGCGCGACAATAAGAGTTGGCAAAACTGCCAGTCCCACTCCAGCTACTGCAGCGTCGCGCAAGACTTCCCCGTTGTTGGAGAAGAAAACGCTGTTGGGCGAAAGCGTTCGCGGCTGACTTTCCGAAGCAGCAGGATCAAATGACCATGTCTGCGAGACCGGTACGTTGCTGTAACACACGCATCGGTGCGTTGCGATATCTTCGATCGTCTTAGGTGAACCATGCTTCTGGATATACGCCGGGCTGCAAACGAGCGCACGTCTACTAACGCCTATGCGTCGGGCAATCAAGCCGCCGTCCGTCGGCCGGGCGTTACAGATTGCGAGATCGAACCGCTCAGCTTCGATATTGACTATCCTTTCATCAAGCGCTGCCACTATGCGGAGGTCTGGATACCTCGATGCGAACTCCGCTATTACCCTGCCAAGCCAGACTTGAGTGAAACTCACGGGGGCGACAATCCGCAATTCACCGCACAGGCCAATCGTCTGCTCCGAGATGGTCTCGACTACAGCGCTCAGTCTGCGCATCGAATCCGCTGCCGCCTCGTAGAAAATCAATCCCGACTCGGTCGGCGCAACGCCTCGGGTCGAACGTATTAGCAATTGCGCGCCGAGGTCTCGTTCGAGATCACTAATCCGCTTGCTAATGACCGACTTCGAGAGGTCCAGATAGCGCGCTGCTTCGGTGATACTGCGCTTCTCAACCACTAGCAAAAACGCGTGGATTTCTTCGCTGTTGAGCGGTCTCACGGTTTCGTCTCCGCAGCTTCTAGGCTACGCTTACCTATCGGTTTCAGTTCGATTTCGTGCGCAGATTTACATACCGCACCTTCGTTCGGCGCTACCGTGCACGTGAAAGGACAAGTTGCGTCCTTTGCGGTCTGATGCTCGACGACGTAAACCGATGCCAGCATAAACTCTATGGATAACTTATCTTTCACTTCAATCTCGACGCCATCCCCCATCACCAAAGAGCGCTACGGGCTTAACCTCTTGTCCGGCGCGACGCTTTCATAAAGGGTATCGGCCCGTGCGGCGATCATCACGGCAAAAAGCGACCGCTGTTTAAATCGCTGATTGCCTGATGGATTTCAGCTTCGCTGTTCATGACGAATGGGCCGTGACCAACAATAGGCTCGTCTATCGGTTCGCCGGTAAGGACCAGCACCGCAGCGTGACTGTCGGCATGCAAGGACACACTGTCGCCAGGACGCCCAAGCAGCAGCATCTGGGCCTCGGATAGCACATGGTTGTCTCCGACCGTTACGCTCCCGCTCAATCCTACGAGCATCGCCGTATGGCCCTCTGGAAGCGGGAGCACCAGTTCGGCGTTGGGCTCGAGTTTCATGTCCCAGACATTGATAGGCGTAAAGGTTCGTGCCGGCCCGTGGTGTCCGTGAAACTCACCTGCAATTACCCGAGCCGTCCCACCACCGTTCGGAAGGTCAACGACCGGAATGTCAGCGGCGACGATTCCCTGATATCCCGGGGGGCTCATTTTGTCTTTTGCCGGAAGGTTCACCCAAAGTTGAACCATGCGGAATGGGCCACCTCTTTTCGCAAAGCCAGGCGAGTGGTACTCCTCATGAAGGATTCCACCCGCTGCTGTCATCCACTGGACGTCGCCAGGCCCGATGACGCCGCCGTTTCCCGAAGAGTCGCGATGCTCCACCTCTCCGTCATAAACAATCGTGACAGTTTCAAACCCGCGATGCGGATGCTGGCCAACGCCGCGTCGGCTGGTCGTCGGCGTGAAGCTATGTGGCCCGGCAAAATCAAGCAGGAGAAAAGGGCTAACGTGCTGCCCCAAGGTGTTGTATGAGAAAAGGGAGCGCACCGGGAATCCATCGCCGACCCAGTGACCACGATTATTACCATAAAGGCCCAAGACTTTTTTCTTCACCTTTGTTCTCCCGTGCAAAGAGGGTACTCACTGAAATCAATATAGTGGGAGAACGCTGCGCGTGTAAGATAGCAACTTCCTGACGCAGCGTCCTATATGCGGAACGATGAGAGATCTAAACGACATGTATTTCTTCACCCAGATTGTTGATCATGGCGGATTTGCTTCGGCCGGCCGTGCACTGGGCATGCCGAAATCGAAGCTAAGTCGGAGAATGCAACTGCTAGAGGAACGACTGGGTGTGCGGCTGCTCAACCGCTCGTCGCGACGCTTTTCGGTCACCGAAGTAGGAAGCGAATATTACGACCGCTGTACCGCAATGCTTGTCGAGGCGGAAGCCGCTGACCAATTGGTCGCCGAGTTGCGAGCAGAACCTCGCGGAACCGTCCGCGTAAGCTGCCCCGTCGCGTTGCTCGGTTTCCAGTTCGGCGCATTGTTCGCAAGGTTCATGATCCAGAATCCGGGCGTGGACCTTCAGCTCGACGCAACGAACCGACGGGTGGACGTTATAGCAGAAGGAATCGACATCGCCATTCGCGTACGCTTTCCACCGCTGGACTCCACTGATCTCGTGATGCGCAAGCTGGACGACAGCACCCAATGCCTCGTCGGTGCTCCTGAGCTCATAAACAGGGATTTGCGGTCGCCTGCAGACCTCGTCGGCCTACCGAGCCTCGACCTTGGGCCGCCGCGACGGATTCATCAATGGCAGCTCGAAGGGCCAGATGGGCAAACATCCGTGCTGCCCCATAGCCCGAAATTAGTGACAGACGATATGGCGACACTTCGTGAAGCTGCATTAGCAGGGGTAGGGATAGTCAAGGTGCCAACGATCATGATCTGGCGAGATGTCGAGGAAGGTCGCCTCGTTCAGGTGTTACCGAAGTGGCGGCCGCCCGCCGGGATCGTCCATGCAGTGTTTCCTTCCCGGCGCGGCCTCTTGCCCTCGGTACGGGTACTACTCGACTTTCTGGCTGAGCAATGCGAGCGTCAACGTAGTAATGCGACGTCGGTGCTTTCGCGCAAGGAAACCGATTCATGACCCCATCGTAGGGCGCATAGTCATCCTTTGGAGGCACCGTTTTTGCACACTGCGCTGGCTGGCCGAGCGAAGGTGAGTCCCGCACTCGAGGGAGCACGTCTTCAGGCGCGCTGCCGGGAAGCCTTGGCACGCCTGAATTGCAGACGACGTGTGTTAGTCAGGAAGGGGCGCCATCGCCCCTGCATGCGCACGTCGAACTGGTGCCGTCTCTTTGAGTGCCAACGTTACAAAGAGACCGATTATCAGAGCACCCATACCGAGTTGCATGATGTACTCGATTCCGAAATTCTTCGCCACGTACCCTGCAACGGAAGGTGCAACGCCTCCGCCAAAAACCTCCCCGACGCCAATCACAAGTCCCGATGCAGTCGTCATCAGTTTCGCCGGCACGGCCTCTGCGCTAATGGGACCAACGGTTAGCGTGATCATCGCAAAAACAAAAAAAATCGTCGCGAGCAAGCCGATGAACAGCGCCGTCGGGTTCGCCCCTGTATGGGCGAAGGCCCAAAGTGATATGAAAGCGCCTATCACTGACAGTACCATTACCGGCCGGCGCCCGATCCGGTCGGAAAGCGAGGGCATTGCAAGACCGCCCAGCGTTCCACCGACACCTGTTGCAGAAAGCACGAACCCCATTTGCTGAAGCGAAAGATGCAGATAATCGGTCAGATAGTTTGGCAGTAGCGCACTCAGGACGATCAGGCAGGTCAGCCAGCACAGCATTCCCACGAAGCAAAGTGGCACATTGCGGTAGCGCAGCACCTCGTACCAGCGGTGCGTGGCGGCATCGTGCGTCTGCGTATGTACCGCTGCCATACGCGGAGTGGTGTTGCGAAGAACTTTCCATGTCAGAGCGCAGACCAGAAGACCAGGCACTGCGACCATTGCGAAGATCCAGTGCCACGGCACGAAACGAACCATCTGCGTAACGAGCACGGGTGCCACACCGAGGCCAAGCAACGGTAGCGCCGCCTGCTGGATGCCAACATTACGTCCATGTCGTAGTGGCTCCGATGCATCGAGTGTCGCCGTTATACTGGACGGCGTATATGCACCTTCGGCAATCCCCATCAAGGCGCGGATCAGCATAAGGCTGCCAACACTCCAGGCGAGCCCGCTCGCGCAGGCGAGCAAAGAGAACGCGAGCATCGCCGGAATGATGACCTTGCGATGACCTAAACGGTCGGACAGACTACCCGTGAACAGCGCGGACACGCCCCATGCCACAGAGAGTGCGGCCGTGATGTGGCCAAGATCCTGATAGTCGAGCTTCAGGTCCCGCATCATTACCGGAAAGAGTGGCATGATCATGAAACGATCGACTCCTACGAGACCGAATCCAAGCGAAAGCAGCGCGACGATTTTCCATTCATAGGTGGTGTCCCAACCGGACGTAGAATTTGGTGTAGTCATGTCTTTCTCCAAACGTTGTATGTCGTTCTCCGCCATGTGGCGGCTAGAAAACTGTATGGATACCCACACGTGCGATTGCCTGGTTCGCACCATCGGAGGCACCATCTGCATCGAGAACGCCGTTGATCTGGGCGAAAGCACCACTGTTCGCACGTTGCCAGACTCCACTCGCATAGACCATCGTGCGTTTTGACAACCAATACTGGACCGATGCCGTCAGCTGATGCGCGTGGTTGTTGTCAAGCGTCGCGTTACCCTTCATGTACATATAGTCGGCACCGAAGAGGAGCGGGCCGCCGGTGTGCCACACAGCGCCGGCCTCGCCCATCCAGACCGCACCACCAGACGCTGAATTGCGCACTGTCGTGAAAAGCGTGTTCGCGGTGATCGCGCCAAAACCAACGTGCGCACCGGCACCCCAGTTGCGCACGCTCGTCGCTGGCGAGCCGAGAGCTGCCGCGTACTTCTCGCTGGTGTACGCGGCATCGGCGCCGAACTGTCCGCGCGTGTAATCCATGCCGAAGCTCACGGTGTTGTTCGAGCCAAACGCCCCCGGTACGCCACCGAATCCATAAAGCGCACCGACGCGCAAGCCCTCGAAAACCGCGCTAACATACTTGACCGAACTCGCCACGCGCTGACTCCCCGCCAGTCGGTCCCAGTCGAACGCGCCGGTAGGATTGTTTGGCAGCGCGAGCTTCTGGAATGGTCCGTTGCGCAGGTTATAGAGACCGCCCAGGTCACGCGCCGCATCGTCGCCGGTAAAGAAAAGGAAATCAGGCATGAAGTCGTACTGATTGCCGAACGTGAGTGTGCCGAGGCGTGTGTCATCGAATCCAACGTATGCGCTGCGGCCAAACAGCCCATTGCCGATCGTCGCACCGTTGGCCATGGAAAACTGGTCCAGCAGCTCGAACACAGCGTGCGTGCCGCCGCCCAGGTCCTCGCTGCCGCGCATCCCGAACAGGCTGGGAGCATAGATGCCTTCATCGAATTTCAGATTGCCGTGGCCTCCTTCGTTGCTCACGTAGCTCACGCCCGCGTCCATCAGGCCAAACAATGTCACGCTGCTCTGGGCGTGGGCCGACGCAGCGCACACCAGTAGAGCGACGGCGGTTGTGGCACGTCTTGGGGCTCGCCTTGCGACCAGTGTTCTTCCGACTGCCATTGTGTCTCCTCTTTTTAATTCGTATATCTAACTAAAATAAAAATACCCACTCCGTACATCAATGGGCACAGCCCGTCGTTCGCCCTACCGACGTTTGCTACTGCTCTGTGTTCTCGAAAAAATACGCTGGTACGTCCGGGCCCCATAGATAGAGCGAATTCTCGGGCGCGTGATCGCCGCACGGCCATTCAAAACCCGGCGGCACGAAATCGATGTCCGCCGAGTATTCCCAGTAAGCGCCCCACGGATCGCGCACGTACTGGAAGTAGTTGGAGCCCAGCACGTGCCGTCCCACGCCCCATCCTTCCACGTAACCCGCCTGCGCCATCTGCATCTTGCCTATGCCGACCGTGTCGACGTCAGCAACATCCCATGCACTGTGATGCCAGCCCTTCGCCTCGCCCTGTGCAAATGCGATAAGGTGATGATCGCTGCCGTGACGTGCGTGCAGGAACGCCACGATCCCTGCCGAGCCGTCGGAAAGCCGCATGCCGAGCGCCTGTTCGTAGAACGCTACGGCATGCTCGATGTCTGGCGTGAACATCAGCACATGTGAAAGCCGTTGTGGTCGCGCAGGCGGCGCATCCGCGCGCATCGAGGCACCGCGCAGACCCGCCAGTCTGGCCGCCGGCTGCGGCCAGACCTTGAAGCCGGGCGAGGTCTTCTCGCCCACCCGAAGCTGCATCAAGTTGCCGTCCGGGTCCTCGAACCAGAAGCCATCGGTGCCGGACCCGACGGCGGGAGCGGCCGCGCGGCCTCCCGCCTGTACGATCTGCGCGCGGAGCGGCTCGAAGTCGTCGGCGAAACAGTTCAGCGAAAGATACGCAAGGCGCTTGCGCGCCCCTTCGCGCACGCGCACCCAGATATGGTCGCTGGCCGGCGTGCGCAGCAAAAGCTGGTCGCCCGCGTTTTCGAGTCCGAAGCCGAACGCCGTGAGGAAATGCGTCGCTTCATTGAGGCTCGGCACCTCGAGCGCGAAATGATCGATGCTGTGAATGCCGAACGCTGCGCGCTGCGTCGTCGAGGATGTCATGAGCGAACCTCCTTCAAGCCGTGGCCGTGGTGCGGCGCGCGTCTGCCGTACTTTTTTCGCCTGACGCGCGGCCGAGTATCTGAGCGAACACGCGGCGCAATTCCACCGCCGGGTCGGTCACCTCGCCCACCGACCGCCACGCGACGAAGCGATCCGGACGCACCAGCACGCAGCCGTGGTCTTCGATCTCGCTCTGCCGCGCCCAGTCACCGTAGACGTCGAACGTCGAAGTACCGTGCGCGATCCGCACACCGTTCACCGCGACGCCGAATTCGGCGCCCACCTGCTGCGCCGCCGCGAGCCAGGCGTCTCCGCCTGCACCGGTCAGCACGGTGAACACACCATGGCCCACGAGATCCAGGGTCGAGACGAGCGCGTTGTCCTGCTGGATCCATGCATGGGGAATGGAGGCACCGGGCGTGGTCGTAGCGTGGTGGTAAAGCTCGGGATCGCGCGTGGGCGCGGGGAACGTGGCACCGTCGCGCACGATTGCCGCCGACGTATAGCGCTGCCCCAGTTCCACGCCGTGACAGTTGAACTGATAGTTCTGGAGTTCCACCGCCTCGGCCAGCACCTTGCGGCGCGCGCGGCCAGTCTCGGAGTCGGAGAACAACTCGTCGAGCGAGGCCCAGCCCTGTTCGGCGCTCTGACCCGCAGAGAAGCCAAGTGCATTCGCGATCGGCAGCATCTCGCCCACCGACTTGATCGCACGGTTCACGACGCCCTCGGCGACCGGCTGGCGTTCGTCCGTATATGTCTGCAGCAGCGCAGGCGTTGCCTCACCCTTGACGATCATCGCAAGTTTCCAGGCAAGGTTGAATGCATCCTGTACCGAGGTATTCGAGCCGAGGCCGTTGGCGGGCGGATGGCGGTGCGCGGCATCGCCAGCGATAGCGACGCGCCCCTTCACCATGCTGCGCGCGACCATGCGGTTGATCGTCCATTTGGACACGGCTTTCACGCGGATCGGGATGTCTGGATCACCGATCGTCGCGCGGGCGCGCGCCATCACGGCCTCCTCGCTGAGGTCAGGCTCGCCGTCCTTCGGGTTGTACATGAAGAGAAGCACCCACTCGTTCCATGGCCGCACGCAAATGTACGTGCCGCTGCCCACCCAGTAGTCGCTGCCGGGCTGGGTCATCCAGTAGAGCACGCCCGGGCGGTGCGCGCAGTACTTTTCCAGATCCACCTCGAGCCAGCAGTTCACCGCGCAGCCGAGGCCCATCTCGCCTTCCAGTTCGAAGCCGACTTCCTTGACGACGAGGCTTTGCGCACCGTCCGCGCCCACCGCGTAGTCGGAGACCACTTCGAATTCTTCGCCGGTCAAGCGGTCGACGACCCGCGAATACACGGCCTCGTCGGTCTGCCGTATCGACACCAGCTCCGTGTTGAACAGCACCTTCGCGCCATATTCGCGCGCGGCCGTGAGGATGGCCGGCTCGAGCAGGTGCTGGGGCGCATTGCACATCCGGGACGGACTCGCCGCCTCGTAGTCGGCCCGGCGCTTCGTGCCGGTGCCCCACGTCTGCAGGCGCGCGATCTCCGTACCCGCGAAACTCGTCGCCCAGACGTTGTTGCTCATCAGTTCGTTCGCGGTGGAAAGCGCGCGCACGCGGTCCTCGATACCGAGGTCGCGAAACACTTCCACCGTGCGCTGATTCGTAATATGCGCGCGCGGCGAATGCGCGGTGCCGGGATAGCGTGTAATGGCCAGCACCTCCACGCCGTACTTCGCCAGCAACGCGGCCGTCGTCAAACCTGCGGGGCCCGCCCCCACCACGAATACTGGGACGCGAATCTGTCTCATGTCATCTCCTTCCTGTAGGTCTGCCCGTCTGGTTCGCGAAGCGCCGTCTCAGCGCCGCGGCGCCTCGTCGCGCACCACGTTCGTGAGCACGCCGAGCCCCTCGATCTCAACTTCGCATACGTCGCCGTCGCGCATGATGAGCTTCGGCTCGCGCGCCCAGCCGATGCCGGCCGGCGTGCCACTGACGATCACGTCTCCCGCTTCCAGCGTGATGGCCTCGCTGACGATTGCAATGAGCGACCCCACGTCGAACAGCATGTCGCTCGTGTTGGCGGACTGCACCACCTTGCCGTTCAGGCGCGTTTCGAGCTTCAGGCCCTTGCCGCCCGACGGGACTTCGTCGGACGTGACCAACGTCGGGCCGAAAGCACCGGTGCCGTTGAAATTCTTGCCAACAGTCCATTGCGGCGCCTTGAATTGATACTCGCGCACCGAACCGTCGTTGAACACCGAATAGCCGGCCACGCAGTCCAGCGCCTGCTCCTGCGGAATATGACGGCCGCCGCGCCCGAGCACCACGGCCATTTCGCCCTCGAAGTCGAGGGAATCGGAAACAAGCGGACGGATCATCGGCGCGCGGTGACCAATCAGGCTGGTATTGAAGCGCGGAAAAAGGGTTGGATACGACGGCTGCTCATAGGGGCTTTCCTTGGTATGGTCCGCGTAATTCAGGCCGACGCAGATGATCTTTCCCGGGTTCGTAAGCGGCGGCAATAACGTGACGTCGTCCACTTTGTACTCTTTGCCGGACTCGCGTCGCGCATTCGCGTAAGCAAGCAGATCGGTGCCTTGCGCCAGCAGGTCTTCGAGAGTGGCGTCGCCGAGCGACGTGACAGTGGAACCTTGAAGCACGCCCAACTGGCGCGGCTGGCCGTCGGCTGAAAAATTAACGTAACGCATGACTTCTCCAGAGCGGTTTGAGAGGACGACCGCCGGGGGCGGCGTCAACAGATACAAAAGTACAAAATATATATATTTTTGTCTTTTATCGTTAACCCGAACTTATGGATACACTTCTGCTTTTGAATATAATCGAGGCATCAAGAGGAGAACGCCGTGGACATCAATTTCGACAACACCGATAGCAACTCGCCGCGGACGATGGCGTCGGTGCTGGCGGACGCTATCCTTCAGGACATCGTCACGGGAGTGCTGCCGCCTGGTTCGAAACTCAACATCCGCGAGTTGGCCGAGCGCTACCAGGCGGGGGTGATTCCGCTGCGCGAAGCTGTCTCCCGGCTCGCGATGAGCGGCTTCGTCGAGGCTGAGGACCAGCGCGGCTTCCGCGTCACGCAGATTTCCCGGGAAGATCTGGAAGATGTCACCTCGGTGAGACAGGGCATAGAATCCGAGGCGCTGCGCGACGCGATCGAAAGCGGCAACCTTGAATGGGAAGGCTCTGTACTTGCGGCGTTTCACCTGGTGAACAGCCTGCCGACAACGATCGGAGAGCCGCCCCGGATGAATCCCGCGTGGGAGCGAGCGCATGACAATTTCCACATGGTTCTGCTTGCGGGCTGCCGGTCGAAGTGGTTAAAGCACTTTGCTGTGACCCTGCGTACGCAGACGGCGCGTTATCGCCATATGTCACTGCGTAACCAGCACGCGATCGAACGCGATGTCGGCAAAGAGCACGAAGAAATCGTCAAGGCGGTGCTTGCGCGAGACGCAGATCTCGCGTGCAAATTGCTGCGGGACCATTTCTCTACCACGGCCAAACTGGTCCTTGAGCGCGCGGATCACACCGACGCGCCACAAAGCACTCCGCAGGGGGCGACGACTGCGGCCGCCAGCGCACGAAAACGGCGCACGGCGGCCTGATTCACACCCGGCCATCTCTGGACGCTGCGCACGAAAGCCCGCCCCCGCCTATGCCGTAGCGCTCGCTGACGGCTTCAAACTTTTCTCCCGCGCCACTGCCCCCCGGTCGTGGCGACAAATGCTTGCCACCTGCTCCCTCCTCGCGCCCCCGCTGCGATGGCCTGCATTTCCCATCCTTCCGATGCCCCTCCATCCGCTCTCTCCGCGCGGTTGCCGATATATACCATCCGATTACAACGATAGTTTTTTATTTTTTGCATATATTTTATCTTAGAGTATATTTTTACGAAGGCGGGCGCGAGTCCCCCCGGCGCGCTGCCTGACATCGAAAACATATGGAGGAAGACAATGCAGGGAAGCCCGCAATGGGCGGCTAGCAGCCGTGCCGGCCGCAGCGCCCTCAGCGCTTGACAGTGAATACGACGTCATCGTCGTCGGTGCGGGCGGCGGCGGCCTGCCTGCCGCTCTCTTCTCGCGCTGGCTGGGCAATTCGGTGGCGCTCGTCGAAAAGGCCGACACGATCGGCGGCAGCGCGCGCAAGGCGGCATTCTGGTACTGGGTGCCCAATAACCGGCCGATGCGGGAAGCCGGCCTCGTCGACGTCAAGGAAGATTGCCTGCGCTACATGGCGCGCCTCGCGCGTCCCGAGCGCTACAAACCCGACGCACCGCTGCTCGGCCTGGAGCAGTGGGAATACGAAGCGTTTGAAGCCATCTACGAAAGCGCGGCCCCTGCTGCCGAGGCGCTGCATGAGCGGGGCGCCCTGCGCTACCGGCAGTGCGCCGACGTGACCGACTACTGGGCCGAACTCCCCGAGAACAAGGCGCCGCGTGGCCGGGTGCTCGTGCCCGCTGACGCATGTGAGTCGATGTCCGACGGCGGAAAGGTCGCAGTCGAATCGATGCGAACCGCCGCACTGCGCGACGGCGTAGAAGTCATGACGGGTGTGCGCGTGCAGCGACTCGTACGAAGTGTCGACGGCGCAGTCACCGGCGTGCAGGGCACGCACGCAAGCGGCAAGCGGATCACGCTCGGTGCGCGCAAGGCTGTGATTTTCGCGACGGATGGTTTTACGCATGACGCTGCCCTGCGCGCCAACTTCCTTCACGCGCCCTTCGTCGGCGGTTGCGCCGCGCGCAGCAATGAGGGCGACTTTGTTCGCATCGCCGGTTCAAGCGGCGCCCAGTTGCGCAACATGAACTATGCGTGGATGTGCCCGGGCGCGCTGGAACGCGTCGCCGCGGGCGGCGATGACTTCACGGGCACCTTCTCGGTCGGCGGAGATTCGATGCTATGGGTGAACAGCTCCGGACAGCGGGTGGTCAACGAAAAGCTCGCCTATAACGAAATCGCACAGAAATTCTTCGAATGGGATCCGCAACGTGCCGAGTACCCGAACTTCGTTCAGATCGCGATCTGGGATCAACGCAGCCAGACCCATTCCGCCAGTACGGAGTATGGCCGTTTGATCCGTCCCGCTGCAGGCAATGAGGCGTTCGAACTGCGCGGCGAAACCCTCGACGAACTGATCGGCGCCATCCGCGCGCGTCTGGAGAAGTATGCGCATCTCACGGGGAATACACGCCTCTCCGGGAGTTTCGCAACGAAGCTTCGTACGTCGATCGCCCGCTTCAATGCGCTTGCGCGCGAAGGCAAGGACCACGATTTCCAGCGCGGCGACCGGTTGGTCGAACGCATGTTCAATGGCCCGACGGGCGAGCCGCTCGACCATGGCAATCCCACGCTGTATCCGCTCTCCGACACGGGGCCGTACTACGCGGCGCTCGTTGCCGGCGGCACGCTCGACACGAAAGGCGGTCCGCTGACCAACGCCAGCGCACAAGTGCTGGACGATCTGGGCGCGCCCATTCCCGGGTTGTATGGCGTGGGCAGCTGCGTGGCGTCTGCCTCCGCGCGCGCCTACTGGGCGGGCGGAGGCACGTTGGGTCCGATCATCGCGTTCGCGTGGCGCGCGGCACACGCAGCACACGCCGAAGCCGTCAAGCAGACCAGGCCCGCCGAAGCCACGCACTGACCCGCGACCTTTCCAGCTGTTCTTGCAACCCCGCCGCAGCGGCCCCGCAAACCGCTGCGCGCAACAAGGAGACAACATGCAGAGCGAACCGATGACCGATGAGCAACGCAAAGCCGTGGCGCTCGAGTACTTCAGACGCATGGACCGCGGCGACGAAATCCTGAGTCTCTTCGACGAACACGCCCTGGTTTACTTCCCCAAATGGGGTATTGCTAACGGCCGCGAGGAGATCGCGAGACTGTTCGACGATCTGCTCGGCATTCTGGCCGAAATCTGCCACGACGTGACGTATGCCAACTTCATCCAGCAGGGCGATCTCGTCGTGGTCGAGGCCACTTCCCACGGCCGCCTCAAGACCGGCCAGACCTGGCGCGCCGGCACGACGCATGCGGGACGGTGGTGCGACGTATTTGAAATCCGCGACTTCAAGATTCAACGCTGCCACATCTACCTCGACCCGGACTACGCGGGTGCGGATACGGCACGCTACCCGTGGCTAGCCAAAGACGTTTCGCGCCACTACTGAAGCGTTATCGCTATCTGGCGTTTTCCTCAACGAATAGCATTGCGAAGCAAGGAACTCAATCATGAACCGATTCGAAGGCAAGACCGTCATCATCACGGGCGCCGCCCGCGGCCAGGGCGCAGCGGAAGCGAAGCGCTTTCATCGCGAAGAGGCGAACGTGGTGTTGACCGATCTGCTGGTCGATGAAGGGGAGGCACTCGCGCGCCAGCTCGGCGAGCGCGCGGTCTTCGTCAAGCATGACGTCACGGACGAAACGGCCTGGGCGCACGTCTTCGAACGTGCGGCCAGTCTTTTCGGGCAATGCAACGTGCTCGTCAACAACGCCGGCATCTACAAGCCCGCGCCGCTCGGCGAGACCACCACACAACTTGCCGAACAGCATTTTCGCGTCAATCAACTCGGCACGCTACTCGGCATGAAACACGCAATCGAACCATTAAGCGCTAGCGGTCATGGAGCGATCGTCAACATTTCGTCCGTTGCCGGCCTGCGGGGATTCGCCAATGCAATTTCGTACGGCGGCACAAAATGGGCAGTGCGTGGCATGACCAAGGTTGCGGCTGCAGAGCTGGCTCCGCACGGAATCCGGGTGAATTCGGTTCATCCGGGTTTTATCGCGACCGACATGCTCAAGGAAAATCCCGATGAGATAAACCAGTTCGGTGCCGAGTCCGCCCCACTAAAGCGTCACGGCACGCCTGACGAGGTGGCCGCGCTTGTTGCGTTCCTGGCGAGCAACGAAAGCGCATTCATCACGGGCGCCGAAATCGCCATCGACGGCGGATGGGCAATCTAGCCTTTCCGATCCATCACACCGGGAGATTAGGATGAGACTGAAAAACAAGGTGGCGATGGTTACCGGCGGAAACCGTGGAATCGGAAGGGCAATCGTAGAGCTGTTCGTCCAGGAGGGGGCCAACGTCGTCGCATTAGACCTCAGCGCGCCCGACGAACCATTCCAGAAAGGCGTTACCACTGAAGAAATCGACGTCGCTAACGAGGAGGACTGGCAGCGCGTGGTGGCCAGCACGCTCGAGCGCCATGGGCGAATTGATATTCTCGTGAACAATGCGGGCATCGCTACGTACGAGTCCGCTCACATGCTCGACGTCAAGTCGTGGGAGCGTGTGATAGGCGTCAATCAAACTGGCGTATTTCTTGGAACCCGAGCCGTGATTCCGACAATGCAACAACAAAAAACCGGCTCCATCGTGAACCTCTCTTCGATCTGGGGAAATGCGGCAGTTCCAGGCGCACATGCGTATCACGCCACGAAGGGAGCGGTGCGCACAATGACGAAAAACGTTGCAATTACTTATGTCTCGGATGGAATCCGTTGTAATTCGGTTCACCCAGGCATCACGGACACGCCCCTGGTTGCCTTGCAGGCAAGTGCCGTTAACGATGTCGTCGTCACAGCCACACCGATGAAGCGGAAGGCTCAGCCGGTTGAGATTGCCTATGGGGTGCTCTTCCTCGCGAGCGACGAAGCCAGTTATGTCACAGGCATTGAACTGCCGGTGGACGGTGGATACCTGGCGCAATAATGTAACTTGGCATCACAAACCGACGGTCGAGGTCAGAGTTCCTCGACCGTTTTCTTCAGCTGCAATTCGCCCAGTGGAGGCGAAGTGACGTCCGCACCCTGCGCACAAAAGCGTTCAGACAAAGCTCACGGTTGCGCAACCGGTACACTCTTCCACAGCGCTCTTACGGGATGCTATCCATATATCAAATAATAATATATAACTAATTAATTTTATGGAATGATCATGTCGATTTATTTATTAATATTCATCTACGAAGAAGCAATCTCGCTGTAGGAAAGCAAATTTCAGAGCAAATGAAAACGTTCGATTGACAGTTGTGCTCGCCAAGCCCCAGCTTCTACACTATCGAGCGCAGGCCTCCTTCGGTAATCCGCACCTGAGCAGCGTCATCCGTTTCAGGATTCTTCACGATCCACCCTTCGAGCATGTCGGCCCACGTCTGTAGCATCGTCCTTCGGTTCTCGGCATATTCAGCCTTGTTGTATACGGCGCGTACCCCACGCTGTTCGTGCGCCAGACATTTCTCTATCCAGTCGCTGTTGAACCCGGCTTCATGCAGTTGCGTACTCGCCGTTCTCCGTAGGTCATGAACAGAGAAGGATTCAAAGTCTGGTGCCTCGCTCTCACGGATTAGCCTGACTGCACTGTCAACGACGCGGTTCAGAGTGGCGGCACTTATCGGCAATTCAGTTTCATAGCGACCCGGATGCAAATACGCGCTCGCGCCAAAACAAGTCTTAAAGGTGACCAGGATGTCCAGGGCCTGCTGGCTTAGATAGACGTTGTGCGCACGCCCTGCTTTCATCCGGTCCTTCGGAATGGTCCAGATCGCCTTATTAAAGTCCACCTAGTATTCTGTCCCAGAAATAACTTTGCATAGCCGAGCCACTTTCTGGAGGATTGAATCGGCAGTCGCGGTCCATACGAACGCGCGGCCGTGTTGGTTGTACTGCTTGATGTACCGCTCGATGCTGGTAACGAGTTGGCGCACGTTCTTGAACGATCCTCGACGGATCGCCTGCTGCGTAATCAGGCCAAACCAGCGTTCAACCTGATTCAGCCAGCTTGAGTAGGTCGGCGTGAAGTGCATGTGGTAGCGCGTATGCCGGGCCAACCACGCCCGGACTTTCGGATGCTTGTGTGTCGCGTAGTTGTCGACGATCAGATGCACATCGAGATCCGCGTGCACCGCCAGGTCCACATGCTTGAGAAACGCCAGGAATTCCTGATGTCGGTGGCGCGGCTTACACTGCGCAATGACTTCACCCGTTGCCGTATTGAGCGCGGCGAATAGCGTGGTGGTGCCATGCCGAACGTAATCATGCGTCACTCCCTCGAGATACCCCAGCCCCATCGGCAACATCGGTTGCGTACGTTCTAGCGCCTGGCACTGGCTCTTCTCGTCGACACAAAGCACGAGGGCATTAGTCGGCGGGCTCAGGTACAGCCCCACAATATCGCGCACCTTCTCTACGAAGTAGGGATCGTTAGACAGCTTGAAGCTCTTTGAACGGTGGGGCTGTACACCGAACAACGACAGATATCGGGCCACCGAACTCTTCGAAATCCCTGTCTGCGCTGCAGCGGAGCGCACGCTCCAGTGCGTTGCCCCGTCCGGCTTCTCATGCAGTATCCTCGCCAGCAGTTCCGCTACCGCTTCATCGTCATGGGTGCGAGGCCGCCCTGGACGGGCTTCATCATGCAGACCGCCAAGCCCCTGCGCAACAAACCGCTTCTTCCAGTGCGTGATCGCCGGTGCAGTAACTTCGCACTGCGTTGCAATCTCCTGGCTCGTATGACCGTCAGCTGCCATCAAGACAATCTTTGCCCGACGCACCAGAGAGTGAGGCAGCGAACGCGAGCGGCTCATTGACAGCAATTGTTCTCGCTCCAACTCCGACACGACAACTTCGATTCCTCTGCGTCCCATGATCGCCTCCTGCACGCCGTGACTCGATCATAGAACAATCTGGACATATGCAAAGTTATTTCTGGGACAGAATACTAGCTCCAACTGGCGAGAATAAATTCCGACTTGCGCACCATTGTCAGTAGCATGAACTTGATGGCTAGACGCAGCGTTGGCAGGGTAGGTGTCCTCTCGAGCCCCTTGAAAAACACATGAATTTCTGACGGTGTAAGTGCCCGGTCCCGCGGCTTGAAGGTAGCAATAGCGGAGGGACGAATGTCTTCTACAGGATTGGCTACCTTCAACCCTCTTGCCTGCACAAAACGATAGACCTGGAGGACGATGTCGCGTGCCTGAACGGCCGGTGCCGCCGCACCACGCTCCTTGATCTTCTCACACCTCATCAGGAGTCTTGAAGGTGTGATCTCTTCGAGCTTCAGCCGCCCGAACTCCGCTGCAAGATTCCGGTCGTAGACGGACTTCCTCATCGCACGGGTCGATTCCGCGAGCATGGCTTCTGCGAAGTATTTTTCGGCCCACTTTCCAAACGTCATCGCTTCGGCCGCTTCTGCACGCTTTTCAACCTTGTTTCTCGACGGACTGACGCCCTGTTCCACTTCCCGACGAGCCCTCTCAAGGAGCAGCCTTGCTTCCGCAAGACGCAGCGACATGCCAAAGGAAAGTTCGTCAGAAGGACGTGGGCCGCGTGCTGGTAGCCCGGGATCGTAGCGGCCTATGACCCGGGTCTCCCGGCGCCCATTCAGACGATAGTCGAAGCGGAAACTCACCGCTCCGGACGAGGTAACCGCAACATACAGGCCACGCTGGTCAGCAACCTTGTATATCTTGCCGGTGGGCTTGAGCGCCCGCAATTCGAGGTCCGTCAGCATGCAATCCTCCATGAACTGATACCGTGTTTGATACCGTCACGCGCGGTGACGGTATCAAAATGGATCGTCTGCAGAGAAAGATGCTATACCGTCGCTCATGCCGTCGGCGACGCAGCACTGCCGACGGACGGCAGCGGATCAAAATAGTCAATAAACCCTTGTTTTTGTACGGGAAATCAGGGAATCGACGGACCTCTGCAGACCACTGCAGAGGATCCTAAGTTACTCCCACTCCATTATATTCCACTAACTTCCGTTAAATGATGCGCGGCATCCGAGTATCGGTGATACTCAAAGATAACTAAACCCGAGCGGAAACATATTGAATTAGATTATCTCTTCAATATCCGAAAGCGATAACAATTTCGTGACATCAATAAGTATCGGCCAAAGGCGAGTACACCTTCGATGCTTTCGATGATTCAACAGAAAAATACCTAGCTCTCGCTGGCGAGGACGTCGCCACGCGTCGCCGTGCTTGCGGGTTTCTTCGATTCGCTTTTTTGCATCTAGCTGATGTCAGCTTGTGCGGGAAAGTCCTATCCTCAACAATCTCGCTCCACGTTCCAACTGATCGAGATGGTCAGCCCACGCTTGCATCATCTTCTTTCGGACAGGAAGATACTCAGCGAAATTGTAAGCGCCGCGCACCTCATCTCTTTCGCCGTGTGATAGCTGCCGCTCTATTGCATCCGGGTGCCACCCCAGTTCGTTGAGTAATGTGGATGCAGTGCTGCGGAACCCGTGACCCGTCATTTCCTCTCGCGTATATCCAAGCCTACGAAGAGCGGCATTCACTGTGTTCTCGCTCATTGGCCGAGAAGCGGTTCTAACACTTGGGAAAAGGTAACGTCCATGCCCAGTTACCGAATGAAGATCCTTTAGGATCGTTAGCGACTGCGTCGAGAGAGGCACGATGTGCTGTTCTCCCATCTTCATCCGGACAGCAGGGAGGCGCCACTCAGCATGGTCCAGGTCGAATTCGGTCCACTCTGCCTTTCGAAGCTCGCCCGGGCGTACAAAGGTCAGAATGCCGATTAGCAGTGCGCATTTCGTTTCAAAGCCACCTACATAGTCCCGAATCGCGCGCATCAGTGCTCCAACAGCTTTCGGATCCTTGATCGACGCGTAGTGCTGTTTCGGTGCTGGCTTGAGAGCTTCGCGAAGGTCGGCGGTTGGATCGCGGTCTGCTCGCCCGGTTACCACCGCGTAGCGGAAAATCTGGCCGCACTTCTGCAAGGCACGATGTGCCGTATCGATCGCGCCTCGCTTTTCGATCCTCCGTAGCGCGGCTAATAGCTCTACGGCCGTGATCTCAGCGATTGGACGCCCTCCCATAGACGGAAACATGTCGCGCTCCAGACGATGCATGATGAGGCTGGCATACTCCGCCTCCCATTTGCCTTTCGTCAATTCGAACCACTCTCGCGCAATGACTTCGAAACTGTTCGCGGCGCGATCTTTTGCCGTCGCTTTTTCTGCTTTCCTGGCTTCGCCTGGATCGTAGCCCGCTGCAAGCTTCTTCCGCGCCTCGTCGCGCCGGTGACGGGCGTCCTTTAGCGATACGGTCGGATAGGCGCCGAGCGCAAGCAGTTTTTCTTTCCCTGCAAAACGGTACTTCATACGCCACAGGCGAGATCCGCTTGGAGTCAGAAGAAGATAGAGACCGCCGGCATCGGACAGCTTGACCGGCTTGACGCCGGGCTTGGCGCCGCGAATAGTGGTATCGGAGAGGGGCATGGGGGTATCTCCTGCCGAGAAGGACGGCATACCCCCAAAACTACCCCCACGAAACTAAGGAAGTCAACGGGTCGCAACAGCAATCGACGGAGCAGGAAATGGTCTCAAGTGACCACCCAGCAAGGGTTTGGGAGATCCGAACGGAACGTCCCAGAAGTTGATGGAATAACGAATGGTGGGCCGGGTCGGGTTCGAACCGACGACGGGATCTCTCCGGCGGATTATGAGTCCGCTGCCTGCAACCAACACGGCGTCCGGCCCACGAAGCTACAACGAGGGGAAGTCAACAAAAAAGCCCGGTCTACACAGAGGCCGGGCTTTTCGACGGCAGGCCGACATACTACACGAACCGCCCCCGCCTGACTATCCGCGGAACGCAATTAACCGCGTTCCCGGACCCATCTCAAACAACCTTCAGTTCCCTTCGAGGAAGGACTTGAGCTTGTCCGAACGGCTCGGGTGACGCAGTTTGCGCAGCGCCTTCGCCTCGATCTGGCGAATCCGCTCGCGCGTGACGTCGAATTGCTTGCCGACTTCCTCGAGCGTGTGATCGGTGCTCATCTCGATACCGAAGCGCATGCGCAGCACCTTCGCCTCGCGCGGCGTGAGCGAGTCGAGCACGTCCTTCACCACATCGCGCATCGAAGCATGCAGCGCGGCATCGGCCGGCGCCACCGTGTTGTTGTCCTCGATGAAGTCGCCCAGATGCGAATCGTCGTCGTCGCCGATCGGCGTTTCCATGGAGATCGGTTCCTTCGCGATCTTCATGATCTTGCGGATCTTGTCCTCCGGCATTTCCATCTTCTCGGCGAGCGTGGCCGGATCCGGCTCGAGACCGGTTTCCTGCAGGATCTGCCGCGAGATGCGGTTCATCTTGTTGATCGTCTCGATCATGTGAACCGGAATGCGGATCGTACGCGCCTGGTCCGCGATCGAGCGCGTGATGGCCTGGCGGATCCACCACGTCGCGTAGGTCGAGAACTTGTAGCCGCGGCGATATTCGAACTTGTCCACCGCCTTCATCAGGCCGATGTTGCCTTCCTGAATGAGGTCGAGGAACTGCAAGCCGCGATTCGTGTACTTCTTCGCAATCGAGATCACGAGACGCAGGTTGGCCTCGGTCATCTCGCGCTTCGCCTGGCGGGCCTTGAGTTCGCCGGCCGCCATCTGGCGGTTGGTTTCCTTCAGGTCCTTCAGCGGCAGCACCACGCGCGCCTGCAGGTCCAGCAGACGCTGCTGCTGTTCGCGGATCGCCGGGATGTTGCGCGAGAGGATCGCGCTATACGAGTGACTCTCGGCAACGATCTTGTCGGACCAGTCGAGATCGGTTTCGTTGCCCGGGAAGCGCGCGATGAACTCCGAGCGCGGCATGCCGCACTTGTCCACGACCGTATGCAGGATCTGGCGTTCGACCTGGCGCACTTCATCCACTTGCGCGCGCAACGTGTCGCACAGACGCTCGACGGTGCGCGCCGTGAAGCGGATCGACATCAGCTCGTTCTGGATCGTTTCCTGCGCCTTGAGGTAGGACTTCGACTTGTAGCCCTCCTTCTCGAACGCGCGGCGCATCTTGTCGAACCACTCGCTGATGAGCGCGAATTTTTCGAGCGAGGCGCGCTTGAGGGCTTCGAGCTGCGCCGCATTGGCCGTCGCCTGGGCTGCGCCGTCGTCCTCTTCTTCTTCCTCTTCTTCCTCTTCCTCTTCGTCTTCTTCCTGCTCGTTCTCGATCTCTTCGGCTTCCTTCGCATTGAAGCCGTCGGTGTCTTCGGCGTTCGGATCGACCAGGCCGTCGACGAGCTCATCTACGCGACTCTCGTCGTTCGCCACGCGCTCGGCCATCGAGAGGATGTCGGCGATGGTGGTCGGGCAAGCGGAGATTGCCATGACCATGTGCATGAGGCCGTCTTCGATGCGCTTGGCGATTTCGATTTCGCCTTCGCGCGTGAGCAGCTCGACCGTGCCCATTTCGCGCATGTACATGCGCACCGGGTCGGTCGTGCGGCCGAATTCGGAGTCGACGGTGGAGAGCGCGACCTCGGCTTCCTCTTCTACTTCGTCGTCCGAAGAAGCGTTGGGCGCGTTGTCGTTCAGGAGCAGCGTTTCGGCATCGGGCGCCTGCTCGTAGACGGCCACGCCCATGTCGTTGAAGGTACTGATAATGCCTTCGATCGCCTCGGTCTCGGTGAAGTTGTCCGGCAGGTGATCGTTGATTTCGGCGTAGGTGAGGTAACCGCGCTCCTTGCCAAGCTTGATGAGCGCGCGCAGCTTGTTGCGCCGCTCTTCGAGTTCCTCGACGGTCCCGGGCTGCGATGACGCGAATGCGTCTTTCAGCAGCGCCTTTTCCTTCGCTCGCCGGTCGCGCGCACGGGTGGTTTTTTCACCCTTGCCCGCGGTGGGCGTGCTTTCTTCGCTCTGGTTTGCGTCGTCATCGACGGACACTTCATTCAGCTTTTTCGTCATGGAGTTCGCCGTACCGGCTGTAGTCTCGACTCGCGGCTGCTGGACATCAGCCTCTTGAACCGTGGATACTGGAGCCTCGCGCTCTGCCGCATCGTCCGCAACGGCAGGCACTTGCCTTGCACTACTCGGACCACCGGACCGCTTCGTTGCCGGGTGAGTCGCGGCTTTCGCCGCACGATTTGGCGCCGCTCGCGCGGCCGAAGCAGCCATGGCTTTCTTCCGGACTGCGGGGACTTCATGACTGGCGGTCGCCGCCTTGCGGCGGGAACTGGCGGGTGGTGCGTCCTGGGCCTTCGTGACCTTGCTGGTCGGCTCCGTCGAGCCTTTGCCTGTCGCCTTTTTTCCGCCTGTAGTCTTTGCCATTGCCATTCCGCCCTTGCTGGAAACTGGACATCTTGGGGTATCGCCCGGCGAATGACCTCCGAGTGATACTTGAGCTGCCCGCCCGGAAAAAACAAAAACAAACAACAAAAACAAACCGCTGAAAACCTTTTATTATAGCACGCACGGTAATAATCGCCCGCGCACGTTCCTTCCCTACAGCCCGAGCTGACGTTTCATGTCAGCCCGTGTCTGATTCAGTTTCACATATTCGGCCAGCTCCTCGGGCGTATGACGCGACTGCCGCGAAAGCACGTCCAACCGCTCGCTGCAAGCGTCGAAGCGCATTTTCAGGATTGCCGCCGCCAGTTCCTCGCCCACGAGCCGCTCCTGCTCGCGGCGCTCCTCGATCACGGCGCCATCTTCTGGATTTTTCATCAGCAAATCCCGAACGTTTTCATCATAGTCCAGAATTTCGCGAAAAATCTCCTCGAAGGTGGGGGCGTTCGCACCGTTTCGCAACAGGTCCGAAAGGAGCTGAAACTCGGCTGCGTCGCCCAGCGCACGTGCGTGCGTAGTCACTTCCTCGAACAGTTCGCCGTGCCGCGTGAGCGTGATGAGCGCCTGTTCGGCCTCTTCGTCGAGCTGCGCCACGATGCGCGGATGCATCACCAGGTTGCGCAGCGCCTTGCGCTCGATCCCGGTCACGAGGTGCCGGTCCTTGCGCGCGGGCGCCTGACGCGCGGCCTGGGCGATGCGGGCGTCGACTTCGCAGAGCGCCGCAACTTCCTCGAACGGCACGTCGAGACGGTCGGCGAACATGTGCATGATCTGCGCGCGCAGCGCGTTGGCCGGCAGCGCCTGCAACAGCGGCTTCGCATCGAACAGCGCGCGGGCGCGCCCTTCCGGCTGATCCAGCTCCTTGCCCACCAGCACTTCATTCAACATGAACTGCGAGAGCGGCATGGCGCGGTCGACCTGCTCCTTGAACGCCTCGGTGCCGTACTCGCGCACGTAGCTGTCCGGATCGTGCTCCGAGGGCAGGAACAGGAAGCGGATCGTGCGATTGTCCGCCGCATGAGGCAGGCACGCGTCCAGCGCGCGCCGCGCGGCGCGCCGGCCCGCCGCATCGCCGTCGAAGCTGAAGATCACCGTATCGGTCTGACGCATCAGCTTCTGCACGTGGATGGGCGTGCACGCGGTGCCCAGCGTGGCCACCGCGTTCTGGAATCCGAGTTGCGCGAGCGCGACCACGTCCATATACCCTTCGACTACCAGCACGTAGTGCTGTTCGCGGATCGCGAGTCGCGCCTCGAACAGCCCGTACAGTTCGCTACCCTTGTTAAATAGCGGCGTTTCCGGGGAATTCAAATACTTGGGCTCGCCGCCGTCGAGCACGCGCCCGCCAAAGCCGATCACCTGACCCTTGACGTTGCGGATGGGGAACATCACGCGGTCGCGGAAACGGTCATAGCGGCGCGCCTGGCCCTGCGCGTCCTGCTTTTCGCTGACGATGACGAGGCCGGCTTCGACCAGCGCATCGTCGCGATAATCGGTAAACGCGGATTCGAGGTTCTGCCATCCGTCGGGCGCGTAACCGAGGCCGAAACGGGCCGCGATTTCGCCCGTGAGGCCGCGCTTTTTCAAATACTGGATGGCATTCGGCGCGTTGCGTAGCTGCTTGCGGTAGTAGTCGCAAGCCGTCTGCATGAGGTCCGAAAGCGCATTGGAGACGGCCTTCGAGACGCCCGGCGCGTAGCCGCCGGACCCGGCGCCCGCCCCGCCGCTGCCACCATAGGCGCCGCCGCGCATCGGCGAAGGCTCCTGAGGCACGGTGAGGCCGACCGACTGCGCGAGTTCGTTGACGGCCTCGGGAAACGTGAGGCCCGCGTGCTCCATCAGGAAGCCGATCGCGGTGCCGTGCGCGCCACAGCCGAAGCAGTGATAAAACTGTTTCGTTGGACTAACGGTAAAGGACGGGCTCTTTTCGTTGTGAAACGGGCACAGGCCCATGAAATTCGCGCCGCCCTTCTTGAGCTGCACGTAGCGGCCCACCACGTCGACGATATCGACGCGGTTGAGCAGATCCTGCAGGAACGAATGCGGAATCATCAGGGCTCGTCGCTCGGGTATCAGAGGCCGGGCACGTGCGTTAGCACGGCCCGTACGGACCTCGCAGCGGCGCACGGCGCAAGGGCCGGCGCCGCGCGAGGCGCGGCCCTTACTTCGCGAGCGCGGCCTTGACGAGGCCGGAGACCGCTGTCATGTCGGCGCGGCCCGCCAGCTTGGGCTTGAGCACGCCCATGACCTTGCCCATGTCCTGCGGGCCGCTCGCGCCCACCTGGGCGACCGCTGCCTGCACTTCGGCCGCGATTTGCGCGTCCGAAAGCTGCTCGGGCATATAGGCCGACAGGACCTGCAGCTCGGCGTTTTCCTTCTCGACGAGGTCCATGCGGGCCGCCGCCTCGAACTGGCTGATCGAGTCCTTGCGCTGCTTGATCATCTTGTCGATGACCGCCGTAATGCCAGCGTCGTCGAGCGTCACGCGCTCGTCGACTTCACGTTGCTTGATGGCGGCGAGCAGCAGACGAATCGTGGCGAGACGCTCGCTTTCGCGCGCGCGCATCGCGGCCTTCATGTCGTCGTTGATCTGGTCCTTGAGACTCATCACTCACCTGAATTGCGTTGGGGTTGCACAATCCCCGGGCGAACCCGGGCAGTGCGGCCACTGAGCCAAACTCCCTGCCAAACCATCGCACCGAAACATCACAAGAATGCAAAAACCCGCCTGGAAGCGTTTCCAGGCGGGTCGGTGCGGATTCGACACAGCTGCGGCCACACCATATAGACAGCGCAGGCCTTGTTGCCGCTCCGGTCCGGGTTTCCGGACGGGCCCGGCGGCAGTGCCGGCTGCTTGCGTTGCCATGGGAATTCCAGATAGACGGAAGCCATGGCGACGCGGAAATCAGTACAGCTTCTTGGGCAGCATCTGGCTGCGAAGGCGCTTGAAGTGGCGCTTCACCGCCGCTGCCTTCTTGCGCTTGCGCTCAGCCGTAGGCTTTTCGTAAAACTCTCGCGCACGAAGCTCGGTCAAGAGACCATTCTTCTCGATCGTGCGCTTGAAGCGGCGCATGGCAACTTCAAAGGGTTCGTTTTCTTTTACGCGGATGGTCGTCATTTTCCAATAACGGATCAGGAGGTAAAGAGAATCAAGTATAGCAGTTCCCTGCTTGCCCATTGTGTGACCGGCTGGGGGAGAAACCCCAATCCCGGCGGCCCGCAGGCCCATGTTCGCCGCTTCGTTTGCTGCTTCGTTTATCGCTTGTCAAAGGGCTTCGGAACGGCTTCGATGCGGCTTCACGGACCGGAATCAGTGTGCCCGAAGAACCTGACGCGGGCCGCGAGAATAGCCAAACCAGACCAGCCCACTGCACGCCCCAAGCGCGCGAACTGCCCGGCCTGCTTCCCAAAAGAGAGAGCCGATGCAGCTTGCGCGGCCCATCAGCCTTCGCCAGGCCCGACGAGCAACAACGGCAGATGCGTGATCTCGACGGCACGCTGGGCCACGCTGCCAAGCAGCCAGCGCGCGACGCCGCGGCGACCATGCGTGCCCAGCACGACCAGATCGGCGTTCCAGTGCTCGGCGTCGCGCAGGACGGCGTGGGCGATGTCGTCGCGCATGAGGCCGGTCGCCACGAGCGCCGTTTCGCAGGCGCAGCCAGCCGGCTCGAGTTGCTCGCGCGCAGCGGCGAGCGCGTTGCGCCCGACCCCGGTGAGCGTTTCCTCGAGCCCCGGCGCGGCCACCGGACCGCCGGCCACGCTGCTGCGGTCGACAACATAGATCGCTCGCAACGCGATTTGCGGCTCGACGAGCCGCATGGCCGCCTCGATCGCCTGCGCGGATGCCTCGCTGCCGTCCGTCGCCACCAGCATGCGCGCGAAGCGCGGCTCGCCGCAGGTCTCGTATTCGGCCGGCACGACCAGCAGCGGGCACGGCGCACAAACGGCCAGCGCGCCCGACACCGAGCCGTCCACCCAGCGCTTCATGCGCCCGCGATGGCGAGCGCCGACGATCAGCACGTCGGCCTGCCATTCGCTGGCCGCCGCGCTCAATGCGTGGACCACCGCGCCGGCCTCGCCGGAGAGATTGAGCACGTGTCCCGAAACCGATGCGACTTGTCCGTCGAACGCGGCCATGGCCTGCTCGAGCGTGCGCTCGGCTTCGAGTCGCAACTCCTGGCGCGCGGCCGCGAGCGTGTCCTTGAGCCAGGCGTCGCCCGCCGTATAGGCACCGCCGGCCTGCCAGGCGCGCGGCTGCTCGGCGGCGCAGACGATGCGCACGTCGGCGTCGCGCGGCGCCACTCGCGCCGCAAAGCGCAGCGCCTGCATCGACGCCTTCGAATCGTCCACCGCAATCATGATGCGCCGTAGCGGCACGCCGCACTGCACCCACTCTTCCTGTTGATCTGGTTGATTCACGTTTCGCACCTCTTCCCAATGGATCAGTGTTCCAGCGTGAACCTCCACCGCCAGGTCAACAATGACAAGCGTCAAGCCCCCCGAGACTCGACGCGCCGCGTCCGTCGAAATCGTAATCGTGCGATGCCGCCGCTAGCGAACGTCAGACCTTGCCCGCCGCCGTCGTGAACTCTGCCGCGGCCTCGCCGGCGGCCACCCCGGAAGCCCACGCCCACTGGAAGTTGTAGCCGCCGAGCCAGCCCGTCACGTCGACGGCCTCGCCCACGAAGTACAGGCCCGGCACGCGCTGGCTCATCATCGTCGCGGACGAGAGCTCGCGCGTATCCACGCCGCCGCGCGTCACTTCGGCCTTCTTGTAGCCTTCGGTGCCGGTCGGCGTCAGCGTCCATTGCGCGAGCCCCTCGCCGATGCGGCGCAGCGTCTTGTCGGGCAGATCGGCAAGTCGCGCTTCCAGCGGCACCTGATGCGTATCGAGCCAGGCGTGCGCGAGGCGCGTCGGCACCCACTCGGCGAGCAGGTTGCCGATCTGGCGCTTCGTCACGCCCTTCGCCTCGATCAGCGCATCGGTCGCGGCGCGCTCGGGCAGCAGATTCACGCGAATCGGCTGACCCGGCTGCCAGTAGCTCGAAATCTGCAGCACTCCGGGCCCGGAAAGGCCGCGGTGCGTGAACAGCAGATCCTCGTCGAAGGCGCCGCCGGTCTTGCGCTCGCCGGTCGCCACGTGCACCTCGAGCGAGACGCCCGCGAGCGGCACGTAGGGCGCCCAGTCCTGCTGCGCGAACGTGAGCGGCACGAGCGCGGGACGGGTATCGACGAGCTTGTGGCCAAACTGCTTTGCGATTCGATAAGCGAAATCGGTCGCGCCGATCTTCGGGATCGACAGACCGCCCGTGGCGATCACCAGCGCTTTCGCGCCAATCGGCCCCTGCGGCGTGCCGAGCGTGAAGCCCGCGCCGTCGGCATGGCTCACCGCCTCGACCGGCAGCGGGCGGCGCCATGCCACGCCGCCGGCGTCGCACTCGGCGCGCAGCACGTCGATGATCGCCTCGCTCGACTGGTCGCAAAAGAGCTGGCCCTTGTGCTTCTCGTGCCAGGTCACGCGATGCTGGCGCAGGAGCGCGAGGAAGTCGCGCGGCGTATAGCGCGCGAGCGCCGAGCGGCAGAAATGCGGGTTGTTCGAGAGATAGTTGGCGGGGCTCGCGTGCAGATTCGTGAAGTTGCAGCGTCCGCCGCCCGAGATGCGGATTTTTTCCGCGAGTCGCGGCGCGTGGTCGATCAGCGCCACGCGGCGGCCCTGCTGACCGGCCACCGCCGCGCACATCATGCCGGCCGCGCCTGCGCCGATCACGGCGATGTCGAATGATTCCATGGCGCGCATTCTACCTGCGCCCGCCGCCGCGGTGGCGCAGGGTTGGTCCCGTGCGCGCCGGACGCCCCCAGCCGGGTTTCGCCCGCGCTGCTATACTTTAAAGTTCGCCTTTCACTTTGATTTAGCGGCGGTTTTTCGCCTGGCTTCGTTGCCAGGCGCCCGTGCCGCCGCACGCCCCACCATGCTCGTTCTCGGCATCGAAAGCTCCTGCGACGAAACCGGCCTCGCGCTCTACGACAGCGAGCGCGGCCTGCTCGCCCACGCCCTGCACTCGCAGATCGCCATGCACCGCGAGTACGGCGGCGTCGTGCCCGAACTCGCCTCGCGCGACCATATCCGCCGCGCGCTGCCGCTGCTCGAGGAAGTGCTCGCGAAGAGCGGCGCCGCGCGCGGCGACATCGACGCCATTGCCTTCACCCAGGGCCCCGGGCTCGCCGGCGCGCTGCTGGTGGGCGCGAGCGTCGCCAACGCGCTCGCCATGGCGTGGAACCGGCCGACCGTCGGCATCCACCATCTCGAAGGACATCTGCTCTCGCCGTTGCTCGTCGACGCGCCGCCGCCCTTTCCCTTCGTCGCGCTGCTCGTCTCGGGCGGCCACACGCAGTTGATGCGCGTGACCGACGTGGGCGTCTACGAGACCCTCGGCGAAACGCTCGACGACGCCGCAGGCGAAGCGTTCGACAAGACCGCCAAGCTGCTCGGCCTCGGCTATCCGGGCGGCCCGGAAGTCTCACGTCTCGCCGAATTCGGCACGCCGGGCGCCATCGAGCTGCCGCGCCCGATGCTGCATTCGGGCGACCTCGACTTCAGCTTCAGCGGCCTCAAGACGGCCGTGCTCACGCACGTGAAGAAGCTCGGCCCGAACATCTGCGAGCAAGGCAAGGCCGATATCGCGCGCGGCTTCGTCGATGCCGCCGTCGACGTGCTCGCCGCCAAGTCGATCGCCGCGCTCAAGCGCACGAAGATGAAGCGCCTCGTGGTAGCGGGCGGCGTGGGCGCGAACAAGCAGTTGCGCGAAACGCTTTCGGCCGCGGCGCAAAAGCGCGGCTTCGAAGTCCACTACCCCGATCTTTCGCTGTGCACCGATAACGGCGCAATGATCGCGCTCGCGGGCGCGCTACGTCTCGCGCGCTGGCCCGAGCAGGCCACGCGCGACTACGCGTTCACGGTGAAGCCGCGCTGGGATCTGGCGTCGCTCGCGCAGCAGTAAAAGCCTCGCGCCAATGAAAAAGCCGCCCTTTCGTGGGCGGCTTTCTTGCATCTGGCGTCTGTCGCGGCGCGATCGGCTTGACGATCAGCCCGCCACGCGCTTGTCGTGCTCGATCACGGCATACGCACTGTGATTGTGGATCGATTCGAAATTCTCGGCTTCGAGCGTATAGGCGATCACGCGCGCATCGGCGTTCAGGCGCACGGCCACGTCGCGCACGAGATCCTCGACGAACTTCGGATTCTCGTACGCGCGCTCCGTCACGAACTTCTCGTCGGGGCGCTTGAGCAGGCCCCAGAGTTCGCACGACGCCTCTTCTTCGGCAATCCGGATGAGGTCTTCCACGGGCAGATCGCCCGCGAGCTCGGCATCGATCGTCACGTGCGAGCGCTGGTTGTGCGCGCCGTACTGCGAGATCTTCTTCGAGCACGGGCACAGGCTCGTCACAGGCACGAGCACTTTCAGGAAGAGGCGCGTCTGAGCGTTGCGCACGTCGCCCGTGAGCGTCACTTCGTAGTCCAGCAGACTTTCCACGCCCGAGACCGGCGCGACCTTCTTCACGAAGTACGGCAGCGAGACTTCGATGCGGCCCGCCTGCGCCTCGAGCTTCTCGAGCATCGCGGCCAGCATCGTGCGGAACGTCGCCGGTTCGAGCGGCACCTTGTTTTCTTCGAGCAGCGCCACGAAGCGCGACATGTGCGTGCCCTTCTGGTCCGCCGGCAGATGAACGTCGAGGTTCCACATGCCGACGCTCGGCTGGACGTCGCCCGCGCCCGTCTTCACGGTCAGCGGATGGCGCACGCCCTTCACGCCCACGCGCTGGATCGGGATCTGACGGGTATCGACGGAGCTCTGGACGTCCGGCATCACGAAGGCCGGGTTCATCTGATTCATGTTCTTGTCCTCAGGCCGCGCCAACAAACTGGCGGCGCGCAAATGGCAAGCGCCGGCAAGAGCCGGCGCTGGCTGGCGAAACCGGGTCTGCAACCCGGCCGCCGGTTCAATTGTGAATGGACTGCCGCGGCTCGCGAGCCGGCCAGATCATGCGAGGCCGGCCACGCCGCAAGGCGCTATCCCACTCAGGCGACGCGCATCACCGACTTGCCGGACGCGCTCGCGGCTTTGTCGAGGAAACGCTCGCGAATCGACTTCGCGATCCCTGCCGCGTCGAGGCCGCAGCCGGCCAGCAGTTTGGCCGGGTCGCCGTGGTCGATGAAGCGGTCGGGGAGGCCTAATTGTAGTACGGGCTTGATAACCCCACTTTCAAGCAGGGCTTCCACGCAGGCCGAGCCCACACCGCCCATGATGCAGCCTTCCTCGACGGTCACGAGGTAGTCGTGCGTCTCGGCGAGCTGGCGCACGAGCGCCGCGTCGAGCGGCTTCACGAAGCGCATGTTCGCCACGGTGGCGTCCAGCTCCTCGGCGGCCTTGAGCGACGGCGCAACCATCGTCCCGAACGCGAGGATCGCGACGCGCTTGCCTGCGGGTGCATTGCTTTCGCGGCGAACTTCGCCCTTGCCCACCGGCAGCGCGGCCATTTGCTTGACGGTCGCGACGCCCGTGCCCGCGCCGCGCGGATAGCGCACGGCCGTCGGGCAATCCTGCTGGAGCGCCGTGTAGAGCATCTGGCGGCATTCGTTTTCGTCCGACGCCGCCATGACCATCATGTTCGGGATGCAGCGCATGAACGCGAGGTCGTAGGCGCCCGCGTGCGTCGCGCCATCGGCGCCGACGAGGCCCGCGCGGTCGATCGCGAACACCACGGGCAGGTTCTGCAGCGCCACGTCGTGAATCAGCTGGTCGTAGGCGCGCTGCAGGAAGGTCGAGTAGATCGCGACGACGGGCTTGAGGCCCTCGGCCGCGAGACCGCCCGCGAACGTCACCGCGTGCTGCTCGGCAATGCCGACGTCGTAATAGCGGTCCGGGAAGCGCTTCTCGAACTCGACGAGGCCCGAGCCTTCGCGCATCGCCGGCGTGATGCCGACCACGCGCGAGTCGAGCTCGGCCGCGTCGCAGAGCCATTCGCCGAAGACCTGCGTATAGGTCTTCTTGCTCGGCGCCGTCGACGGCTTGATGCCTTCGGCCGGGTTGAACTTGCCGGGACCGTGGTAGAGAACCGGGTCGGCTTCGGCGAGCTTGTAGCCCTGGCCTTTCTTCGTCACCACGTGCAGGAATTGCGGGCCGCGCAGCTCCTTGATGTTCTGCAACGTGGGGATCAGCGAATCGAGATCGTGGCCGTCGATCGGCCCGATGTAGTTAAAGCCGAATTCCTCGAACAGCGTGGCCGGCACGATCATGCCCTTCGCGTGCTCTTCGAGCTTGCGCGCGAGGTCGAGCACCGGCGGCGCATGGCGCAGCACGCGCTCCACGCCCGCACGCGCGGCGGCGTAGAAGCGGCCCGACATCAGGCGTGCGAGATGGCGATTGAGCGCGCCCACGGGCGGCGAAATCGACATGTCGTTGTCGTTGAGGATGACGAGCAGCGGCACGTCGTCTTCGACGCCCGCGTTGTTCATCGCCTCGAAGGCCATGCCGGCGGTCATTGCGCCGTCACCGATCACGGCGATGCCCATGGCGTTCTCGCCCTTGAGCTTGCTCGCGACGGCCATGCCAAGCGCCGCCGAGATCGAGGTGCTCGAGTGGGCGGTGCCGAACGTGTCGTATTCGGACTCGTCGCGCTTCGGGAAACCGGAGATGCCGCCGAACTGGCGCAGCGTGGACATCTGGTCGCGGCGGCCCGTCAGGATCTTGTGCGGATAGGTCTGATGGCCCACGTCCCAGACGATGCGGTCGCGCGGCGTGTCGAACACGTAGTGCAGCGCGATCGTCAACTCGACCGTACCGAGGTTGGACGACAGGTGGCCGCCCGTTTGCGAGACGCTGTCGAGGACGAAGGCACGCAGTTCGTCGGCGAGCGGTTGCAACTGGCGGCGATCGAGGCGGCGCAAATCCGCCGGGTCGTCAATGGTTTTCAGCAAGTCGTACATCGTCGTTCCATTGTAGGAAATCGAGCGCTCCCGCACTTCTGTCCGCGCATGACATGACTTTCCGTTCATGCGCGCGGGCGGGTTGGCGCAATCAGCTCACCCGGTTCACAACCAGATCAGCGAGCTCGGCGAGGCGCTGCGCGCGCGTGCCGAACGGTTCAAGCGCCGCGTGCGCGTCGGCGCGCAACTGCTGCGCGAGCACACGTGAAGCATCAAGGCCGATGATCGAGACGTAGGTCGGCTTGCCGTCCTTCGCGTCCTTGCCAGCGGTCTTGCCCAGAGTGGCCGAGTCGGCGGTGACGTCGAGAATGTCGTCCACCACCTGGAAGGCGAGGCCCACGGCCGCTGCATACTTGTCGAGCGCGGCGAGCGTGTCGGCCGACGGCGTTGCGCCGGCTAGCGCGCCCATGCGCACGGCGGCGCGCAGCAGCGCGCCGGTCTTCAGACGGTGCATCGTTTCGAGCTCGGCGCGCGTGAGCGAATGGCCCACACTCGCGAGGTCGATCGCCTGGCCGCCGGCCATGCCGATCGAGCCGCTCGCAAGCGCGAGCTCGCGCACGAGCGCTGCCTGGCGCCGCGCCTGATCACCCAGACCCGGCACATCCGACGTCAGCGTGACGAAAGCTTGCGACTGCAACGCGTCGCCGACCAGCAGCGCCGTCGGTTCGTCATATTTGACGTGTACGGTGGGCTTGCCGCGGCGCATGTCGTCGTCGTCCATGCAGGGCATGTCGTCGTGCACGAGCGAGTAGACGTGGATCATCTCCAGCGCGCAGGCCGCCGCGTCGAGCGCCTCGGGCGTCGCGCTGGTCAGTTCGCCCGCGGCATGGCACAACAGCGGGCGCACGCGCTTGCCGCCGCCGAGCACGGCATAGCGCATGGCGTCGTGCAGCGGCGCGGGCTGCACGTCGGCAGCCGGCAAATAGTGATCGAGCGCGCTCTCGACCCGGTCGAGCACCTGCCGGGTCCATTGGTCAAATGTCATAGATCGTCGTCTCCGCCAGCGGCGGAACTGCCTGTCGTATTGAGGGGCACGGGCCGCAGCGTTTCGCCGTCGAGCACGCGCACCTGTTGTTCAACTTTTTCGAGCTGCTGCTGGCAGAACTTCACCAGTACGGCGCCGCGGCGGTAGGCGGCCAGCGACTCTTCGAGGCTCAAGCTGCCGCCTTCCATGCGCGCCACCAGCGCATCGAGCTCGGCGAGGCCCGCCTCGTAGCTCTGCGGCAGGGAGTCGGCCACAGCCGGTTCGTCCGTGCCTGCGTCCGTTCCGGCGCGGTCTTTCGATGCGGATTTCGCCATGGGTGGTCGCCAAAATGAAACAAGGCGGACATTCTACGGCAAAAGCCCCCAGCCCACCCCGCTCGCCGGCTCCTGTGCCCTCCCTGCCACATGGCGAAGGCTGGCGCGAATCGGTGCCGGAAGGTCGCATTTTGCGCTTTATTGTCGCGGTTTGTACCCGATTCCTGGCGTTTTCTCGACGCAATTCCTGCAAAAATCAGCAACTTAGCTACCCCACTGGGAGCAACCAGGATACAATGCCCGGCTCCCTAAATCGAATCTTCGATGGTTGGGTTGTTCACTGCTTTCACGTCTTCATCGGGAGTGGGAATGTCCAATCTGAGCAATGCATTGCAGCTGAAGTCCATTCACAGCCAGCTGCCAGTCACGGCTTACTTTGACGAAGCGCTTCTCAAGCGCGAGATCGAAACGCTTTTCCAGAAAGGTCCTCGCTACGTCGGCCACGAATTGATGGTGCCCGAGGCGGGGAATTATTTTGCGCTGCCCAGCGAGAAAGAGGGTCGCGTGCTCGTTCGCAACCAGAGCAACGAGATCGAGCTGCTCTCGAATGTCTGCCGCCACCGTCAGGCCATCATGCTAAACGGTCGCGGCACGGCAGACAACATTGTATGTCCGCTGCATCGCTGGACTTATGACCTCAAGGGCGAACTGCTCGGCGCGCCGCACTTCGCGGACAAGCCCTGCCTGAACCTGAACAGCACGCCGCTGCAGAAGTGGAACGGCCTGCTCTTCGAGTCGGCCGGGCGCGACGTCGCGCGCGATCTTGCACGCCTTGGGCCGGCCAAACATCTCGACTTTACGGACTATATGTTCGATCACGTCGAGATCCACGAGTGCAACTACAACTGGAAGACCTTCATCGAGGTCTATCTGGAGGACTACCACGTCGTGCCGTTCCACCCGGGTCTGGGCCAGTTCGTCTCGTGCGACGACCTGAAGTGGGAGTTCGGCGAGTGGTACAGCGTGCAGACCGTGGGCGTGCACAGTCAGCTCGGCAAGCCTGGCAGCCCGACGTACCGCAAATGGCACGACGAAGTCCTGCGCTTCCGTAACGGCGAGCCGCCCGAGTTCGGTGCGATCTGGATGGTGTACTACCCGGGTCTCATGATCGAGTGGTATCCGCATGTGCTGATCTGCTCGTGGCTGATCCCAAACGGCACGCAGAAAACCACGAACATCGTCGAGTTCTACTATCCCGAGGAAATCGTGCTGTTCGAGCGCGAGTTCGTCGATGCCGAGCGCGCCGCCTATATGGAAACGGCCGTCGAAGACGACGAGATCGCCGAGCGCATGGACGCCGGCCGCCGCGCGCTCTTCGAGCGTGGCGTCTCGGAAGTCGGCCCGTACCAGAGCCCGATGGAAGACGGCATGCAGCACTTCCACGAGTTCCTGCGGCGCGAGCTCGGCACGATCTGAGCGCAGCCTTCGCGGGCGCATCGGCACAACACGGAAAGACGGGCTTCGGCCCGTCTTTTTGTTTAGACTGACGGCATCGGGCCGGCACGGCAAAGACCACTGCGAACCGCCGGCCACGCACGATTCAAGGAGCCGTCATGCCCCACACGCACTACACCACGCTGATCTCGGCCGCCAACCTCCACGAGCGCCTCACCGCGGCGCCTGGCAGCGTGCTCGTCTTCGACTGCCGCTTCGATCTCGCCAATCCCGCCGCGGGCGAAGCCGCCTACGCGGCCGGCCATCTGCCGGGTGCGCGCTATCTCCACCTCGACCGCGACCTCTCGGGCCCGAAGACCGGGAAGAACGGCCGTCATCCGCTGCCCGATCGCGCATCGCTCGTCGCCACGCTCATGAGCTGGGGGCTCAACGCGGGGCAGCAGGTGGTCACCTATGACGCGCAGGGCGGGATGTACGCGGCACGGCTCTGGTGGCTGCTGCGCTGGCTCGGCCACGATTCGGTCGCCGTGCTCGACGGCGGCCTGCAGGCCTGGGAGGCCGCCGGCTTCCCGCTCTCGAAGGATGTCCCTGCGGCCACGCAAGGCACCTTCAAGGCCGGCGCGCCGCTACAGGTAACCGTCGATGCGCAGGCCATCGAGCGCAATCTCACGACGCATGAACTCACGGTGATCGACGCGCGCGCCGCCGACCGCTATCGCGGCGAAAACGAAACGATCGATCCCGTGGGCGGCCATATTCCCGGCGCGCTCAACCGCTTCTTCAAGGACAACCTCACCGCCGACGGCCGCTTCAAGTCCGCCCACACGCTGCGCGACGAGTTCGGCGCCCTGCTGCCGGGCAAGACGCCGGAGCACGTGGCGCTCCAATGCGGCTCGGGCGTGACCGCCTGCCACAACGCGCTGGCCATGGAGATCGCCGGCATGCACGGCGCGGCGCTCTACGCGGGCTCGTGGAGCGAATGGTGTTCGGATCCGTCGCGGCCTGTGGCGACGGGCACGAACCCCTGAGGCTCGCCCATCGCTCACGCCCAACGCAAGCATGCTTGCCCTCGCACGGCGGCGGCCCCATCAGATCAGCCGACGCCGTGCTCCTTGAACCACGCGATCGCACGCTTCCAGCCATCCTCGGCATCGGCCTTGCGATAGCTTGGCCGGTAATCGGCGAAGAACGCATGGCCCGCGTCATCGTAGACGACGAACTGTGAGCCGCGGCCGCCCTGCGGCCCTTGCGCGATGGCGGCCTTCATCTGCTCGAGCGTGTCCTGCGGAATGCTGTTGTCCTGACGCCCATAGAGCCCGAGTACCGGCACCTGCAGTTCGCCCGCGAGATCGAGCGGATTTTGCGGCGCATTCGCGGTGTGATTGCCGGCCACGCGCCCATACCATGACACCGCGGCCTTCACATGCGGATTGTGCTCGGCATAGAGCCATACGTACCGCCCGCCCCAGCAAAACCCGTTGATGCCCACGCGCTTGAGATCGCCGCCATGCTGGCCGGCCCAGTCGAGCGCTGCGTCGATGTCGCCGAGCACCTGCGCGTCGGGCACCTTGCTCACGATGTTCTGATCGATCTGCTGGACGGTCGGATACACGGACGCATCGCCCTCGCGCTCGAACAGATCCGGTGCAATGGCCAGATAGCCGAGCTTAGCGAAGCGCCGGCACACGTCGGCGATATGCTCGTGCACGCCGAAGATCTCGTGGATCACGATGATCACCGGCAGATGGGTCTTGCCGCGCGGCTGCGCGCGGTATGCCGGAATCAGCGTGCCGCTCGACTCGAACGCGATCTCGCCGGCTTCGAGGCCCACGCTGTCCGTATGGATGGTCTGCGCGGAGACCGGCAGCACCGCAACGGCAAAACCGCTGCCGAGTGCGGCCTTGATGAACGTGCGCCGGTCGAACGGCACGTGCGGGACGAGGCTGTCGACTTCAGGTTTGAGCATGCGATGCTCCTTTCGAAAGCACGATACAAAAAGAACCGCAAAACAACCATACAAGCCGGCGCCGCGCCCTCACCAGGCGCCTTGCCGGCGTCAGTGCAGCTTCACGCGCGGCAGCGTCGTGCGCCGCAGCCAGTGCGCGAAGGTATCGAGCACCATGCGCGCATAGCCGTGCAGCGCCGCGATATGCAGCCGGTACAGCGACATGTACATAAAGCGCGCGAAGAGCCCTTCGATCAGCATGCTGCCGCCGATCAGGCCGCCCATCAGATTGCCGACCGCGCTGAAGTGGCCGAGCGAGACGAGCGAGCCGAAGTCGCGATACGTGAACTCGGGCAGCGGCTTGCCGGCGAGCCGGTCGCCCATCGAACGAAGCAGGAACGACGCCTGCTGATGCGCGGCCTGCGCGCGCGGCGGCACGCCCCGCTCGTTGCCAGGCCACTCGCAGGCGGCGCAGTCGCCGAGCGCGAAGATGTTGTCGTCGATTTCGGTTTGCAGCGTGCGCCGCACGACCAGCTGGCCGAGCCGGTTCACGGGCAGACCGTCGAGCTGCGAGAGGACCGCCGGAGCCTTGATGCCCGCCGCCCAGACCGTGAGGTCGGCGCGCACGGACTTGTCGCTCGCCGTGCGCACGACGCCGGGCGCGACTTCGATCACGCGCTCGCCGGTCATGATCCGCACGCCGAGCTTGCGCAGCAGCTCGGCCGTGGCCGACGACACGCGCTCGGCCAACGCAGGCAGAATGCGCGGCCCCGATTCGATCAGCACGATGCCCACGTCATGGCTTGGATCGAGCTTGTGCAGGCCGTAGGCCGAGAGCACCTGCGCGGTGTTGCGCAGCTCGGCGGAAAGCTCGACGCCCGTTGCGCCCGCGCCGACGATCGCGATCTGCACGCGCGGCACTTCGTTGCCTTCGTGATCGTGCTGACCGTGAATCCAGGGCTCCGGTTCCTGATGCTCGGCGCGCATGCACGCCGCGATGAGACGCTTGCGAAAGCGCTCGGCCTGCGCGACGGTGTCGAGCGCGATGGAGTTTTCCGCCGCGCCCTGCACGCCAAAGAAATGCGTCGTGCTGCCGATCGCGAGCACGAGCGTGTCGTATTCGAGCACGCGCTCGGGCAGCATCTCGCCGCCGTCCTCGTCCTGCACCGCGCCGAGCGTGATGCGCTTTGCGGTGCGGTCGAGCCCGGTCAGCTCGCCCTGCTGGAATTCGAAGCCATGCCAGCGCGCCTGCGCCGCGTACTCGAGCTCCTGCGTGAACGGGTCCATGCTGCCCGCCGCCACTTCGTGCAAGAGCGGCTTCCAGATATGCGTCGGATTGCGATCGACCAGCGTCACGCTCGCCTGTGGCACGCGTCCCTTATGCGCCTTGCCGTAACGATCGCCCAGCCGCGTTGCCAGCTCGAGACCTCCGGCGCCTCCTCCCACAACGATAAAGCGGTGCATAGACTCTCCGTGCATGTCGACTGGCGATGGAAGGTCCGACGCTCATCCGATATTCAATATCGGCGCGCATCGGCAGCGCGGGCGTCGGTCTCCGGCTTATTGTCGGCCGACGCGGCGCACCGCGGCAAGACGCGCGGTGCGCATTAACGACATCTGCACCGGCCGCTTGCGTAATGGCGCGGCTACGGTTACGGCCTGGTTACGACTCTTTCGCCGACCGATTCGTTACGGCAGCAAGCACGATCGTTCGGTGCGCATGCACGCAGACGGGGCGCTTCTCGTTCATGCGCGCCCGCTGCCTCTCTTTAGTACGCCTTTCAGTGCGCCTCTTCCCAGTTCGCCCCCACCCCTACTTCGGCTACGAGCGGCACCTTCAGCTTCGCCACCGAGCACATCAGTTCGGGCAGGCACTTGCGCACTTCGGAGAGCTCCTCGTCGGGCACTTCGAGCACCAGTTCGTCGTGGACCTGCATGATCATCTTCGTGCCGATCTTGCGTTTGTCGAGCCACTTCTGCACGGCGATCATCGAGAGCTTGATGAGATCGGCGGCCGTGCCCTGCATCGGCGCGTTGATGGCGGCGCGCTCGGCGGCCTGGCGGCGCGGACCATTGCCGCCGTTGATTTCAGGCAGCCACAGGCGGCGGCCGAACACGGTCTCGACGTAGCCGCGCGATTTCGCGTCCATGCGCGTCTCGTCCATATAGCGCGCTACACCCGGATAACGCGCGAAATAGCGGTCGATATAGAGCTTGGCCGCGTCGCGCGTGATGCCGAGATTCGACGCGAGCCCGAACGCGCTCATGCCGTAGATCAGCCCGAAGTTGATGACCTTCGCGATGCGCCGCTGGTCGTTGCTCACTTCGAGCGGCGTCACGCTGAACACTTCCGCCGCCGTGGCGCGGTGAATGTCATCGCCGCGTTTGAACGCCGCGAGCAGCGATTCGTCGCCCGAAATGTGCGCCATGATGCGCAGTTCGATCTGCGAATAATCGGCAGACACGATCTTGCAGCCCGGCGGCGCGATGAACGCCTCGCGAATGCGCCGGCCCTCGCCCGTGCGCACGGGAATGTTCTGCAGATTCGGATCGTTCGAGGCGAGACGCCCCGTCACGGCCACGGCCTGCGCGTAATTCGTGTGCACGCGGCCCGTTTGCGCGTTGACCATGCGCGGCAGCTTGTCGGTATACGTGGACTTGAGCTTGGCGAGGCCGCGATGCTCGAGCAGCAGCTTGGGCAGCGGATAATCTTCGGCGAGTTTTTGCAGCACTTCTTCGTCGGTGGAAGGCGCGCCGCTCGGCGTCTTCTTCACGACCGGCAGTTGCAGCTTCTCGAAGAAGATCTGGCCGATCTGCTTCGGCGAGCCGAGATTGAACTCGCCGCCCGCGAGCGCATAGGCGCCCTGCTCGAGTTCGACGAGCCGCACCGCAATTTCCGCGCTCTGCTTTTCAAGGCGTTCCGTGTCGATCAGCACGCCGTTGCGCTCCATCTTGCGCAGCACGCGCGAAGTGGGCATCTCGATCTCGCGATACACGTAGTCGAGGCCCTTCTCGGGCGCGATCTGCGGATAGAGCGCGAGGTGCAGTTGCAGCGTGACATCGGCGTCTTCGGCCGCGTATTCAGCGGCCGTTTCGAGCGGCACTTCGTCGAAGCCGATCTGCTGCGCGCCCTTGCCCGCGACTTCCTCGTACTTGATCGTCTTGATGCCGAGATGGCGCAGCGCGAGGCTGTCCATGTCGTGCGTGCGATGCGATTCGAGCACGTACGATTCGAGCAGCGTGTCGTATTCGACGCCGTTCAGCTCGATGCCGTAATTCGCGAGCACCTGTTCGTCGTACTTCATGTGCTGGCCGACCTTCTTGTGCGTCCCGCTTTCGAGCCAGGGCTTCAGGCGCGCGAGCACCTCGTCGAGCGGCAGTTGCTCGGGCGCGTCGGGCCCGCGATGCGCGAGCGGCAGATACGCACCGCTGCCCGGCTCGGTCGAGAACGACATGCCGACGAGCTTCGCGACCATCGGATCGAGCGCGGTGGTCTCGGTGTCGAACGCGGTGAGCTTTGCCGCTTCGATCTTCCCGAGCCACGCATCGAACTGCGCCCACGTCTGGATCGTTTCGTAGTGGCGCGGCACCTCGACGAGCAACGCGGGCTGCACGCCCGCATCTTTCTCGGGCGCATCGCCGGTTGTTGCGGCCGGCACGGTCTGATCGGCTTCATTGATTTCGCGCAGCCAGGTCTTGAAGCCGTGACGCGCGAAGATATCGCGCAGTTCTTCGCGCGCTTCGCCGCGCGTGACGAGTGAAGCTTCGATCGACTCCAGATGCGGAGAAAGATCGCATGACGTCTCGACCGTGACGAGCTTCTTCGCCATCGGCAGGAATTCGAGCGCGTCGCGCAGATAGCCGCCCACGGCGCCCTTGATTTCATCGGCGTGCCCGACGATGCCGTCGAGCGTGCCGTACTGCGTGAGCCACTTCACCGCCGTCTTCGGGCCGCACTTGTTCACGCCCGGCACGTTATCGACGGTGTCGCCGATCAGCGAGAGATAGTCGACGATGCGCTCGGGCGGCACGCCGAACTTCGCGATCACGCCTTCGCGGTCGAGCATCTCGTTGGTCATCGTGTTGATGAGCGTGACGTGCTCGGTCACGAGCTGCGCGAGGTCTTTGTCACCGGTGGAGACGACCACCTTCATGCCATGCTTTTCCGCCTGGCAGGCGAGCGTGCCGATCACGTCGTCGGCCTCGACGCCTTCGATCATCAGGAGCGGCCAGCCGAGCGCACGCACCGCTTCGTGAATGGGCTCGATTTGCGCCGCGAGCGGCTCGGGCATGGAAGGCCGGTTCGCCTTGTACTCCGGATACCAGTCATCACGAAACGTCTTGCCCTTTGCATCGAACACGCACGCGCTATACTCTGCCGTAACGTCCTTGCGCATGCGACGCAGCATGTTGATGATGCCGTATAGCGCGCCTGTGGGTTCGCCGTCAGGACCGCGCAGATCCGGCATCGCATGGAAGGCACGATAGAGATAGCTAGAACCGTCGACCAGCAGCAGGGTCTTACCTTCCAGCCGAGTGTGTAGCTGTAACTTTGTATCCACGCGTAGTTCTTCAGGCATTATGGACAAGAGAAAAGTGATTCCGAGTCTGCGTTCACTCGCAGATCAAGAGCGCGCGACGGCCAAGAAGGCGCGCGCATCGTGGCAAATGTTCACGATTATGGCAGAGTTTATCGAGGCGACCGAATACCTGTCCGAGATCCGGCCAGCGGTCAGCATCTACGGTTCTGCACGCCTGAAACCGGACTCGCCGTACTACCAGCTCGCCAAAACGATCGCGGGAAAAGTGTCGGACGCGGGCTTCGCCGTGATCTCCGGCGGCGGCCCCGGCATCATGGAAGCGGCCAACCAGGGCGCGCACGCGGGCAAGTCGCCCTCCGTGGGCCTGAACATCGAGTTGCCGCACGAGCAGTCGGGCAATCAGTGGCAGGACATCTCGCTGCGCTTTCGTCATTTCTTCACGCGCAAGGTCACCTTCGTCAAGAACTCCGACGCCGTGATCGTGATGCCGGGCGGCTTCGGCACGCTCGACGAGCTGGCCGAGGTGCTCACGCTCATCCAGACCAAGAAATCGCGCCACGTCCCCATCATTCTGGTGGGCGCCGACTTCTGGAAGGGTCTGCTCGACTGGTTCCGCGCGGCGCTCGTGCCGATGGGCCTCATCAATCCGGAAGACATGGACCTGATGCAGGTGATCGACGACCCGGACCAGGTGCTCGAAGCCGTGCTCAAGTTCTATGAGGACAGCGGCGAGGAAGCGGAGAAGGAACATCCGAACCGCCCCGAACCCGACGAAGACCGCATGTTCTATCTTTGATGTTTGACGTCGCTCGAGCGTCGGCGCCCCGCGCCGCGCTCGAGTGCGCCGCAGCATCGCGGCAAAAGCGCTGCACTACGATCCGGTGCGCGCGGCATTTGCACCGTTCGCGCCGCTCACATCGCTCACGCTGGGCAAGCCCGGCGCACTCGCAAGTCTTTCTTCGCGCTTTCAGGCGAGTGGCTTGCGCGCAACGCCCGCCCACGCTCATCCCATCACGTTCGTGCTGCCTGGCAGCGCACTCGCCTGCTCCTCCAGCCATCGACAGAACTGCGCGACGACGGGCACGTCCGCGACCTCGCGCCGGGCAACCCACCAATAGCCGCGCGCATCGAGGTGCGGGCCGGCGAGCGGCGCGACGAGCCGCCCCGAAGCCAGTTCGTCGTCAAGCAGCGGCAGCGGGCCGAGCGCCACGCCGAGGCCGTCCTCGGCGGCCTGCAAGGCCAGATAGAAATGATCGAACGACTGCTTCTTCCTGCACTTGGCCGTGACGCCGGCAGCGGCCAGCCACGTGCGCCACGCGTCGGGACGCGTATCCGAGTGCAGCAGGACATGGCGCGCGAGATCGTTAGCGCACTGGATCGGCGTACGCTTCAATAGCGCTGGACTGCACACCGGCAACTCCGTTTCGTCGAGAAAATAGCGGCTGGCGCAGTCCGGCCAATGCGCCGGGCCGCGCCGCACGGCAACGTCGAATGCATCGAGCGTCTCGACGGGCGCATTCGAAGTGGCCAGGCGCAATTCGACGTTGGGCGCGAGACGCTGGAACTGCGAAAGTCGCGGCAGCAGCCACTTCATGGCGAAGGTGGGCAGCGCATTCACGCGCAGCACGTGGACGACGCCGGTATCGCGCAGTTCCGTCGTGGCGCGCGCGATGCTCTCGAACGCGCCCTGCACGGCTCCGAGATAGCGCCGCCCGTCCTCGGTCAGCGCGACCCGCTTGCCATGCCGATGAAACACCTGCACGCCCACCCACGTCTCCAGCGCCGCAACCTGGCGACTGATTGCACCATGAGTCACATGGAGCTCGGCCGCCGCGGCGGTGAAGCTGTTGTGCCGTGCCGCGGCTTCGAACGCGCGCAGCGCGGGAAAGGGAGGAAGGGAGCGAGCCATGCTTGTGATTCTAGGTCACAAGAACCCGGCCGAGAAATCGTTTTGCGCGAGGGGCGTTCGGCGCTACGCTTCGAACTTGCCATCGAGGTCTCTGCATGAAACACAATCCCGCCTCCGCCTCGTCCGAGGCCAACGTCACTCTCAACAACGAAGCGCCCCGCACACCCAGCGTGCGCGATCTGTTCCTTGGCTTTCTCGGCCTCGGCTTCACCTCCTTCGGCGGCGCGCTGCCGCTCGCGCGCCGCACCATTGTCGAGCAGCGCCGCTGGCTCTCGGCCTCCGAATTCACCGATCTGCTTGGCCTGTGCCAATTCCTGCCGGGCGGCAACGTGATCAACCTTTCCGTGGCGCTCGGCATGCGCTTCAAGGGCTGGCGCGGCGCCGTCGCCGGATTGCTCGGACTGATCGCGGGCCCGTCGCTCGTCGTGATCGGGCTAGGCGTGCTCTACGAGCGCACGCAGAACGACCCGCATGTGCGGCACCTGTTCGTCGGCCTGGCCGCCTCCGCGGCCGGGCTGCTGGTCGCCATGGCCGTGAAGATCGTGCTGCCGCTGCGCCGCGAGCCGGCCGCCGCCGTAATCGCGTTGCTCGGCTTCATCGCCATCGCCCTGTTGCGCGTGCCGCTCTTGCCCACCATGCTCGTGCTCACGCCGATCGGCATCGCCGTCGCGGCCCGCGCCGCCCGCCGCTCGGGAGACGCACGATGAGCGCCACGCTAATCGCGCTCGCCACGATCTTCAGCCAGCTCTCGCTGCTCGCGTTCGGCGGCGGCAACACGATCCTGCCGGAGATGCAGCGCCAGGTCGTGGAAGTGCATCACTGGATGACCGCGAGCGAGTTCAGCGCGCTCTTCGCACTCGCGCAGGCCGCGCCTGGGCCGAACATGATGATCGTGACGCTCGTGGGCTGGCATGTGGCTGGCTGGCCCGGCATGCTCGTGACGTCAGTGGCGAAGTTCGGGCCGTCCTCGCTCGTGACGGTGGCCGCGCTACACGCGTGGGACCGCTTCAAGGACCGGCCATGGCGGCGCATTGCGCAGCGCGCGCTCGTGCCGGTCACGGCGGGACTCGTGACCGCGAGCGCGATGCTGATCACGAAGGCCTCCGATCCGACGTGGATCGCGTGGGCGATCACCGGCGTGTGCGCCGTGCTCGCGTTACGCACCAAGATTCATCCGCTGTGGCTGCTCGCGGCGGGAAGCCTGATCGGGTTGACGGGGTTCGGGCAGTAGGAACCCGAAACGTCATTCGTTCGGATAGGCAACCTGCCGAGCGCGGCTCACAGGCCGGTCAGGTATGCCGCCGCAATTCGCCGAAC
>NZ_CAJMZF010000048.1:0-60404 GCF_905220245.1 Paraburkholderia sp. J63 | reverse complement strand
GGCTGCAACCTTCTTCACCGCGACCTTCTTCGCTGCGGCCTTCTTGGCCGGCGCGGCCTTCTTCGCTGCAACCTTCTTCACTGCGGCTTTCTTGGCCGCCGGCTTCTTCTTGGCAGTTGCCATTTTTTTCTCCTTCAGGTTCAGATGAGAGTCAGTTCAAACTACACCCTTCGTCAAAACCCGCTTCCCGCGAACGCTTCTCACGGCGCACACTACGAAGCGGGCTATTCATCGGCGTACGCTGATCCCGCGCGCTTACGCTAATGAATGCGGTAAGGCGCGCCGTGCCACGAGGCACCGCGCGCCAGATCGATCCGGCGTCGGATACCGACGCCGACCAACGTTCGTTGAAAGCGCAGGTCACGCGACCTGCGCCCTTTTCCGGGGGGAAGTTTGCCCATCCCACTGAAGGGTTCGCAAAGTGCCTTGCACGTATGTGAGCCACCAGGGCTCCGGGCACGCTTTGCATCAGGCGTTCCTGCTCCTAATCATCATGCCGGCCGAGGCGCCCGTATGGCGCCTCGCGGCAACCCCAAAAGACTGACTCCGCAGTGCGCCCGGGTTATTCCCAGGACAGCGCACCGCCCGTCTGATATTCGATCACGCGCGTCTCGAAGAAGTTGCGTTCCTTCTTCAAGTCGATCATCTCGCTCATCCACGGGAACGGGTTCTCTTCGTTCGGGAACAGCGTATCGAGACCGATCTGCTGGCAACGGCGGTTGCAGATGAAGCGCAGATAGCTCTTGAACATCGACGCGTTCAGGCCCAGCACGCCGCGCGGCATGGTGTCTTCCGCGTAGCGGTATTCGAGGTCGACCGCATGCTTGAACAGCTCGGTGATCTCCGCGCGGAACGCCGGGGTCCACAGCTGCGGGTTTTCGAGCTTGATCTGGTTGATCAGGTCGATGCCGAAATTGCAGTGCATCGACTCGTCGCGCAGGATGTACTGATACTGCTCCGCGGCGCCGGTCATCTTGTTCTGGCGGCCGAGCGCGAGAATCTGCGTGAAGCCCACGTAGAAGAACAGGCCTTCCATGATGCAGGCGAACACGATCAGCGACCTGAGCAGCGTCTGGTCCGCTTCGAGCGTGCCGGTCTTGAACGACGGATCGGTCAGCGTCTGGATGAACGGGATCAGGAACTCGTCCTTGTCGCGGATCGACTTGACCTCGTGATACGCGTTGAAGATCTCGCTTTCGTCGAGACCCAGCGACTCGACGATGTACTGGTACGCGTGCGTATGGATCGCCTCTTCGAACGCCTGGCGCAGCAGGAACTGGCGGCATTCGGGCGCCGTGATGTGCCGGTAGGTGCCGAGCACGATGTTGTTGGCGGCGAGGGAGTCGGCGGTGACGAAGAAGCCGAGGTTACGCTTGACGATGCGGCGCTCGTCCTCGGTCAGACCGTTCGGGTCCTTCCACAGGGCGATGTCGCGCGACATGTTGATTTCCTGCGGCATCCAGTGGTTCGCGCAGCCGGACAGGTACTTCTCCCAGGCCCACTTGTACTTGAACGGGACCAACTGATTGACGTCGGTCTGACCGTTGATGATGCGCTTGTCGGCGACATTCACGCGGGCTTCGGCCGAGACCGGCGTTTGCAGCGGCGGTGCGACTGCGAAGTCGGCGGCGAAGATGTTTTGCGCCGAAGAAGACTGAGGAGCAGTTTGCTGTCCGAACTGCGGCAGGTTGCGCTGCGTTTCCGGAACAGAGACAGCCACTCCCGCGAGGTTGCGCATTGCGTTTTGCTGCGCACCGCTCGACGGAGTTACGGCCGTGTTCTCGTCATCCCAGTTGAGCATAAATGTCACCATCAATTTAGATCGGTTTGTACCATCTTTTCATGCGCGATAAAAGGGTTCGCACACGAAAAATCCTGTTTTCGATTCGCGTTGCGACCTCGATACAACACTTTGTTATCGCATCGTGTCGATCGCGTCGCATGAGCAGTGCTTGAGCATCGCGTCTTTGTCGCAACGACCTCGCACATGCGAGGCTGCTCGTGAGTCTTCGCGGCATCGTGAGCGCGAGTGAAAGCGGGTTCGTCGCGCATCGTTTGCTCGCGCGTAAAACTCCAGGGATTCCTTCCTGTTACGCGCCCGGTGCATCCCGTCTTTGCGTAGCGCATTTGCGTCTACTTCGCGCAGCGCAACGCGCGTGCCGCGCGCTGCCGGGAGAGTCGGACGACGCGCATTGCGCGCGCCGCCCGTTACATCGACTACTGTTTACTACTGACTACTGATGCTGCGGTGCTGCTACCGGTCCTGCAGTCATGCGTGCGATGTTGCATCGCGCGCTGCCGCTTTATTGGCAAGCTTCGCACTCTTCGAAGCCGGCGTCGCCCGGACGCATCATGCACACCGGACCTTCCGCTTCGGGTGCAGCGTCCGCTGCCGGCGCCGACTGCATCACGTTCGAGCCCGCACCGTTGCCGGCACCGCCCGCCGCGCCAAAGCCAGCGCCGCCTGCGTTGCCCGCACCGCCGCCGTTCGCGCCGCCCGTCGGCACTGCGTTGAGCGCACCGTGCGCGACCGTCGACTTCTCGACGTGCGTGGCTCCCATCGTGCGCAGGTAGTACGTCGTCTTCAGGCCGCGGATCCAGGCGAGCTTGTAGATCTCGTCGAGCTTCTTGCCCGATGCACCCGCCATGAAGATGTTCAGCGACTGCGCCTGGTCGATCCACTTCTGGCGACGCGAAGCCGCTTCGACGAGCCACGTCGGATCGACTTCGAACGCCGTTGCATACACAGCGCGTAGATCGGCCGGCACGCGGTCGATGCGCGAGAGCATGCCGTCGAAGTACTTCAAGTCGGCGACCATGACTTCGTCCCACAGGCCGCGCGACTTCAGGTCACGCACGAGGTAGTCGTTGACCACCGTGAATTCGCCCGAGAGGTTCGACTTCACGTAGAGATTCTGGAACGTCGGCTCGATGCACGGCGAGACGCCGATGATGTTCGAGATGGTCGCGGTCGGCGCGATCGCGATGCAGTTCGAGTTGCGCATGCCGTGCGTGGCGATGCGCTCGCGCAGCGAGGTCCAGTCCATCGACTCGCTCGAGTCGACTTCGACGTAGCCGCCGCGCTGCTCGGCGAGCAGCTTGAGCGTGTCCTGCGGGAGGATGCCGCGATCCCACAGCGAGCCGCGGTAGGTCGAGTAGCGGCCGCGCTCGGCTGCCAGCTCCGTCGACGCCCAGTACGCGTAGTAGCAGACGGCTTCCATCGAGCGGTCGGCGAACTCCACGGCCTCTTGCGAAGCAAACGGCGTGCGCAGCACGTGCAGGCAGTCCTGGAAGCCCATGATGCCCATGCCCACCGGACGGTGCTTCAGGTTCGAGTTGCGCGCCTTCGACACCGCGTAGTAGTTGATGTCGATGACGTTGTCGAGCATGCGCATCGCCACGCTGATGGTGCGCTTGAGCTTCTCGTGGTCGAGCGCGAACGTGCCGTCGGCCTGTTCGACCATGTGCGCGACGAGGTTCACCGAGCCCAGGTTACAGACGGCGATTTCGCTGTCGCTGGTGTTCAGCGTGATTTCCGTGCACAGGTTCGACGAGTGGACGACGCCCACGTGCTGCTGCGGCGAACGGATGTTGCACGGATCCTTGAACGTGATCCACGGATGGCCTGTTTCGAACAGCATGCCGAGCATCTTGCGCCACAGTTGCGCGGCCGGCAGCTTCTTGAACAGCTTGATCTCGCCGCGCGCGACCTTGTCTTCGTAAGCCGTGTAAGCCTGCTCGAACTCGGCGCCGAACTTGTCGTGCAGATCGGGGCAGGTCGAGGGCGAGAACAGCGTCCAGTCGCCGCCTTCCATCACGCGCTTCATGAACAGGTCGGGAATCCAGTTCGCCGTGTTCATGTCGTGGGTGCGGCGGCGGTCGTCGCCGGTGTTCTTGCGCAGCTCGAGGAATTCTTCGATGTCGAGGTGCCACGATTCCAGGTACGCGCACACCGCGCCCTTGCGCTTGCCGCCCTGGTTCACGGCCACGGCCGTGTCGTTGACCACCTTCAGGAACGGCACGACGCCTTGCGACTTGCCGTTGGTGCCCTTGATGTGCGAGCCGAGCGCGCGCACGCGCGTCCAGTCGTTACCGAGACCGCCGGCAAACTTCGAGAGCAGCGCGTTGTCCTTGAGCGCTTCGTAGATGCCGTCGAGGTCGTCGGCGACGGTCGTGAGGTAGCACGACGAGAGCTGCGAGCGGTGCGTGCCCGAGTTGAACAGCGTGGGCGTCGACGACATGAAGTCGAACGACGAGAGCACGTTGTAGAACTCGATCGCGCGCGCTTCACGGTCGATCTCGTTGAGCGAGAGGCCCATCGCGACACGCATGAAGAACGCCTGCGGCATCTCGATGCGCGTGCCGTGCACGTGCAGGAAGTAGCGGTCATAGAGCGTTTGCAGGCCGAGGTAGCCGAACTGCAGGTCGCGGCTCGCGTCGAGCGCGTTGCCGAGACGCTTCAGATCGAACTGCTGGAGCTTGTCGTCGAGCAGGCCCGCTTCCACGCCGCGCTTGATGAACTGCGGGAAGTACTCCGCGTAGCGCCAGCCCATATCGGCTTGCGTGACTTCTTCTTCGAGAATTTCGCGACGGATCGTGTGCAGCAGGATGCGCGAGGTGACCTGGCTATACGCCGGGTCCTTTTCGATCATCGTGCGCGCCGCGAGGATCGCCGAGTCGTAGACCTGCGACATCGGCACGCCGTCGTAGAGGTTCTTCACCGTTTCCGCGACGATCGGGTCCGGGTTCACCGCATCGCCGAGACCGTCGCACGCCGAGACGATCAGCGCGCGCAGTGCCTGCATGTCGAGCGGACGCGTCACGCCGTTGTCGGTCACGTTGATGCCGGGCGCTGCCGCCGCTTCGGGCGCATGCGTGCGTTCCTGGCTGCGCTTCTCGCGATACAGCACGTAGGCGCGCGCGACGTTGTGCTCGCCGCCGCGCATGAGCGCGAGCTCGACCTGATCCTGGATGTCTTCGATGTGGAACGTGCCGCCGTTCGGACGGCTGCGCACGAGTGCGCGCACGACGTTCTGCGTGAGCTGCTCGACGAGCTCGCGAACGCGCGCCGACGCAGCGCCCTGCCCGCCATTGACGGCCAGGAATGCCTTGGTCATCGCGAGGGCGATCTTCGACGGCTCGAAGCCCACGACGCTGCCGTTACGGCGGATCACCTTGTGGTCGGCGAACTGCGTCGCGCTGGCCTGGCCGTCCTGCGGCTGGCCGCCCAGCGTGCGCGCGGCAGGCGCGCCTTCGTACTGGGTCGAGACGTTATCGGTCGTTTGCATATGCAAAGCTCCTGGTCCTGGAAATGTGCGAATGAATTTCGCGAGTTAAAACGGACACCGCGCCCCCGTGTGCGCGGACGATTGGGCGGAGAGGAAAAGCCAGCCTGGCGAGGCTGCCGGATGCGGCAAGGCAGATGAACCACGGAACGCTTCAGTTTTCATCGTGGATGCCGCGATCATTGGCTGTACCTTTTCTCTCGATTACAGCCGGTGCGCCGGCTTATCGGCCAGCTGCACCGCACAAGTTTTTCTTATGCCGCTAATGCGTGCGGCGCCATGCTCGTCAGAGCGGGGCGCCGCAGAACAACACAACATATGGTGTAAGGCCGTGCTTCGGGTACGAAGTATAGTGGAAGTTGCGAGACGGTCAACGGCTAAATTTCCTTCCAGGAGCCTTGACAACGCGGGCTCCGGCGCGAAGCCCAGACGGCACGGGCATTCGAGCGAAACGTCAATTTTCGTGTGCTCGAAAGTCCATGTGCCACGCTACGGTTAGCGCGTTGTCAGGCGCTCCTCAGTTGCACTTTTCGTTGCGCTTTTCGTTGCGCTTCGTCTGCGTCACGCCGACGCGTCGCGTTCGTCCGGCTCGTCGTTCGCTATGGGCGCGGGTGGAGGTAGGGAAAGAAAGCGTCGGCAAGCTGCGTCTCGCTTTGCAGACGTGCCCACTCGAAATGCGGGCCCGGATCGGTCTTGCGGCCCGGCGCGATATCCGCATGGCCTGCGAGCGCGTCGATCGGATAGTGCGCGCACAACGCCCGCACGAGCGGCGCGAGTGTCGCGTATTGCGCGGGCTCGAAGGGTGTCGTGTCGCTGCCCTCGAGCTCGATGCCGATCGAGAAGTCGTTGCAGCGCTCGCGCCCGAAGAAGCTCGAAAGGCCCGCATGCCACGCGCGCTCGTCGCACGAGACGAACTGCTCGAGCGTGCCGTCGCGATGGATCACGAAATGCGCCGAGACGCGCACGCCGCGCAGATGCGCATCGAAATACGGATGCGCGTCGCAGTCGAGGCGATTGAGGAACAGGTCAGCGATCTCGGGGCCGCCGAAGGTGTCGGGCGGCAGACTGATGTTGTGCACGACGATGAGCGTCGGCACCGCGCCGCCGGGACGCGCCTCGAAGTTGGGCGTCGGCAGGCGGCGTGCGCCGGCCACCCAGCCCTGTGCATCGACTTCGAACGCGGGCGCCCCGGATGACGCTGCCGCACTCATCGCGCGGGACGGTCCTGGGTGGTCTTGCGCGCGTCGTACACGCGCGCGTGCTCCGCGCAGCAGAAGCTTTGCGCGCCCACGCTCACCGACTCGCTGCGCGGCGCGTGAACGCCGCACTCGGCGCAGCGGACCATCGGCTCGGGCAACGCGCCACTACCAGCAGAATTGCCCGCCGGGTGACCGCCCGAAGCGCCTGCGCCATTCGCACCGAAAGGACCGCCCGCCGTGCCAGGACCGCTGCCCGCGCGCCATGCGCCAGGGCCGCCCTGCCTCGGATCGGCACCGGGACGCGAATGCTGCGAGCCGCGCAGCGACTTGAAGAACCACTGTCCGACGACGAACAGCAGGATCAGGAGAAGAATCTGTCTCATGGAATCAGCGTGTGAATCTGTGCGCTACCGGGGATGGCAAGCGCCTCGCGTCAGACGACGGGACGGTGCAGCAGCACCTCGAACACGAAGCGGCTGCCCACGTACGCGAGCAGGAGCGCCACGAACGACGCGATCACCCAGCGCAGCGCGGCACGGCCGCGCCAGCCGGAAATCTTGCGCGCGGTGAGCAGCGAGCCGAACATGAGCCACGAGAGGATCGCGAACACCGTCTTGTGATCGAGAGAGAGCGGGCGGTCGATCAGTTGCTCGCTGAACACGATGCCCGAGACCAGCGTGGCCGTGAGCAGCACGAAGCCCGCGCCGATCAGGCGGAACAGCAGCTTCTCCATCGTGAGGAGCGGCGGCAGCGTCTCGATCCAGTTCGACAGCCAGCCGCCGCCGAGATGACCGCCGCCACTGCCGGCGCCGTTGCCACGACCGATGCCGTTGCGCTGGAAACCGACGCCCTTGAGCGCATGTAGACGGCGCTCGACCGCGAGCATCAGCACCGCGTGCAGCGCGGCGATCGCGAAGAGCCCGTAGGCGACGTTGGCGATGACGAAATGCAGCTTGAACATGGGCGCGGCCGCATACGGCAGCACGCGCACGCCGCCGAACACGAGCGGCAGGATCGACGCCACCGCGGCCAGCGGCAGCAGCAGCAAGCGCAGCCCGTCGAGCGCGAAGAAAAAGCTCTCGATCCAGTAGATCACCGCGCCGAGCCAGAACATGGCCGACAACGCGAACGCGAAGCCGAACACCATTTCGTGGGCGGGAAAGATCGTCATGTGCAGCAGCACGCCATGCGCCGCGAGCGCGACGAAGAGCAGCGTGCGAGAAAGCGGGCCGAAGTTGCGCGCGCGCGGCGCGTCATCGGAGGAACCGCCGGACAAACCGCCGGGCGAGGCGCCCGAAGCACCCCGCGCACCCGCGGCCACCGTCACCGGAACCGACGGCACGCTGCCGAAGAGCGGCGCAACGCTCGCGCGGCGCAGTGCCCGCCAGTCGGCGGCGCACAAACCGCCGTACAGGAGCACGGTGAGGGCATACAGTACAATATCCATGTTCGAAGTTTACTATAGGCCCCCTCTCCGCGACGGATCGCGACGAATCGCCCTCGATTCCCGTTTTCGCGCGTGCGTGCCGGGCCGCACTGCTCACCGCTCCCCATGCTCGACAATCTCACTCAACGGATGGCGCGCGTCGTCAAGACGCTGCGCGGCGAGGCCCGGCTGACCGAGGCCAATACGCAGGAAATGCTGCGCGAAGTGCGCCTCGCCCTGCTGGAAGCGGACGTGGCGCTGCCCGTCGTGCGCGAGTTCATCGCCAAGGTGAAGGAAAAGGCGCTCGGCGAAGAAGTGATCGCCAGCCTCTCGCCGGGCCAGGCGCTCGTCGGCGTGGTGCAGCGCGAGCTGACCGCCGTGATCGGCGGAGACTACGAAGGCAAGGCCGCCGAGCTCGATCTCGCCGTCACGCCGCCCGCGGTCATCCTGATGGCGGGCCTGCAGGGCGCCGGCAAGACCACCACGGTCGGCAAGCTCGCGAAATTGCTGCGCGAGAAGTACAAGAAGAAGGTGCTCACCGTTTCCTGCGACGTCTACCGCCCCGCCGCCATCGCGCAGTTGAAGACGGTGACGGAACAGGTCGGCGCCGACTTCTTCCCCTCGCAGCCCGACCAGAAGCCCGTCGACATCGCCAATGCGGCCGTCGACTGGGCGAAGCGCCACTATCACGACGTGCTGCTCGTCGACACGGCCGGCCGCCTCGGCATCGACGAGGCGATGATGAACGAGATCGCCGCGCTGCACGCGTCGCTCAAGCCCGCGGAGACGCTCTTCGTCGTCGACGCGATGCTGGGCCAGGACGCGGTCAACACAGCCAAGGCGTTCAACGACGCCCTGCCCCTCACCGGCGTCGTGCTCACCAAGCTCGACGGCGACTCGCGCGGCGGTGCGGCGCTTTCCGTGCGCCACATCACGGGCAAGCCGATCAAGTTCGTCGGCGTCGCGGAAAAGCTCGACGGCCTCGAAGTGTTCTACCCGGAGCGCATGGCGAACCGGATCCTCGGCATGGGCGATATTCTCGCGCTCGTCGAGGAGGCGCAGCGCGGCGTGGACGTGCAAGCCGCGCAAAAGCTCGCCGACAAGGTCAAGAAAGGCGGCGACTTCGACCTCAACGATTTCCGCGCGCAGCTCTCGCAGATGAAGAAGATGGGCGGCCTCTCCTCGCTCATGGACAAGCTGCCCGCGCAGTTCCAGCAGGCCGCCTCGGGCGCCGACATGGGCCAGGCCGAAAAGCAGATGCGCCGCATGGAAGGCATCATCAACTCGATGACTGCGCAGGAGCGCGCCAAGCCCGATCTCATCAAGGCCACGCGCAAGCGCCGCATCGCGGCGGGTGCGGGCGTGCAGGTCCAGGAGGTCAATCGCCTGCTGAACCAGTACGACCAGATGCGCACCATGATGAAGAAGCTCAAGGGCGGTAATCTGCAGAAGATGATGCGCGGCATGAAGGGCATGATGCCCGGCATGCGCTGAGAGAAAACAGCTACAACCACAGCCTCACCACTGTCATGAATCGCGAAGAAGCCCTCCACATTTTCCGCCACTCCGAAGAAATCGTTTCGGAGGGCGACGTCAATGCGTCGATCGGCCGGATGGCCGACGCCATCCGCGCCGAGGTCAGCGAGGAGTTTCCGCTCGTGCTGTCGGTGATGGGCGGCGCCGCCGTGTTCACCGGCATGCTGCTGCCGCATCTCGACTTCCCGCTCGAGTTCGACTACATCCATCTCACGCGCTATCGCAACGCCATCAAGGGCAGCGCGGAGATGCAGTGGCGCGTGGCGCCGCGCGAGTCGGTGAAGGACCGCGTCGTGCTCGTGCTCGACGACATCCTCGACGAAGGCGAGACCATGGCCGCGATCCGCGACCGCATCATGGACATGGGCGCGAAGCGCTTCCTCTCGGCGGTGCTCTGCGAAAAGATCATCCCGAAGGCCAAGCCGCTCCATCCCGACTACTGCGGATTTTCGGTGCCGGATCGCTACGTGTTCGGCTGCGGCATGGACGCGAAGGGCTACTGGCGCAATCTGCCGACTATCCGGGCGCTAACCGAAGGCGCTTGATGCCGATACTCCGGACGCGGCGTCGCCAATAAGGACTCACCATGAAAAAAGCAGCCCTCGGGCTGCTTTTTTGTTTCCGTGACGGCCAGGAAAGACCTCAGAGGTGATGCACGAAGGTGCTGATCCCCGCGAGGATCATCTCCACCGAAATCGCCACGAGCACGAGGCCCATCAATCGCTCGAAGGCCGTCACCACGCGCTCGCCGAGCCATTGCTGGATGCGCTCCGCGAGCACCAGCACGATCGCGCAGATCGCCATCGTCACCACGAGCGCGCCGATCCACTCGAACAGCTTGCCCGGCGCCTGCGAGGTGAGCAGCATGACCGTGGCGAGCGCCGACGGCCCCGCGAGCGCGGGAATCGCGAGCGGCACGATGAGCGGCTCGCCGCCCTTGTCGCTACCGCCGAACGGCCCGCCCGGATGCGGAAAAATCATGCGCAGCGCGATCAGGAACAGCACGATGCCGCCGCCGATGCGCAGCGACGTGTCCGTGAGCCCCATCATCCTCAGGAAGGCGTTGCCGGCCACCATGAAAATGAGCAGGATCACGAACGCGATCGCCACTTCGCGCAGGATCACGACCGCCCGGCGCTCCCGCGCCACATGATGCAGACACCCGATGAACAGCGGGATGTTGCCGAGCGGATCGGTGATGAGCACCAGCAGGACCGTCGCGGACAGGAAGCTGTATTCCACGTTCGCAGCGCTCCTTTAAGCTGGTTCGGTCATCGCGATCGCGATTCGGTGGGTCTCGATCAGACCGCGAGGGCGGCCTGGATTTTCTGCACCACGGACTGCGCGGCTTCGTCGGCCGGCAGCAGCGTGGCCTCGGCGTCGCGGCGGCCCTGGTACTCGATCTTGCCTTCCTTCAAGCCACGCTCGCCGATCACGAGACGATGCGGCACGCCGATCAGCTCCCAGTCGGCGAACATCACGCCCGGACGCTCGCCGCGGTCGTCGAGGATCACGTCCACGCCGGCCTTGAGCAGTTCGTCGTAGACACGCTCGGCGTGCTCGCGCACGAGCTCGCTGCGGTCCATGCCCATCGGACAAACGACGACCTGGAACGGCGCGATCGATTCCGGCCAGATGATGCCCTTCTCGTCGAAGTTCTGCTCGATCGCCGCGCCGAGAATACGCGTGATGCCGATGCCGTAGCAGCCCATCTGCATCGGCGCGGGCTTGCCGTTCTCGGCGAGGAAGGTCGCGCCCATGGCGTCGGAGTACTTGGTGCCGAGCTGGAACACGTGGCCCACTTCGATGCCGCGGCAGATGTCGAGCACGCCCTTGCCGTCCGGCGAGGGGTCGCCCTTCTTCACGTTGCGGATGTCGGCGACGACGGGCTCCGGCAGATCGCGGCCCCAGTTCACGCCCGTGGTGTGGAAGTCGACTTCGTTCGAACCCACCACGAAGTCGCTCATGTTCGCGACCGTGCGGTCCGCGATCACCTTGACCGGCTTCTTCGTGTTGAGCGGTCCGAGGTAACCCGGCGGCGTGCCGAACCACTCGACGATTTCGGCTTCGGTCGCCATGCGAAAGCCCGCGAGGCCTTCGAGCTTGGCCGCCTTGATCTCGTTCAGATCGTGGTCGCCGCGCAGCATCAGCAACCAGATCGTGGGCTCGGCGCCCTCGTTCTCGGTCGCCAGAATGATCGACTTGATGGTCTTTTCGAGCGGAATGTCGAGCATTTGCGCCACCGCCTCGCACTTCGCGGCGCCCGGCGTCGGGGTCTTCGTGAGCGGCTCGGCGGCCACGGCGCGCGTGGCGATGAGCGGCAGCGCTTCGGCCGCTTCCACGTTGGCCGCAAACTCCGAGGTCGGGCAATAGGCGATGTCGTCTTCGCCGGTTTCCGCGATCACGTGGAATTCGTGCGAGCCGCTGCCGCCGATCGAGCCGTTGTCGGCCGCGACCGCGCGGAAATGCAGGCCGAGGCGCGTGAAGATGCGCACGTAGGCGTCGTACATCTTCTGGTACGAGAGCTTCAGACCGTCGACGTCCTTATCGAACGAATACGCATCCTTCATGATGAACTCGCGGCCGCGCATCACGCCGAAACGGGGACGGATTTCGTCGCGAAACTTGGTCTGGACCTGATAGAAGTTCACCGGCAACTGACGGTAGCTCTTGATCTGGCCGCGCGCGATGTCGGTGACGACCTCCTCGTGCGTCGGCCCCATGACGAAGTCGCTCTGCTTGCGGTCCTTGAAGCGCAGCAGTTCCGGCCCGTATTGCTCCCAGCGCCCCGATTCCTGCCAAAGTTCGGCCGGCTGCACGGCCGGCATCAGGAGTTCGAGCGCACCGGCGCGGTTCATTTCCTCGCGCACGATCTGCTCGACCTTGCGGATCGAGCGCAGGCCGACCGGCAGATAGTTGTAGATGCCGCCCGCAACGCGGCGGATCATGCCAGCGCGGACCATCAACTTGTGGCTGACGATTTCGGCGTCGGCCGGCGCTTCCTTCAGGGTGCCGATAAAGAAACGGGAGGCTTTCATTCAGAGTTTTCCAAAGGCGGCGGCCCGGTGAGAGGCCGCCCGAAAGAGTCCAACGGTGGAGTTCACAGACCCGACATTATGACAACGCCCCGAGCGCCGCGCGGATGACACCAGGCGGGACACCGGACGGCCTTGCGGCCAGCGCGGTTTGCGCGCGCCCGGCAAATCGGTCCAATGTTCCGGCGCTCGGGTGCGGAAGGGCCGTTATCTGTTTATAATCAAAGCAATTTTAAAGGATTCGAAGGTGGTTGTATGCTGGATCGTGAGGGGTTTCGCCCGAACGTCGGCATCATCCTCTTGAACGCGCGAAACGAGGTGTTTTGGGGCAAACGGGTTCGCGAACATTCCTGGCAGTTTCCGCAAGGGGGCATCAAATATGGTGAGACCCCCATGCAGGCAATGTATCGGGAGTTGCACGAAGAAACCGGTCTGCATCCGGAGCATGTCAAGATCATCGGTCGCACACGCGACTGGTTGCGTTATGAGGTGCCGGACAAGTTCATCAAGCGCGAAGTGCGCGGCCATTATCGCGGTCAGAAACAGATCTGGTTTCTGCTGCGCATGGTCGGGCGCGACTGCGATATCTGCCTGCGGGCGACGGAGCATCCCGAGTTCGATGCGTGGCGCTGGAACGAATACTGGGTGCCGCTCGAAGCGGTCATCGAGTTCAAGCGCGACGTCTATCAGCTCGCGCTGACTGAGCTGTCGCGCTTCCTGCGGCGCCCCGCCATGCCGCGCACCGCACGCAGTGGCGGCGCGCACGGTCATGAGGTGCGCTATCCGCGCCTCGTCACGTCGGCGCATGCCGAGGCGGTGCAGGTGGAAGTGCAGGTTCAGGTGCAGTTCGAGTCATCGCTCGACGATGCCTCGGACCCGGCCGCGCTCGAAAGCGATTGCGGCGCGACGGGGAGTATGATCGAGCCTGCGCCGGGCGAGCCGAGGTAATACAGGCAAGGCTCGCCAGGCCGCACTGAACGCCCGGACCGGCCACGCCGGCGCCACGCACATCGATGCGCGACGCCGCGCGCGGCGGTTCGCATCCGCGGCGCCGCGCATTCCTGCGCGCAGCGCCGGTGCATCGAAGGAATATCAATTTGAAACGATTGGCTCTTGCTGCGGTGTGCGCCGCGGCCGCAAGTAGCATCCTGCTGGCCGGTTGCGGCAGTTCTGGCCCCACCAACAAGGACGACAGCGCGTTCACGTATCTGCTCGACCGCAAAGGCAACTGGCAGGAAAACAAGCTCGAAGGGCTGCCGGCGCTGCCGCAGGCCAATACGCAGTTGCTCGGTTTCGATGTTTCGAACAACACGCCACTGAAGTTCGCGATCGATCCGGCTTCGCTCAGCGTGGGCACCGACGGCGTCGTGCGCTACACGATCGTCATCACGAGCCCCAGCGGCGCGCGCAACGTCAATTACGAAGGGATCCGCTGCGACACCTACGAGTGGCGCCTCTACGCGAGCCTGGACGCCGACCACAACGGCTGGGACCAGACCGTGGCGAACGACTGGTCGCGCATCGAGAACGGCACGCTCAACGCCTATCACTCGGCGCTTTATCAGGACTACTTCTGCGCGAACAAGATGCCGGTCGCGAAGGCGTCGACGATCGTCGAGAACCTCCGCTACGGGCGCACGCAGTCGTCGCTCGTGCGTTGATATCTGGACGACGGGCTCTCACACGGGCCCGCCAGTTCAAGCGAAAAAAGCCGCAGCAGTCAATCGACCACTGCGGCTTTTTGTCATCTCGGGGACGCCCCCGGCCATACCTCAAATCAGCACGAGGTTGTCGCGGTGAATGAGCTCGGGCTCCAGCATGTAGCCGAGAATGCTCTCGATCTCGCCGCTCGGATGCCGCTGTATGAGCTTCGTTTCGGCACTGCTGTAGTTGGTGAGACCGCGTGCGACCTCCCGGCCCTCGCCGTTCAGGCACGCAATCACTTCGCCGCGCGCGAAGGCGCCCTGCACGCCGACCACGCCGATGGGCAGCAGGCTCTTGCCGTCGGCCCTGAGCTTCTGCACGGCGCCATCGTCGATCACGACGTGCCCGCGCACCTGCAGGTGATCGGCCATCCACTGCTTGCGCGCAGCCATACGCGCGGTGCGCGCGATGAGCTGCGTGCCGATGGCCTCGCCCGTGGCAAGCCGCACCAGCACGTCGGCCTCGCGGCCGCTCGCGATCACGGTGTTCGCGCCGCTATGCGCCGCGCGCTTGGCCGCGAGAATCTTCGTGAGCATGCCGCCACGGCCGATGCTCGAGCCCGCGCCGCCTGCCATCGCCTCGAGCTCCGGCTTGCCTGCGTCGGCTTCCTGCACGAGCGTGGCGGACGGGTCCTTGCGCGGGTCGGCGGTATAGAGGCCGCTCTGGTCGGTGAGGATGACGAGCGCGTCGCCTTCGATCAGGTTCGCGACCAGCGCGCCGAGCGTGTCGTTGTCGCCGAACTTGATTTCGTCGGTGACCACGGTGTCGTTCTCGTTGATGATCGGCACCACGCCGAGGCGCAGCAGCGTGAGCAGCGTGGAACGCGCATTCAGATAGCGCTCGCGGTCCGCAAGGTCGGCGTGCGTGAGCAGGATCTGCGCGGTGCGAATGTCGTGTTCCGCAAAGCGGCTCTCATAGACCTGCGCGAGCCCCATCTGGCCGACCGCGGCGGCGGCCTGGAGCTCGTCGATCTCGCGCGGGCGCCTGGTCCAGCCAAGACGCTGCATGCCTTCGGCGATGGCGCCCGAACTCACGAGCACCACTTCCTTGCCTTGTGCGCGCAGCGCCGCGATCTGCGCGGCCCAACGGCCGATGGCCGTGTGATCGAGCCCACGACCATCGTTCGTGACGAGGCTCGAACCGACTTTCACTACCAGACGCCGGGAATCGGCGATGACGGAACGCATGCTGCGCTGTCTCCCAATGACTGATGACGCGTGAGGTTTCGTTGAAGCTGCCGGCGCGGCCCGCACGCCGGCATATACGACGATTTATTCCTGCGGCTGCGCGGTGCCCTGATCGTCCTGGCCTTGGCCTTGTTGGCCGCTGCCTTCACGGAAGCGCACGTCGGAGGCAAGGTCTTCGGCGTCGGCCGCGCGGCGCGCATCCGAATGCTCGGAGATATAGTCGTACACCGCATAGCAAAGGTTCTCACAGCCCTGCCCGGTGAGCGCCGAGATCTCGAAAACGGGGCCGTCCCACTCAAAGCGCTTCACGAAGTCGGCGATACGCGCCGCACGCTCTGCCTCGGGCACCATGTCGAGCTTGTTCAGCACGAGCCAGCGCGGCTTCTCGTAGAGCGTTTCGTCGTACTTGCGCAGCTCCTGGACGATCGCCTTGGCCTCCGCGACGGGGTCGACGCTTTCGTCGAACGGGGCGAGATCCACCAGATGCAGCAGCAGGTTGGTGCGCTGCAGATGGCGCAGGAACTGGTGGCCAAGGCCCGCGCCTTCGGCGGCGCCTTCGATCAGGCCCGGAATGTCGGCGATCACGAAGCTCTTGCTCGGGCCCACGCGCACCACGCCCAGGTTCGGCGCGAGCGTCGTGAACGGATAGTCGGCGATCTTCGGCCTGGCGTTGGACACCGAGGAGATGAACGTGGACTTGCCCGCATTGGGCATGCCGAGCAGGCCGACGTCGGCCAGCACCTTGAGCTCGAGCTTGAGCATGCGGCGCTCGCCGGGCTTGCCGTCGGTTTTCTGGCGCGGCGCGCGGTTCGTGGACGACTTGAAATGCAGGTTGCCGAGGCCGCCCGCGCCGCCCTTCGCGACGATCACGCGCTGGTCGTGCTCGGTCAGGTCGGCGATCAGCTCACCCGTGTCGAGGTCCGAGATGGCCGTGCCAACGGGCATGCGCAACGTGATGTCGTCGCCGCCCTTGCCATAGCAGTCCGAGCCGCGGCCGTTTTCGCCGTTGCGTGCCAGATGCTTTTTCGTATAGCGGTAGTCGATGAGCGTGTTGATATTGCGGTCCGCGACGGCGTAGACACTGCCGCCTCGCCCGCCGTCACCGCCGTCCGGGCCGCCGAACGGAACGAACTTCTCGCGCCGCATCGACGCGCTGCCATCGCCCCCATCGCCGGCGATGACTTCGATCTTCGCTTCGTCAATGAACTTCATGAGTTACTCCGTCCCGTGGATGTCGTTATTTTGCCCGCAGCAGCGTTGCCGGCCAACCTGGCCGAACGGCCAGAGTAGCGATTCAAACCATCGGATCAAGCAAGCTGCCGGGCAAGCGCAGAAACAAAAAGCCCCGCAAACTACGCGGGGCTTTCCTTGCGTCGCTTTTTAGCCCGCTCGCGAGCGGACTATAAAACTCAGGCCGCTGCCGGGACGACGTTGACCGTGTGCTTGTTCAGCGCGCCCTTGGTCGTGAACGAGACGTGGCCGTCGACCAGCGCGAAGAGCGTATGGTCCTTGCCGATGCCAACGTTCAGGCCCGGGTGCATGCGCGTGCCGCGCTGGCGAACGATGATGCCGCCGGCGAGGATTGCCTGGCCGCCGAACACCTTAACGCCAAGTCGTTTCGACTCGGAATCGCGGCCGTTACGTGACGACCCGCCTGCCTTTTTGTGTGCCATGTGTTTGCTCCTTTACCTTCGTGCGCTTACGCGTTGATCGCGTCGATGCGCAGTTCGGTGTAGTTCTGGCGGTGGCCAGCGTGCTTCTGGTAGTGCTTGCGGCGACGCATCTTGAAGATGGTCACTTTGGCGTGACGACCGTGCGACACAACGGTGGCCTTGACGGAAGCCCCACTGACCAGCGGCGTACCGAACTTAATCGATTCGCCTTCGCCCACTGCGAGAACCTGGTCGAGCGTGATTTCTGCGTCAATGTCAGCCGGTATCTGTTCTACTTTAAGTTTTTCGCCAACAGCAACCTTGTACTGCTTGCCGCCGGTTTTTATGACCGCGTACATTGAGAACCTCACTCTTTCAAAATCCCGGACGCACTGCGCGCCCAGAAACTGTCGATTATACATAGAGTTAGCTGCACGGTCAAAAGGTATTGACAACGCCGGCCGGGCGGCGCCCCCTCGCGGCTGGCCCGGCGCGAAGCCCGGCTGCGGGGACATCAGCGCTATCTCATTAGAAAGCGCAATGCGCGCCGAATAGAGGGAAGCATCGAGGAAACCCTGGCCAAACGGCGGGGCAGCGGCCGGCGCACCGCCGATTCGACTTATAATCCGCGGCACTACCTCTATTTGCCATCATGTCGTCCACCGCCACCCATTCCCCCAGCGCAGCCACCCTGCTCGCGCCCATCGCCAGTGACATGGAGCAGGTCAACCGTGTCATCCGGCAGAGTCTGGCGTCCGAGGTGATGCTGATCAACCAGATTTCCGAGTACATCATCGGTGCGGGCGGCAAGCGGCTGCGCCCGGCGCTGCTGCTGCTCGTGGCCGGCGCGCTCGGCGACCGGGGCGCGCATCGGCATGTGCTCGCGGCTGTCGTCGAGTTCATCCATACGGCTACGCTGCTGCACGACGATGTCGTCGACGAATCCGACCTGCGGCGCGGCCGCCAGACGGCCAACGCCCTGTTCGGCAACGCCGCGAGCGTGCTGGTGGGCGACTATCTGTATTCGCGTTCGTTCGAGATGATGGTGGGCGTGGGCAAGATGCGTGTGATGGAGATCCTCTCGGCGGCCACGACGATCATCTCCGAAGGCGAAGTGCTCCAGCTCCTGAACATGCACGACGCCGACGTCGACACCGGCCGCTACATGCAGGTGATCCGCTACAAGACGGCCAAGCTCTTCGAGGCGGCGGCGCAACTGGGCGCGGTGCTTTCGGGGGCGGATGCACGCACGGAGGAAGCCGCGGCCGAGTATGGCCGGCGCATCGGCACGGCATTCCAGATCATGGACGACTGGCTCGACTACACCGGCACGCCGGAGTCGATGGGCAAGAACGCCGGCGACGACCTGCGCGAAGGCAAGCCCACGCTGCCGCTCATCTGGCTGATCGAGCATGGCACGCCCGCGGAGGCGGCGCTCGCGCGCGAGGCGATCGAGCAAGGCGGCACCACGCGCTTCGACGAAATCTTCGCGGCCATCACGCGCTCGGGCGCGCTCGACCATACGCTGCAATGCGCGAAGGCCGAGGCCATGGCCGCGGCGGCCGCAATTTCGTCATTCCCCTCTTCCATTTATAAAGAGAGCCTGCTAGAATTATGTTCTTACTCGACGACGCGCCAGTCTTGAAGAAGACGAAGCAAGTCAGAAGAGTGAGTTGAAACGGGGTGTAGCTTAGCCTGGTAGAGCGCTACGTTCGGGACGTAGAGGCCGGAGGTTCGAATCCTCTCACCCCGACCAGATTTCAGAAAAAAGACCGTGCACGAGTTGCACGGTCTTTTTTTTCGTCCATTGGTTTTCTTCGCCTGCCGGAATGGCGATAAAGTCCGCAGGCCGGCGCCTTATCCGCATGGCTAACGCGCGTGCGAGGCACGCCAGCGCCGCGACACCCCTCTGCTATAGTTTCCGCATCCCTTTCCCCTCACTGTCTCGACGCGTGGACCATCTTCCCTTATGGGCGCAGATTTGCGCCGTCTTCGTCCTGCTCATCTGCTCCAGCTTCTTCTCCATCTCCGAAACGGCGATGATGGCGCTCAACCGCCATCGGCTGAAATACCTCGCGAACCACGGCACGCTCGGCGCGAAGACCACGCAGAACCTGCTCGCGCGCACCGACCTGTTGCTTTCGGTCATCCTGATCGGCAATAACCTCTTCAACACCATCATCCCGGTCCTGACCACCTCGATCGCGCTGCGCACATTCGGCCACAACAACCTCGTGCTCTCGGTCGCGACCGGCATCGTCGCGTTCCTCATCATCGTGTTCGCGGAGATCACGCCGAAGATCGTCGGCGCCACCTTCCCCGAGAAGATCGCGCTGCCGGCGAGCCTCCTGATCGCGCCGCTCATGCGCGTGACCAAGCCGCTTATCTGGTTCGTGAACATGTTCGCGAACGCCATTCTGCGCGTGCTGCACATCAACACGAGCAAGGCGCACGAGCAGCGGCTCTCGACCGAGGAGCTGCGCACCATCGTGCTGGAGTCGGGCAGCTTCATGCCCACCAAGCACCGCAGCATCCTGCTGAACCTGTTCGATCTGGAAAACATCACCGTCGACGACGTAATGATCCCGCGCCGACGCATCGAGGCGCTCGACTACGACGCGCCGCTCGAAGACATCCTCCATCAGCTCGAAACTTGCTATCACAACAAGCTCGTCGTCTATCACGGCGACATCGATCGTGTGTTGGGCGTGCTGCACGTGCGCAAGACGCTGGCCGGCCTGCACAACCAGGACTTCGAGCGCGAGACGCTGCGCGAGCTGCTTGCCGAGCCGTATTTCGTGCCCACCGGCACGCCTGTGTTCCAGCAGCTTCAGTATTTCCAGGAAAGCCGCCATCGCATCGCGCTTGTCGTGAACGAATATGGCGAGCTCGAAGGGCTCGTTACGCCCGAGGACATCATCGAAGAGCTCATCGGCGAATTCACGACCACCATGCCGCGCAGCGGCACCGGGCGCGGCGGCTGGAACGATCAGGGCGAGTGCATCGTGCCGGGCAGCATGCCCTTGCGCGAGCTCAATCGCTGGCTACATATCAAGCTGCCGACGGACGGCCCGAAAACGCTCAATGGCCTCATCCTCGAAGTGCTCGAAGAAATTCCCGAAGGCGATGTGTGTGTGCAGATCGGCGACGTGAAGCTCGAAGTGCTGCGCAGCGACGATCAGGCCGTGCGCACGGTCAAGATCTTCAAACCAGGCACGAAGCCGAATAAGGGTGCCAGTGCGCTGAACAAGGCGAAGAAGCTGTTGCCGGGACGTTAGCCATTCGGCTGAATGGCGCACACACTTGCGCCAGCCGATGATGAAGCCGTCTCTCGCTCACGGCGGCTTCGGGCCGGCAACCGATGTTTTCCATTCCTGATCGTTTTAGCGCACACGGCATGCGCGCCGTGCCCGCCATCGCCGCGCGCGTAACCGATGGCGCGGCTTCCGCCGACGGCGGCTCTCGCGCAAGCCTCGCTCCGCCCGCATCCGTTGCGCACGACGACGCGCCAGCCGTGCGCCTGCTCGCCGAAACGCTGCGCGAAGCCGCGCGGCGCAACGCCTCCGATCTGCACGTCGAGCCGCTCGAACATGGCTGGCGCATCCGCCTGCGTATCGACGGCGTGCTGCACGAAAGCGCGCGGCCACCCGCGCATCTGCGCGACGCGTTCGTCACGCGCATCAAGGTGCTCGCGCGCATGGACATTGCCGAGCGCCGCATTCCCCAGGACGGGCGCCTGCGGCTCGCGCCGCGCGGCGAAACCCAGGCGCACGAAGATTACCGCGTGAACTCGCTGCCCACGCTGCACGGCGAAAAGCTCGTGCTGCGCCGGCTCGAAGCGTTGCCATCCGATCTCTCGCTCGCCGCGCTCGGCCTCGACGAAGCGCAGCAGCAAACGCTCGATGCGGCGATCGGCGCGCCGCACGGGCTCGTGCTGGTCACGGGCCCGACCGGCAGCGGCAAGACGCTGTCGCTCTATTGCTTCCTGCAGATGCTCAACAACGCATCGCGCAATTTGTGCTCCGTCGAGGACCCCGCGGAAATTCAGCTCGCCGGCATCAATCAGGTCAACGTGCGCGAAAAGGCCGGGCTCACCTTCGCGCTCGCGCTGCGCGCGCTGCTGCGCCAGGACCCGGACGTCATCATGATCGGCGAGATCCGCGACGAAGAAACCGCCAGCGTGGCGGTCAAGGCCGCGCAGACCGGCCACCTCGTGCTCTCGACCCTGCATACGAACGACGCGCCCGCTGCGGTCGCCCGGCTCATCGACATCGGCGTGGAGCCGTATAACCTCGCCGCGGCGTTGCGGCTCGTCACGGCGCAGCGGCTCGTGCGACGCCTGTGTCCGCAGTGCCGCGTGAGCGCCGACGAATCGGCGGCAACGCTCAGCGCGGCCGGTCTCGATTATGAGCAGGACGAAACACACGAGGCCTCGCAGCCCTTTGTTGCGCGCGGCTGCGAGGTGTGCCACGGCATCGGCTACCGAGGGCGCATCGGCATTCATGAGGTGATGCCGGTCAGCGCCGTCATGCGCGACCTGATCGTCGCGCAACGCAGCGCGCACGAGATTGCGCGCCAGGCCCGCGCGGAAGGCGTGGCCACGCTGCGCGACGCGGCGCTCGCACGCGTGCGCGACGGCACGACGAGCCTCGCCGAAGCACTGAGTACGACGGACGCGCCAGCATGAGGCCCGCGCAGCCGTCATCGGACTGGCGCTTCGTCTGGCGCGGGCTCGACGCTGCGGGCGTTGCGAGAAGGGGCACGCTGATCGCGTTCGATGCGGCGGCAGCGCGCGGCGTGCTCCGGCGCGAGCGCATCACCGCCACGGTACTCGAGCGGCGCGGCCCGGCTCCGCGGCCGCGCACGAGCCAGGCGGATATCACGCGCTTCACACGCCAGCTCGCCAGTCTGCTGCGCGCCGGCCTGCCGCTCGCGAGCGCGCTCGAATTGCTCGCCCAGGCACCGGGACCGCGTGGCCTGCCCCGCATCGCCGCCGCGCTCGCGCGCGAGATCACGGCAGGCATGCGCTTTTCCGATTCGCTCGCGCAGCATCCTTCGCGATTCGGGCCGCTGTACTGCCAGCTCGTCGCGGTCGGCGAGGCGTCGGGCGCGCTCGCTGCCGTGCTCGCACGCATCGCCGACGATCGCGAGCGCGGCGCCGCGCAACGCGCCAAGGTGCGCGCGGCACTCACCTACCCGGTCGCGGTGCTGCTGCTCGCAGTCGGCATCACGGCAGCGCTGCTGGTCTGGGTCGTGCCCACTTTCAAGCAGATCTTCGACGGTTTCGGCGCGGCCCTGCCCGCCCCCACGCGGTTCGTGCTGAGGCTCTCGGCCGCCGCCGCGCGCTGGAGCGTACCCGCCGCCGGCTGTGCCGCCAGCGCCACGTTCGCCCTGCACGCGCTGTTGCGACGCTCCGAAGCGGCGCGCCTCACGTGCGGGCGCATCGTGCTCGCGCTGCCGCTCGCGGGCGCGCTGCTCACGACGCTGTGCGCCGCGCGCTGGAGCCGCGCGCTCGGCACGCTGCTCGCCGCCGGCACGCCACTGGCCGATGCCTTCGACTCGCTCACGCACGCCAGCGGCAACGCCTTCTTCGATCGCGCGAGCGCGGATATCAGCGCGCGGCTGCGGCACGGCGAGCGGCTCGCCTCGGCCATGCGCTCGGCCGGCTGCTTTCCCGCGGACGTGGTCCAGCCAGTTGCGGTCGCCGAGGAATCGGGCGCGCTCGACGCCATGCTGCTCGACGTGGCCGCGCTCGCCGACCGTCAGGTGGACGAAAAGATCGCGCTCGTCGCGAGCCTGTGCGAGCCGCTCGTGATCGTGGTGCTCGGCGCGCTGGTCGGAGGCCTCGTCGTCGCCATGTATCTTCCCATCATTCAACTCGGCAACGTGGTGTAGCATCGCTGCCAGATTACGGTTCTCCACTCATGTCCGCCCTCCTTTCGTCCGTTGCTGCGCCCGCATCTTCCATGATGGATTCGACCGTCTCCGCGGCATCGTTTGCATCGGTGGCGTCCATCGACACGGCCGCCTCCTTCGCTGCCGCACTGGGCGCGCTGCCGCCCACAATGCTGATGGGCTTCGCGATCGTGATCGGTCTTGTCGTCGGCAGCTTCCTGAATGTGGTCGTGCATCGACTGCCGATCATGCTCGAGCGCGCGTGGCGTGCCGACGCCGCCGAGGCATTCGGCCACGCGCCCACGAGCGACGAGCGATTCACTGACGACATCGCAAACGTCAATGAGAACAGCAACGCGCACGACGGCCTCCCAGCCCGCTACAACCTGTGGCTGCCGCGCAGCGCCTGCCCGCATTGCGGTCATGTGCTACGCGCATGGGAGAACATTCCCGTCGCGAGCTGGCTCATGCTGCGCGGCCGCTGCTCGCAGTGCGGCACGCGCGTGAGCGTGCGCTATCCGCTGATCGAACTTGCCGGCGCGGCGTGCGCCGCCAGCGCGTTGCTCGCGTTTGGCCCTACGGGCAAGGCGCTTGCTGCGTTCGCGCTGTGCGCGACACTCATCGCGACGAGCGCCATCGACCTCGAACATCAACTGCTGCCCGATGCGATCACGCTGCCACTGATCTGGGCCGGCCTGCTCGTGAATTTTGCGGAGACCTTCACCGATCTGCACGCCGCCGTGATCGGCGCCGTGGCAGGCTATCTCGCGCTCTGGTCTGTCTACTGGCTGTTCAGGCTGCTGCGCGGCGTCGAAGGCATGGGACATGGCGACTTCAAACTACTCGCCGCGCTCGGCGCCTGGCTCGGCTGGGCCGCGCTGCCGCAGATCGTCGTGATCGCCGCCGTCACGGGCGCCGTGGTGGGCCTCGCCGCCACCTTGAGCGGACGCATGCGCTTCGAAGAACCGCTACCCTTCGGGCCGTATCTCGCGGCCGGCGCACTCGTCACGTTGTTTGCGGGCACACCGATTTATGCCGTTTTTGCAGGGGGGAATTGATCGATGATTGCGGTCGGATTGACTGGCGGTATCGGCAGTGGCAAGTCCACCGTCGCGGATCTGTTCGCGGCGCGCGGCGTGCCGCTCGTCGACACGGACGTGATCGCGCACCGCATCACCGCGCCGAACGGCATTGCCATGGCCACGATCGCTTCGCAATTCGGCCCTGAATTCGTCGCCGCCGATGGCTCCATGGACCGCGCCCGCATGCGCGCGCTCGTGTTCGGCGATGAAGCGGCGCGCAAGCGGCTCGAAGCCATCACGCATCCGCTGATCCGCGCAGAAACCGAACGCGAGACGCGCGAGGCCAACGGGCCCTATGTGATCGTGGTGGTGCCGCTGCTCGTCGAATCCGGCAGCTGGAAAACGCGCGTCGATCGCGTGCTCGTCGTGGATTGCAGCGTGGAAACGCAAATCGCGCGCGTGATGCGTCGCAACGGCTTTACGCGCGAGCAGGTGCTCGCGATCATCGCGCGCCAGGCCACGCGCGAAGCCCGCCTCGCGGCCGCCGACGACGTGATTGTCAACGATGGCGCCACGCTCGAAGCACTCGTGCAGGACGTCGAAATGCTGCACGCGCGCTACCTCGCACTGTCACGCGCGTAACGAAGGGTAAAAGCGCTGGTCAAACCGCATGCCGCGCGCGCGGCAACGGGGTTCACCGTTTCGCGGCGCAGGGCCGCGGCATTCATCGGGAAAAAAGCCCTGAATCGGGCACGTACGCGGGCAAAGTGCGCGTGGTGCGCGATTGCGACCGCAGACTCGCGGCATTAGAATGTCCTGCAAATCCTTTATCGACCACGTCCGAGGCGAGCGCGCTTGATTCTTTACGAGTATCCCTTCAACGAGCGAATCCGGACGCTGCTGCGCCTCGAAGATCTTTTCGAGCGCTTCACGTTTTTCCTGACCCAGGAGGATCCGAGGGAACATCACGTCGCGCTCACGACGCTCTTCGAAATTGCGGAAGTTGCTGGCCGCGCCGACCTCAAGTCGGACCTCATGAAGGAACTCGAAAGGCAACGTCAGACGCTCGCACCGTTCCGCGGCAATCCCGGCATCGAGCAGAACGCGCTCGAAGCCGTCCTTGGCGAAATCGAGCAGACGCTCGCGGGTCTCACGCAGATGCAGGGCAAAACCGGCCAGCATCTTGCGGACAACGAATGGCTCACCAGCATCCGTAGCCGCGCGATCATTCCGGGCGGCACCTGCAAGTTCGACTTGCCTTCGTATTACGCATGGCAGCAGTTGCATCCCGACCAGCGCCGCCAGGATATCGCCAAGTGGGTCACGCCGCTCCTGCCGCTGCGCGACGCAGCGAGCATCGTGCTGCGTCTCGCGCGCGAGTCCGGTCAGGCATCGAAGGTGATGGCCATGCAGGGAAGTTATCAGCAAATGCTCTCGGGCCGCACGTATCAGCTCATGCAGGTGCGTGTGGCACCGGAATTGCACGTCATTCCCGAAGCGAGCGCCAACAAGTACATGCTCTGGGTGCGCTTCACCGTGCAGGACGGCGATCTGCGTCCGCGCGCCGTCGATCAGGACGTGCCGTTTCAGCTCACGCTCTGCAGCCTGTAGTACAGCCTGCCAAGGCACGCGAATTGCGCGCCTGCTGAAGCGCTGCGTTTTTTGCCAATCTCGGCGTCGCCATGCGCGGCGGCGCCCAGTCACCAACCGTTCGACCGAATGATCTCCGTTGTCAAATGTCCGACCTGCGGCAAGGATGTCCGCTGGGTGCCGGAAAACCGCTTCCGCCCGTTCTGCTCCGAACGCTGCAAACAGATCGATCTCGGCGCCTGGGCCGCCGAAAAGTATCGGATCGGCGGCAACGAGGAAGACACACCGCCGGACGACGAAGCGCCCCCCACGGATACGCGCCAGTAAGCGCGTCTGCCGCCACTCGCCCATTCACGCGAGACGAAAAAAAAGCCGCTGCACGTTTTCTCGCGCAGCGGCTTTTGACTTTCTATCGAGGCAAGGCTCACTCCGCCGCCAGCCACTCCAGCACAGGAATGGTTGCGGGCAAGAGCGGCTCGACGCTCGCGGGCAACGACTGCCAGACGAACGCCTGGCCCTCGCGGCCATGCGGCTCGCCGTTCCATTCCGTCACCTTGCAGAAGTAGAGCCGCACGTAGGCATGCGGGTAGTCGTGTTCGAGCGTGTGCCACAGATGGCACGCTTTCACGTCGATACCGAGCTCCTCGTGGAGTTCGCGCGCGAGTGCGGCCTCGACCGATTCGCCCTTTTCCAGCTTGCCACCCGGGAATTCCCAGTAGCCCGCGTAAGGCTTGCCTTCGGGACGCTGGGCCAGCAGATAGCGGCCGTCGGGCTGCACGAGCACGCCCACGGCCACTTCCGTCACCGGGCGTGCCGGCGCAGCCGGGTCCTTCGCCTGATCGCTCGTGCCGTTCATGCCACTCATGCCGTTCCCGCCTCCTGCGCCTTCTTGCCCGACCAGTCGCGCGCGAATTGCCACGCCACGCGGCCCGAGCGCGAGCCGCGCTCCAGCGCCCAGACGAGCGCGTCGCCGCGCGCCGATTCGACTTCGGCGTCGTCGCAGCCGAAGTGGCGCAGCCAGTGGCCGACGATCGTCAGATAGTCGTCCTGCTTGAACGGATAGAAGCTCACCCAGAGGCCGAAGCGCTCCGAAAGCGAAATCTTCTCTTCCACCACTTCGCCCGGATGAATCTCGCCGTCGGGCATGTGCTTGTACGACTCGTTGTCGCTCATGTACTCGGGCAGCAGATGGCGGCGGTTCGAGGTCGCGTAGATCAGCACGTTGTCGCCCTGCGCGGCTACGGAGCCGTCCAGCGCCACCTTCAGCGCCTTGTAGCCCGACTCGCCCTCTTCGAACGAAAGGTCGTCGCAGAACACGATGAAGCGCTCGGGGCGCGTCGAAATGAGGTCGACGATATCGCCGAGATCGTGCAGATCGTCCTTGTCGACTTCGATCAGACGCAGGCCGTCTTTCGCGTAGGCGTTCAGGCAGGCCTTGATCAGCGACGACTTGCCGGTGCCGCGCGCGCCCGTCAGCAGCACGTTGTTCGCGGGCTTGCTCTGCACGAACTGGCGCGTGTTGCGGTCGATGAGGTCCTTCTGGCGGTCGATGTTCTGCAGGTCGTCGAGCGAAATCGTCGAGATGGCCGGCACCGGCTGCAGAAAGCCGCGCCCCTGGCGCTTGCGCCAGCGAAACGCGACTGCCGCACTCCAGTCGACTTCGGGCGCAGCCGGCGGCAGCACGGCTTCAAGGCGGCTGAGCAGCGCTTCGGCGCGGGTCAGAAACTGTTCGAGCTTGTCCATGGAAATCGAGCTTGAAATCAGGAATCGCGGTCGAGAACCGCGATCGGGTTCATGGTCGGGAGCGTTCAGGAGCGGTAATCGGCGTTGATGCTCACATAGTCGTGCGAAAGATCGCAGGTCCAGACGGTAGCCTGCGCATCGCCGCGGCCGAGCAGCACGCGAATCAGGATCTCACTCTTCTTCATCACGCGCTGGCCGTCTTCCTCGCGGTAGTCGGGGTTACGCCCACCGGCCTTGGCGACGAGCACGTCGTCGAGATAGAGGTCGATCTTTTCGACGTCCAGATCCGTCACGCCCGCATAGCCGATGGCGGCCAGAATGCGGCCCAGGTTGGGATCGGACGCGTAGAACGCCGTCTTCACGAGCGGCGAGTGGCCGATCGCGTAAGCGATCTGGCGGCACTCGGCCACGTCCTTGCCGCCTTCGACCTGCACGATCATGAACTTGGTCGCGCCTTCGCCGTCGCGCACGATCAGTTGCGAGAGCGTTTGCGCGACTTCGGTCACGGCGTCGCGCAGTGCGGCATAGGCGGGCGAATCGGTCGAGGTGATCGCCGGCAGGCTCGACTTTCCCGAGGCGATCAGGATGAACGAGTCGTTGGTCGAGGTGTCGCCGTCGATCGTGATGCAGTTGAACGAGCGGTCGGCCACGTACTTCACGAGTTCGTCGAGCACCGGTTGCGCGACGTTCGCGTCGAACGCGAGGAAGCCGAGCATGGTCGCCATGTTGGGCTTGATCATGCCCGCGCCCTTGCTGATGCCCGTGAGCGTGACCGTGTGGCCGTCGATCGTAACCTGGCGCGACGCGGCCTTCGGCAGCGTGTCGGTCGTCATGATTGCCTGGGCGGCGTCATACCAGTTCGCGGCCTTGCGGTTCGCGAGCGCGGCGGGCAGGCCCGCCTTCAGGCGCTCGATCGGCAGCGGCTCCAGGATCACGCCGGTCGAGAACGGCAGCACTTGCTCAGGCTCGATGCCCGCGAGGCGCGCGAGCTCGTCGCAGGTTTCGCGCGCGTTCACGAGGCCCGGCTCGCCGGTGCCCGCATTCGCGTTGCCGGTGTTGATGACGAGCGCACGAATTCCCTTGCCGCCCGCGCGCACCTTCGCGAGATGCTCGCGGCACACCGTCACCGGCGCGGCGCAGAAACGGTTCAGCGTGAACACGCCCGCGACGCTCGCGCCTTCATCGACGGAGATCACCAGGACGTCCTTGCGGTTGGGCTTGCGGATGTTGGCTTCGGCCCAGCCGAGCGTCACGCCGGCGACCGGATGAAGTTGTGCGGGATCGATCGAGGGGAAATTGACAGCCATGGTGGCGACCTGTCGAAAAGGCAATGCCGGCCGCGGCATCTGTCAGCCGGGCCGGCATTGGGACATTCAAAACGTAAGGCCCGCGTACGCGATGCGGGCCACCGGAATCAACGGTCAAGCCGCGTCATGCGGCAAGCGGTGCGAGCCGTGCGCAGCGAAGCGCCGGGCACGCGCCGCCGCGCCCATCACGAGATCTTGCCGTGGCACTGCTTGTACTTCTTGCCGCTGCCGCACGGGCACGGATCGTTGCGGCCGACCTTCGGCACACCCTGGCCGTCCGGCGTGGCAGCGTGCGCGTGCGTCATCGCCGCGCCCACCATGGCTGCTGCGGCGTCCGCGGCGGGTGCCGCCGCTGTCGGCGCGCCATCGGCACTTGCCTCGGCTTCGGCGAATTCGGCGTGACGGAACTCGACGTTCTCCAGATGGCTGCCCTGCTCGTCCAGCTGGTCGGCGGCTTCTTCGAGTTGCTGCGGCGACTGGATCTGCACGTTCATGACGATGCGCGTGACTTCCGTCTTCACGGAATCGAGCATCGCGGCGAAAAGCTCGAACGCCTCGCGCTTGTACTCCTGCTTCGGATTCTTCTGCGCATAGCCGCGCAGATGGATGCCCTGGCGCAGGTGGTCGAGCGCCGCGAGGTGCTCACGCCAGCTGCGGTCGAGCGTCTGCAGCATGACCGAGCGCTCGAACGCACTGAACGATTCGCGGCCCACGAGCGCGACCTTCTGCTCATAGGCTTCGTCGGCGGCGGCGAGCACGGCTTCGAGAATCTCATCGGCGTCGATCGATGACGACTCGTTGATCATCTCCTGAATCGCGAGGTCGAGCTGCCACTCGTTGCGCAGCACTTCTTCGAGCTCGGGCACGTCCCACTGCTCTTCGATGCTGCCGTGCGGCACGTACTGACGCACGATGTCCGTGATCACGCCATGACGCATCGCGCCGATGGTTTCGGTGATGTCGTGCGCTTCGAGCAGTTCGTTGCGCTGCTGGTAGATCACCTTGCGCTGGTCGTTCGAGACGTCGTCGTATTCGAGCAGCTGCTTGCGGATGTCGAAGTTGCGCGCTTCGACCTTGCGCTGCGCCGACTCGATCGAGCGCGTGACGATGCCGGCCTCGATCGCCTCGCCTTCCGGCATCTTGAGACGGTCCATGATCGCGCGCACGCGGTCGCCGGCGAAGATGCGCAGCAGCGGGTCTTCGAGCGACAGATAGAAGCGCGACGAGCCCGGGTCGCCCTGGCGGCCCGCACGGCCGCGCAGCTGGTTGTCGATACGGCGCGACTCGTGGCGCTCGGTGCCGATGATGTGCAGGCCGCCCGCGGCCTTCACCCGATCGTGCAGCGTCTGCCATTCGTCGTTGAGCTGCTGGATGCGGCGCACCTTTTCGTCGGCGGGAATGGCATCGTCGGCTTCGATGAACGCAGCCTGCTTCTCGACGTTGCCGCCGAGCACGATGTCGGTCCCGCGACCGGCCATGTTGGTGGCGATCGTGACGCGCTGCGGACGGCCCGCCTCGGCGACGATCGCCGCTTCCCGCGCGTGCTGCTTCGCGTTGAGCACCTCGTGCGGCAGACCGGCCTTGGTCAGCAGGTTCGAGAGCAGCTCCGAGTTCTCGATCGACGTCGTGCCGACCAGCACCGGCTGACCGCGCCCGTAGCATTCGTGAATGTCGCGGATCACCGCGTCATAACGCTCCTTGGCCGTCTTGTAGATCTGGTCCTGCTTGTCGAGGCGCTTGGGCACGCGGTTGGTCGGAATCACGACCGTTTCGAGCCCGTAGATCTCGTTGAATTCGTACGCTTCGGTGTCGGCCGTGCCGGTCATGCCCGACAGCTTCGCGTACATGCGGAAGTAGTTCTGGAACGTGATCGACGCGAGCGTCTGGTTCTCGCTCTGGATCTTCACGTGCTCCTTCGCTTCCACGGCCTGGTGCAGGCCGTCCGACCAGCGGCGGCCGGCCATCAGGCGGCCCGTGAATTCGTCGACGATGGTGACTTCGCCGTTCTGCACCACGTAGTGCTGGTCCTTGAAGAACAGCGTGTGCGCGCGCAGCGCGGCGTACACGTGGTGCATCAGCGTGATGTTCTGCGCGGCGTAGAGGCTCTCGCCCTGGCCGATCAGGCCCCACTCGGCGAGCATGCGCTCGGCCTTCTCGTGGCCCGATTCCGTGAGGAACACCTGGCGCGCCTTTTCGTCGAGCGTGTAGTCGCCCGGCTTTTCGACGCCCGTGCCGTCGGCCTTCTCTTCGCCGATCTGGCGCTCGAGCAGCGGCGGCAGCGCGTTCATGCGCACGTAGAGCTCGGTGTGGTCTTCGGCCTGGCCCGAGATGATGAGCGGCGTACGCGCTTCGTCGATCAGGATCGAGTCCACTTCGTCGACCACGGCGAAGTTCAGCGCGCGCTGCACGCGCGCCTCGGTCTCGTAGACCATGTTGTCGCGCAGATAGTCGAAGCCGAACTCGTTGTTCGTGCCGTAGGTGATGTCCGAGGCGTAGGCTTCCTGCTTCATGCCGTGGTCCATCTGCGACAGATTGATGCCGACGGACAGGCCCAGGAAGTTGTACAGACGCGCCATCCACTCGGCGTCGCGCTGCGCGAGGTAGTCGTTCACCGTGACCACGTGCACGCCACGCCCCGAGAGCGCATTCAGGTACACGGGCAATGTGGCGACGAGCGTCTTGCCCTCGCCCGTGCGCATTTCAGCGATCTTGCCGTAATGCAGCACCATGCCGCCGATCAGCTGCACGTCGAAGTGGCGCATCTTCAGCACGCGCTTGCTGGCCTCGCGGCACACGGCGAACGCCTCGGGCAGCAGCTCGTCGAGCGACGTGCCATTGGCCACGCGCTCGCGGAACTCGGCCGTTTTCGCGCTCAGTTGCTGATCGGTGTATTGCTCGATGGTCGGTTCGAGCGCATTGATCGCCACGACCTTCTTCTGATATTGCTTGATCAGGCGCTGATTGCGGCTGCCAAAGATTTTCTGTAAGAAACCGGTGGTCATCGGATCGGTGTCTGCGTCGCGGCTTCGGCCGGGATTCCTGCGCAGTTCGCTTGCGGCTCTTGAGCACCCGGATTGGACCAGGTTTGCAAACGATACTCGCGCCACGCACCCGGATCGGAAGGACCTCGGCGGCTTAAGCCCAAATTGGTGGATTCGAATCGAGCATTTTAGCACGCACCCTGGTCGCCGCCCGTGTCAGCCGCTTGAAGGATCTCGTGCGCAACGCCCGCGCTGACGCGCCTCGCAAGCCGTCGAAGCCGCCGGCCGCAACCGCGTGGCGCGCGGGCGGTCCGGTGTACTCGTGCGGCGCTCCGGCTATGCTCGCCGGCTTGCAGCCGGGCGGTCCTGGCCGAACGGCTGCGACGCGCGTTAAGGCAAAGTACGCAGGCTACAATGACGGCAATGCCGCGCAGCCCGCGCGCTTCTCTTCCTGTCACATGAGCCGTTTCTCGCCGTTTTCAAGGCCGGATGCCGCAGCCGCTGCTGCTTTACGTCCATCGGGCGCCCCGGGTTCATCGGGCACGGCGGCTAGACCAGGCAAATCGCGCAAATTTGGCCCGCCGCGCGCGCCGCAGCCGCTCACCGAAGTTCTGAGCCGCACCGACGCGTTCGCGCCCCTGCGCGCCGGCGTCGAGCAGATCGCGGCGATCCAGCGCGACCTCGACGCGCTGCTGCCCGACTACCTGGCCGCGAGCGTGGAGCCCGGCTTCATCAAGGACGGCAAGCTGGCGCTCTTCGCGGCGCACAACGCGCTCGCGGCGCGGCTGCGCCATCTCGAGCCCCGCCTCGTGGCCGACCTGCAGGCGCGCGGCTGGCCGCTCGACGGCGTACGCATCCGCGTGCGCCCGCAGGCGGTGAAGGAGCCGCCATTGCCGAAGCAGGCGCGCATGACACCCGCAGGCGCTGCGGCGCTCGCCGCGCTCAGCGAGAACCTGCCGCCTTCGCCGCTGCAGGAAGCGCTCGCGAAGATGGCCGCACGCCATTTAAAACGGCGTTGAGCAGGCCGAAATAATCGGACAAAAAGTAAAAAAGGGTGGCATCGAGCCACCCTTTTTCGTTTTGCAACCGGGGCAAGCGCCCGGCGCAAGGATCAAGCAAAAGCCGTTTGCGCCTCGTAGCCAAAGCCGCGCGGCGCCTTCTGCGCGTCGCCGAACGTGACGATCTCGTACGCGTCCTCATGCGCGAGCAGCTCGCGCAACAGCGCGTTGTTCAGGCCGTGGCCCGACTTGTACGCGTCGTACGAAGCCAGCAGCGGATGGCCGACCACGTAGAGGTCGCCGATCGCGTCGAGCATCTTGTGCTTCACGAACTCGTCGTCGTAGCGCAGGCCGTCGTTGTTGAGGATGCGGTACTCGTCCAGCACGATCGCGTTGTCCATGCTGCCGCCGCGCGCGAGGCCCAGCTCGCGCATCATCTCGACTTCGTGTGCGAAGCCGAAGGTGCGCGCGCGCGCGATCTCACGCACGTACGAGGTATTCGCGAAATCGACTTCGAGCGCCTGACCGGTCTTGTCCACGGCCGGATGGCGGAAGTCGATGGTGAACTTGAGCTTGAAGCCGAAATACGGGTCGAGGCGGGCAAACTTGTCGCCGTCGCGCACTTCCACGGGCTTCGTGACCTTGATGAACTTCTTGGGCGCGTTCTGCTCTTCGATGCCGGCCGACTGGATCAGGAACACGAACGACGATGCGCTGCCGTCCATGATCGGAATTTCTTCCGCCGTGACGTCGATATAGAGATTGTCGATGCCAAGACCCGCACACGCGGACATCAGGTGCTCGACCGTCGAAACGCGTGCGCCGTCCTTTTGCAGCACAGAAGCGAGACGCGTATCGCCAATCGACATCGCCGACGCGGGAATGTCCACCGGTGTCGGCAAATCCACGCGCGAAAACACGATGCCCGTGTCCGGCGCCGCCGGGCGTAGCGTCAGATCGACCTTGCGGCCCGAGTGCAGGCCGATGCCGACCGTCTTCACGATCGATTTGATGGTTCGCTGCTTCAACATGATTTTCTGCTCATTGAAAATCCCAATCGGGACTTTTTAATTCATAGCGCGAATTATACTCCAAGTCTGCCGAATCCGTCGTCGCCCGGGGCGTGACAATCTGTTTCCCGTTGTTACGCAAACCGGATGGAAGACGGGCCGATGACCGGAACGGAGGCGTTCCCGGCCAGCGGCCCGCACGGCTTGTGGTAATAGCCCGTCACATTTACGCGGCCGGCCCGTTGCACTGAGGCAACGCATGCGCGGCAAATGCGCTCATGTCGGGCTCAGCGCAGCAAGCAGGCTCGCAGCATCGCTGACTTCGAACTTGCCGGGTGCCTCGAGGTTCAGCGTCTTGACCACGCCGTCGTCGATCACCATGGCGTAGCGCTGGGAACGAATCCCCATGCCGCGCGCCGACAAATCCTGCTCCAGACCGAGCGCACGGGTGAACGCCGCGCTGCCGTCGGCCATCATGCGTACCTTGCCCGAGGTCCGCAGATCGCGCCCCCACGCGCCCATCACGAACGCGTCGTTGACGGACACGCACCAAATTTCGTCGACGCCCGCCGCGCTTAGCGCTTCGTACTGCTCGACATAACCCGGCACGTGTTTTGCCGAGCAAGTCGGCGTAAAGGCGCCCGGCAATCCGAAGATCACCACGCGCTTGCCCGCCGTCTGCTCGCGCACGCCGAAGCTGTTCGGCCCCAGCGTGCAGCCCGCACGCTCGTCTTCGATGAATTCGAAGAGCGTTGCGTCGGGCAGCGTATCACCCACTTTGATCATGACTCGTCCTTCACATCGATGCGCAAAGCGTCCCGGCACGCTGGCAATCCGGTTGACAACGCAGGTTGCGACTCATGTCGCAATCGCGCGCCGAAGACCCCGCCATTGTGCTACTGACACGGACCGCCTGCACCTTTTTGCCGCGCGTCAAAACGCAGCGGACAGGCCGCCCTGCCAGGCATCCTCGCGGATGCGGCGTCGAGGCGCTTCTCACCTTCATTGCCACTTCATGCCGGCCATGCCGTCTGCGGGCGGGCGTACGGATACGCCGCGCCGCAGCGGGATGTCGCTCGCAGTCCGCCTCAGTCGGCCTGCTTGCGCAGGAACGCCGGGATGTCGTACGTGTCGACGCCCTTTTCCTGCAGCGCCTGAACGTGCGACGCCGCGGTGTCGCGCGACGTGCGCCAGACGGCCGGCGTATCGAGCGCGCCGTAATCGGCGGTGTGACCTTGCTGCGGCGCGTAGGTGTGCTGAGCAGCGGCAACCGGATGATTGTCCGTACCGGTGCGCAGCAGCGTCATCGGCGCGGCCTGTTGCTTGTTCGCCGCACGGCCGAGGCCCGTGGCCACCACCGTCACGCGCAGCGCGTCGCCCATCGCGTCGTCGTAGACGGCACCGAAGATCACCGTGGCGTCGTCGGCCGCGTAGCTCTTGATGGTGTTCATCACTTCACGCGTTTCCGAGAGGCGCAGCGAACGGCTCGACGTGATGTTGACCAGCACGCCGCGCGCGCCCGACAGATCGACGCCTTCGAGCAGCGGGCTCGCCACGGCCTGTTCCGCCGCGAGGCGCGCGCGATCGACGCCAGCCACCGTGGCCGTGCCCATCATCGCCTTGCCCTGCTCGCCCATCACCGTCTTCACGTCTTCGAAGTCGACGTTCACAAGGCCATCGACGTTGATGATTTCGGCGATGCCTGCGACTGCGTTGTTCAGAACGTCGTCCGCGCACTGGAAGCACTTGTCCATCTCGGCGTCATCGCCCATCACGTCGAACAGCTTGTCGTTCAGGACGACGATCAGCGAGTCGACGTGATCCTCCAGTTGCTGCGAGCCGGCTTCCGCCACGCGCATGCGCTTGCCGCCTTCGAACTCGAACGGCTTGCTCACGACGCCAACCGTGAGAATGCCCATTTCCTTGGCGATTTGCGCGACCACGGGCGCTGCGCCCGTGCCCGTGCCGCCGCCCATGCCTGCCGTGATGAACACCATGTGCGCGCCGCGCAGCGCGTCGGCGATGCGCTCGCGCGCTTCTTCTGCCGCCGCGCGGCCCATCTCCGGCTTCGCACCGGCGCCCAGCCCCGTGTTGCCAAGCTGGATCACGGCCGGCGCGCGCGAACGCGAGAGCGCCTGGGCGTCCGTGTTCATCACGATGAAGTCGACGCCTTGCACGCCGCGGTTGATCATGTGCTGCACGGCATTGCCGCCAGCGCCACCGACGCCCACCACCTTGATGATGGTGCCGTTGGTTTCCGTTTCCAGCATCTGGAATTCCATGTTGCCTCCGTCAAGAAAAAGATATCCGCACCTCGGCCGTTATTCAGGAGCGAGTCGGGCAACCCGCTCCTCTCGCGCCAGCCGCCGGCACCAGCGCTAATTCGGTCTCTGCTCTTACCCTTCGCACATGCGAACTGCTTTATCTACTGCCTTATTCACCGCGTTTGCCACCGCCTCAGAAGTTGCCGAGGAACCAGTCCTTCATGCGTGAAAAGACCTGGCCCATCGACCCCGACTGCACAGCAACCTTGCGACCGCGCATCCGTTGCGCGCGGCCCTCGACCAGCAGGCCCATCGCCGTCGAATAGCGCGGATTGCGCACGACGTCGGCGAGACCGCCCGCGTACTCCGGCACGCCAATGCGCACCGGCTTCAGGAAGATGTCTTCGCCGAGCTCGACCATGCCCGGCATCATCGCGGCGCCGCCCGTGAGCACGACGCCCGAACTCAGCAACTCTTCGTAGCCCGACTCGCGCACCACCTGCTGCACGAGCGAGAACAGCTCTTCCACGCGCGGCTCGATCACGGCCGCCAGCGCCTGACGCGAGAGCGTGCGCGGACCGCGCTCGCCCAAGCCCGGCACTTCGATCATTTCGTCCGGATCGGCGAGCGCCTGCTTGGCGATGCCGTAGCTCACCTTGATGTCTTCCGCGTCCGGCGTGGGCGTGCGCAGCGCCATCGCGATGTCGCTCGTCACCTGGTCGCCCGCGATCGGGATCACCGCCGTATGGCGGATCGCGCCTTCGCTGAAGATCGCGATGTCGGTGGTGCCGCCGCCCACGTCCACGAGCACCACGCCGAGTTCCTTCTCGTCGTCGGTGAGCACCGCCAGCGACGAGGCGAGCGGCTGCAACACCAGATCGTTCACTTCGAGCCCGCAGCGGCGCACGCACTTCACGATGTTCTGCGCCGCGCTCACGGCGCCCGTGACGATGTGCACCTTCACTTCGAGGCGGATGCCGCTCATGCCGATCGGCTCGCGCACATCTTCCTGGCCGTCGATGATGAATTCCTGCGTGAGGATATGCAGCACCTGCTGGTCGGTCGGGATGTTGATCGCCTTCGCCGTTTCGATCACGCGCGCGACGTCCGTCTGCGTGACTTCCTTCTCCTTGATGGCGACCATGCCGCTCGAGTTGAAGCTGCGGATATGGCTGCCTGCGATGCCCGTGAACACATTAGTGATCTTGCAGTCGGCCATGAGTTCCGCTTCTTCGAGCGCACGCTGGATAGACTGCACCGTGGCCTCGATGTTCACCACCACGCCCTTCTTGAGACCCTTCGATTCGCTCTGGCCGAGGCCGATCACTTCGTAGTGCCCATCGCTCTTCATTTCGGCGACGACGGCCACCACCTTCGACGTCCCGATGTCGAGGCTGACCAGCAGATCCTTATAGTCTTTACTCATATCGTGCTCGTTGCGTGTGATGTGCTGTTACTTCTTGCCCGGGCCGGGCGTGTCGCTGATGAAGCGCATGCCCGCCGCCCGAATGGCGAAACCGTTCGGATAGCGCAAGTCCGCATATTCGATGTCTTTCCCCCAACGTTGCGTGAGCGGCGTCCATGCCACGATGAGCCGGTGCGTGCGCTCGGCGAGCGTGTCGGCGTTGCGCTCGCGTCCGAGCTCCACCTCCATGCCGTTCGAGAGCTTCACCGTCCACGCGTAGCGCGGCGTGAGCGTCACTTCTTCGGGTTCGAGACCGATCGGCGCGAACCATTTCTGGAAATCGTGATAGCGCGCGACCACCTCGGGCGCGGAGCCATCGGGGCCGTCGAACGCGGGCAGGTCGCCGTCGAGCTCGCCCTGGTTCGCGGTGAAGAGCTCGCCGTCGGTGCTCACGAGCTGATCGCTGCCCCACGTGCCGAGCGGCTTGTACTCTTCGAGGTTCACCGCGAGCGCGTTCGGCCACACACGGCGCACGCTCGCATGGCGCACCCACGGCATCTGCTCGAACGCGGCGCGCGCGGTGTCGAGGTTGACCGTGAAGAAGTTGCCCTTCAGTCGCCCGACCACGCTCGCACGCACCGTCGGTTCGTTGATGTGCTCGGTATCACCCTCGATGCGGATCTCGCGCAGCGCGAAATTCGGACGCTGCACGAGCCAGTAGCCGCCAGCCGCCAGGAGCGCGAGCACGAGCAGCGCGTGCAACGCGTTGGCGGCGAGATTGAGCTGGCGTACGTTATTCCACATGTCGAGATTGTCGGTTCAATGCGCGGTCTGCAATTCGTCGGTTAGCGTTCGTTTAGCGGTTCAATCCTTGAGCGTGAGCGCGAGCACCCGCACCACGAGGTCGCGATACTCGATGCCCACCGCGCGCGCGGCCTTCGGCGGCAGCGAGTGGTCGGTCATGCCCGGCGCCGTGTTCACTTCGAGGAAGTACGGATTGCCCGCGCCGTCCATCATGAAATCGGCGCGGCCCCAGTCGGTGCAGCCGAGCACGTCGAACGCCTGGCGCGCGAGCTTCTTCAGTTCGGCTTCCTTCTCCGGCGCGACGCCGCAGGGAATCAGGTACTGCGTGGTGTCGAGGATGTACTTCGCGTCGTAGTCGTAGAACTCGCCCGCCGGCACGATCTTGATGATCGGCAGATCGAGGTCGCCCGCGACGCACGCGGTGTACTCGCCGCCGCCTTCGATGCTCTTCTCCGCCAGCACGATCTTGTCGTGCTTCGCGGCTTCTTCGAGCGCCGGCACGAGCTCCTCGGCCTTCTTCACCTTGATGACCGCGACGCTCGAACCTTCGCTCGCGGGCTTCACGAAAAGCGGCAGGCCGAGCTTCGCGACGATCTCGCCCGCGCGCGCGGCGTAGTCGTCGCCGCGCAGCACCGCGACGAACGGCGGCGTGGGAATACCCAGTTGCTGCCACACGAGCTTGCTGCGGAACTTGTCGAGCCCGAGCGCCGAGCCGAGCACGCCCGTGCCCGTATAGCGGATGCCGTAGAAGTCGAGCGCGCCCTGGATCTGGCCGTTCTCGCCATAGCCGCCATGCAGCGCGTTGAACGCGCGCACGAAGCCTTCGTCCTTGAGCGCCGAAAGCGGCCGCTCGGACGGGTCGAACGGATGCGCGTCGATGCCGGCGCTCTGCAGCGCCTGCAGCACGAGCGTGCCCGATTTGAGCGAGACCTCGCGCTCGGCGGACACGCCGCCGAACAACACGGCCACCTTGCCGAACTGCTTCGGATCGAATTTGGGATCGATACTGCTCATGTCACTCACGCCTTTTGTTCCTGTTGCGCGATCCGGCCCGGCACGCCGCCGATCGAACCCGCGCCCATCGTAATCACCACGTCGCCGTCGCGGACCACTGCGGCCAGCGCGTCCGGCACTTCATCCACGGTCTCCACGAACACCGGCTCGACCTTGCCCGCCACGCGAATCGCGCGTGCGAGCGCGCGGCCGTCGGCGGCCACGATCGGCGCTTCGCCTGCTGCGTAGACGTCGGTCAGCACGAGCGCATCGACGGTCGAGAGCACGCGCACGAAGTCTTCGAAGCAGTCGCGCGTGCGCGTATAGCGGTGCGGCTGGAACGCCAGCACGAGACGGCGCCCGGGGAACGCGCCGCGCGCCGCGGCGATCGTCGCGGCCATTTCCACGGGGTGGTGGCCGTAGTCGTCGATCAACGTGCAGGCGCCGCCGCCGTTGACGGGAATCTCGCCGTAGCGCTGGAAGCGCCGGCCCACGCCGTTGAACTCCGCGAGCGCGCGCTGGATGTCCGCATCCTTCACTTCGAGCTCGGTGGCGATCGCGATCGCGGCCAGCGCGTTCTGGACATTGTGCGTACCCGGCAGGTTCAGCACGATGTCGATCGAAGGCGCGTCTTCGCGCATCGCCGTGAAGTACATCTTGCCGTCGCGCGCCACCACGTTGACCGCGCGCACCTGGGCGTCGGGCGCGAAACCGTAGCGGATGATCGGCTTCGAGACGAACGGCAAGATCTCCTTCACGTTCGGATCGTCGACGCAGAGCACCGCGATGCCATAGAACGGCAGACGGTGCGTGAACTCGATGAACGCCTGCTTCAGGCGCGCGAAGTCGTGCCCGTAGGTGTCCATATGATCGGCGTCGATGTTCGTGATGACTTCGATCACCGGGAAGAGGTTGAGGAACGAGGCGTCCGATTCGTCGGCTTCCGCCACGATGAAATCGCCCGTGCCCAGACGCGCGTTCGCGCCCGCGCTGATGAGGCGGCCGCCGATCACGAAGGTCGGATCGAGCCCACCCGCCGCCAGCACGCTCGCGACCAGCGACGTGGTGGTGGTCTTGCCGTGCGTGCCCGCGATCGCGATGCCCTGCTTCAGGCGCATGAGCTCCGCGAGCATGACCGCGCGCGGCACGATCGGAATGCGCCGATGGCGCGCCGCGAGCACTTCGGGATTGTCGCTGCGCACCGCGGTGGAGACGACCACGGCGTTCGCGCCTTCGATGTTCTCTTCGGCATGGCCGATCGCGATGCGCGCGCCGAGCGCGGCGAGACGGTCGGTGACCGCGTTCTTCGTGAGGTCCGAGCCGCTCACGTGATAGCCGAGATTGACGAGCACTTCGGCGATGCCGCTCATGCCCGCGCCGCCGATGCCGACGAAATGAATATGTTTGACGATGTGTTTCATTGCTTTCCTCCCGGACTGGCGCCCGCCACGGCGGCGCAGATGCGCGCGACCTGATCGGCGGCGTCGGGTTTTGCGAGCGCGCGGGCGCGCTCTGCCATGTCTGCGAGCGATGCTCGGGTTTGCTGCTTGAGCCAGTCCGCGAGCGCCTCTGCAGAAAGCTCGCGTTGCTGCACCACGCGCGCCGCGCCCTCTTGCGCGAGGAACGCCGCGTTGGTGGTCTGGTGGTCGTCGACCGCGTAGGGGAACGGCACGAACAGCGCCGCCACGCCCACGGCCGCGATCTCGGCCACCGTCATCGCGCCCGAGCGGCAGATCACGAGATCCGCGTTTTCGTAAGCGCTTGCCATGTCGTCGATGAACGGCACGAGCTGCACCGTGTCACCAGGTTCGATTCCGGCGTCGATATAGTTCTGACGCAATGCGTCGATATGCTTCGCGCCCGCCTGATGCACCACGTGCGGACGCTCGGCCGGCGCGAGCTGCGCCAGCGCGCGCGGCACGACTTCGTTAAGCGCCGCGGCGCCGAGGCTGCCGCCCACCACCAGCACGCGCAGCGGACCGCTGCGCGCGGCGTAGCGCGCCTGCGGCTGCACCACGTGCTCGAGCTCCTCGCGGATCGGGTTGCCGGTCCACTCGGCGTGCGGCAAGGCGCCCGGAAACGCCACCAGCACGCGCTTTGCGAGCTTTGCGAGCACCTTGTTCGCGAGACCCGCGATCGAATTCTGCTCATGCAGCACGAGCGGACGCCCCGAGAGCGCGCTCATCACGCCCGCCGGGAACGTGATGTAGCCGCCCATGCCGAGCACGACGTCGGGCTTCACGCGGCGCAGCGCCGCGAGGCTCTGCGTACACGCGCGCAGCAGGTTTAACGGCAGCATCAGCTTGGTCTTGATCCCCTTGCCGCGCACGCCGCCAAAACGCACGTATTCCATGGCGATGCCGTGCCTGGGCACGAGCGTCGCTTCCATGCCCGCGGGATTGCCGAGCCACACCACGCGCCAGCCCCACTGCTCCATGCGATGCGCGACGGCGAGCCCCGGGAACACGTGTCCCCCGGTGCCGCCGGCCATCACCATGAGCGTGCGCGTCGCAGCGGTCATACCTTGCCTCCGCGCATCAGCACCCGATTCTCGTAATCCACGCGAAGCAGCAACGCGATGGCAACGCAGTTCAGCAAAATGCCCGAGCCGCCGTAGCTCACGAACGGCAGCGTAAGACCCTTGGTCGGCAGGAGACCGAGGTTCACGCCCATGTTGATGAACGCCTGCGCGCCGAACCATACGCCGAGGCCCTTCGCGATGAGCCCCGCGAAGGTGCGGTCGAGCGCGAGCGCCTGGCGGCCAATCTCGAACGAGCGGCGCACGATCCAGTAAAACAGCAGGATCACGATGAGCACGCCCACGAAGCCGAGTTCCTCGCCGATCACGGCGAGAATGAAGTCGGTATGCGCTTCGGGCAGATAGTTGAGCTTCTCGACGCTGCCGCCGAGACCCACGCCGAACCACTCGCCGCGCCCGAACGCGATCAGCGAGTGCGTGAGCTGATAGGCCTTGCCCTGCGCGTAGCGGTCGTCCCACGGATCGAGGTACGCGAAGATCCGCTCGCGACGCCACGGCGACGCCCATACGAGCAGCGTGAAAGTGCCGATCGCCGTGGCCACGAGGCCGCCGAACAGCTTGCCGTTCACGCCGCCGAGGAACAGCACGCCCATTGCGATCGCGGCGATCACCATGAACGCGCCCATGTCGGGCTCGAGCAGCAGCAGCGCGCCCACGACGCCCACGGCGAACGCCATCGGCAAGAAGCCCTTGGCGAAGCTGTGCATGTATTCCTGCTTGCGCACCGTGTAGTTCGCGGCGTAGATCGTCACTGCGAGCTTCATGATTTCCGAGGGCTGCATGTTCGAGACGCCGAGCGGAATCCAGCGCCGCGCGCCGTTCACGCCCTTGCCGATGTGCGGAATCAGCACGATCACGAGCATCGCCAGTGCGACGAGAAAAAGCTTGGGCGCGTAGCGGTCCCACGTCGAAATGGGGATGCGGAATGCCACGATCGCCGCAACCGTGCCGATCACGAGCGACACGATATGGCGCACGAGAAACGCGTAGTCGTGGTACGAGGCGTACTTCGGCGAATCGGGCATCGCGATCGAGGCCGAGTAGACCATCACCACGCCGAGACCCAGCAACGCGATCACGGCCCACAGCAGCGAGTAGTCGTAGTCGAGCATGCGCGAGCGCGCGGGACGCACGCCGCTCACGGCGCTCGAAATGCCGCCCGAGCGCGCGCCGCCGCCCGCTGCGCCCGCCTGACTCTGGGCGCCGCCGCTCGCGTCGCGCGAGAGTCGCGCGCCGAACCGTTCGGACCAGCTCATATCATCGTCCCCCGTTCTGCGGCGATTTCTTCCACCGTGTCGCGGAACACGGCCGCGCGATGGGCGTAACCCTTGAACATGTCGAAGCTCGCGCACGCCGGCGAGAGCAGCACGACGTCGCCCGGCTCGGCGAGCGTCGTGGCCGCGCGCGTGGCATCTTCGAGCGTGGCGTGGTCGGTGAGCGCGATGCCCGTGCTTTCGAGCGCCGCGCGAATCTTGGGCGCGTCGCGGCCGATCAGCATCACCGCGCGGCACCAGCGCGCCACGGGCGCCGCGAGCGGCTCGAAGTCCTGGCCCTTGCCGTCGCCGCCCGCGATCAGCACCGCGCGCTGCGCGAGGCCGTCGAGCGCCGCCACCGTCGCGCCGACGTTGGTGCCCTTGCTGTCGTCCACATAATCGATGCCTTCGATCGACGCGATCAGCTCCACGCGATGCGGCTCGCCGCGATATTCGCGCAGGCCGTGCAGCAGCGCCGCGGGCGCCAGATCGATCGCGCGCGCGAGCGCGAAGGCCGCGAGCGCGTTCGCCGCGTTGTGCAGGCCGCGGATGCGCAGCGCGTCGGCCGGCATCAGACGCTTCATCGCGAGATTCACGGGCGCGGCGTCGAGCTGCTTGCGCCGGCGCGGCGAAACCGGTTCGTCGCTCGCGTCGCGGTCGTGCGCCTGCACGAGCCACAGCATGCCGTTGTCGCGCGAGATGCCGTAATCGCCTTCGCGCTGCGGCTCGTTCACGCCGAACGTCACGACCTTCGCCTCGCCGCTCGCTTGCACGCTCGCGAGCGACATCACGCGCGCGTCGTCGCGGTTGAGCACGCGCGTGGTCCGCGCGCCGAAGATGCGGCCCTTCGCGGCCGCATAGGCGTCGAGCCCGCCGTGCCAGTCGAGATGGTCTTGCGTGATATTGAGGATCGCCGCCGCGTCGGGCGCGAAGCTGTGCGCCGTCTCCAGCTGGAAGCTCGAAAGCTCGAGCACCCAGACGTCGGGCAGCGCGGTGTTGTCGATGGCCTCGGCGAGCTTGTCGAGCATCGCCGGGCTGATGTTGCCGGCCACGGCCACGCGCTTGCCCGCACGCTCGCAGAGCATGCCCGTCAGGCTCGTGGTGGTGGTCTTGCCGTTCGTGCCCGTGATCGCGAGGACCTTCGGCGCGTAGCCGCTCTCGCCGAGATGGCGCAGCGCCTGCGCGAAGAGTTCGAGCTCGCCCCAGACTTCGATGCCGGCCTCGCGCGCGGCGGCGATCAGCGGCACCAGGTCAACGGCTAACGGCGAGAGGCCCGGGCTGATGGCGACGAGCTCGACGCCTTCGAGCAGCGCCGTGGAGAACGGGCCGCCGATGAAGTCCGCGTCGATACCGCGCGCGGCGAGCTCGGGCAAGTTTGCCGGCGCTTCGCGCGTATCGGCGACGCGCAGACGGCAGCCATGGCGCGCGCACCAGCGCGCCATCGCGAGCCCCGATTCGCCGAGTCCCAGCACGAGCACCATCGGCTTTTGCCGATCCCGAAACTTCTCGCCAAACATCGCTTGCTTTCCTAAGTGAGCCAGGAGGATTACGTCGCGCCGATCAACGCGATCAACGCAGCTTCAGGGTCGACAAGCCGATCAGGCACAGCATCAGCGTGATGACCCAGAAGCGCACGACCACCTGCGTTTCTTTCCAGCCGGACAGCTCGAAATGGTGATGCAGCGGCGCCATCTTGAAGATGCGGCGCCCTTCGCCGTAACGCTTTTTCGTGTACTTGAACCACGTGACCTGCAGCATCACGGAAAGCGTTTCGGCCACGAAAATGCCGCCCATGATGAAGAGCACGATTTCCTGGCGCACGATCACGGCGATGGTGCCGAGCGCGCCGCCGAGCGCGAGCGCGCCCACGTCGCCCATGAACACCTGCGCCGGATACGTGTTGAACCAGAGGAACGCCAGGCCTGCCCCACCCATCGCCGAGCAGAAAATCAGCAGCTCGCCCGCGCCGGGAATGTGCGGGAACAGCAGATATTTCGAGTAGACCGAGCTGCCCATCACGTAGGCGAACACGCCGAGCGACGCGCCCACGAGCACGACCGGCATGATCACGAGGCCGTCGAGACCATCGGTGAGATTCACGGCGTTGCTCGCGCCGACGATCACGAAATAGGTGAGCGCGATAAAGCCCCAGACGCCGAGCGGGTAGCTGATCGACTTGAGGAACGGCAGCAAGAGGTCCGCTTTCGCGGGCAGGCCCATCGAGAGGCCGCTCCTCACCCACGCCATGAAGAGATCGAACACGCGCACGTTGCTCGCCTCGGAGACGCTGAACGCGAGATACACCGCTGCAAAGAGGCCGATCACCGACTGCCAGAAATACTTCTCGCGCGAGGACATGCCGCGCGGGTCCTTGTAGACGACCTTGCGATAGTCGTCGACCCAGCCGATCGCGCCGAAGCCGAAGGTCACGAGCATCACGATCCAGATGAAGCGGTTCGTGAGATCGCCCCACAGCAGCGTGGAAATGGCGATGCCCATCAGGATCAGCACGCCGCCCATGGTGGGCGTGCCCGACTTCACGAGGTGCGTCTGCGGGCCATCCGTGCGCACGGCCTGGCCGACTTTCATTTCGGTGAGCTTACGGATCACCCACGGGCCGAAAAACAGCCCGATTCCCATCGCGGTGATGGTCGCCATCACCGCGCGGAACGTCAGATAACTGAACACGCGCAAGAAGCTTGCGTCATTCTGCAGCCATTGCGCCAGCGCCAGTAGCATGCCTTGTATTCCTTAGTATTTCAGTGCTCGCCGGACGCCGTGTCCGGTGCGCAAGGTTGCGGGTTCGTGAGAGCGGCCACCACGCGCTCCATCTGCATGAAGCGCGAGCCTTTCACGAGGATCGTTGCCGTTGCGCCGTAACCGGCGCTGGCGAGCGCGCGAACCAGCTCGCTCGCATCGGCGGCGTGCAATGCACCTGCGCCGAATGCCGCCGCGGTGTCGCGCGCGGCGTCGCCGAGGGTGTAGAGCGCGTCGATGCCGCGCTCCTTCGCGTAGGCGCCCACTTCGCGGTGGAACGCGGGACCGTCTTCGCCGACTTCGCCCATGTCGCCGAGCACCAGCACGCGCGGCGATGCGTGCGAGGCCAGCACGTCCACGGCCGCGCGCACGGAATCGGGATTCGCGTTGTAGGTGTCATCGATCACGAGCGCGCCCGCAAGTTCCCCAAGCGCCGCGCGTTTGACCTGCAAGCGGCCCTTGACCGGCTGGAACGCTTCGAGGCCGCGGCGGATCGCGTCGAGCGAAACGCCGGCCGCGAGCGCCGCCGCCGTGGCCGCGAGCGCGTTGTGCGCGTTGTGTGCGCCGAGCACCTGGAGCTCGACTTCGAGATGGCCTTCGGGCGTGGCGATCGCGAGGCGATTGGCGCCGGCGTCCTTGCCCGCGCTGGGCACCTGCTTGCCCGTCACCGCCGCTTCCACCGCGCGCTCGTCGGTATGCAGCGCGAAATCGAGCACCCGCGAGCCCGTCGCCGCGACGCGCCAGATACCCGCGTAGGCGTCATCGGCGGGAAACACCGCGGTGCCTTCGGGCTCGAGCGCGTGAATCGCGCTCGCATGCTCGAGCGCGACGGCTTCCACCGTCGCCATGAATTCCTGATGCTCGCGCTGCGCGTTGTTCACCACCGCGACGGTGGGTTCCGCGAACTTCGCGAGCAATTCCGTCTCGCCCGGATGATTCATGCCGAGCTCGACCACGGCCAGCTTGTGCGCGGCGCCAAGGCGCAGCAGCGTGAGCGGCACGCCGATGTCGTTGTTCAGGTTGCCCGCCGTCGCGAGCCGCGCGTCTTCGCCCACGGCCGCCGCGAAGATCGACGCGATCATCTCCTTGACCGTGGTCTTGCCGTTGCTGCCCGTGACCGCGACGAGCGGCATCGTGAAGCGGCGGCGCCAGCCGAGCGCGAGCGCGCCGAGCGCCGTGCGCGTGTCGTCCACGCGCAGCGCCGGCATGCGCCAGTCGCCGGGGCTGCGCGACACGAGCGCCGCGCTCACGTGGCGCCCCGCCACTTCGGAGAGGAAGTCGTGCGCGTCGAAACGGTCGCCCTTGAGCGCGACAAAAAGATCGCCGGGACCGGCCGTACGGCTGTCGGTTGCGATGCGCTCGAAGGAGGCGTTCTCGTCGCCGAGCACGCTCGCGCCGGGAATCAGCGCCGCTGCTTCGCGCAGGGTAAGCATGGTCATTCACCGCCTCCGCGCCCATGCCGATCCGAGGTCGGCCGGGCTGCGAGAGCAAGCCGCGCGTGGTCCTGATCCGAGAACGCGCGCTTCTTGCCCATGATTTCCTGAGTGGCCTCGTGCCCCTTGCCGGCCAGCACGACGACGTCTTCCTTTGCCGCGCCGCGCACCGCCTGCAGGATCGCGCTCGCGCGGTCCTCGATGCGGCGCGCCTTCGCGGGCTCGCGCATGCCGCCCGCGATCTGGTCGATGATCGCCGCGGGCGATTCGCCGCGCGGGTTGTCGCTCGTGACGACGACCTGGTCGGCTAGGCGCTCGGCGATCGCGCCCATCAGCGGACGCTTGGTGGCATCGCGGTCGCCGCCGCAGCCGAACATGCAGACGAGCTGGCCGCCGCGCGCCGCTGCGATCGGGCGCAGCGCGTCGAGGGTCTTTTCGAGCGCATCGGGCGTGTGCGCGTAGTCGATCACGACGAGCGGCTCGTCGTGATCGGTGCGGCCGCCCAGGCGCTCCATGCGGCCGTTCACGGGCTGCAGCTTCGCGAGTTCGTTAAGCGCCGCGACGAGCGGCACGTTCGCCGCCAGCAACGCGCCGAGCACGCCCAGCAGGTTGCTCACGTTGAACAGACCGAGCGTCTGCACTTCGACGTTGGCCTCGCCCCAGTCCGACGTTTCCAGATGGAACGCCGTGCCCGTGGCAGTCGCGCGCACGTCGTTCGCGCGCAGCCACGCATCGGCGGCGGGCAGGTCGGCGGCGGGCGTCGCTACGCCATAGGCGATCGTGCGCAGCTTGCCGCGCGTGGCGGCCAGGAGGCGCCGGCCCGCTGCGTCGTCGGCGTTGATCACCGCCGCGTGCAGGCCCGGCCACGCGAACAGCCGCGCCTTCGCGGCCTCGTAGGCTTCGAAGGTGCGGTGGTAGTCGAGGTGGTCCTGCGTGAGATTCGTGAAGACCGCGATATTGAACGAAGTCCCGTTCACGCGCCCCTGGTGCAGCGCGTGCGACGACACTTCCATCGCCACGGCCTGCGCGCCCTCCCGGCGCAGCTGGGCGAGCGAGCGCTGGAGCTGCGGCGCGTCCGGCGTCGTGAAACCGGTATGCACGAGCTGGCCCGGAAAACCGCTGCCGAGCGTGCCGACGATCGCGCACTTCTGGCCGATCGCCGTGAGCGCCGAGGCGACCCACTGGCTGCACGAGGTCTTGCCGTTCGTGCCGGTCACGCCGACCACGAGCATCGCATCGCTCGGGTTGCCGTACCAGCCGCTCGCGATTTCACCGGCGAGCACGTCGAGCTGCGGCACGGCCAGCACGTTCTGCGCGTTTTGGGCCTGCGCCACGTCGAACGGGCCCGCATAGCCTTCCGGCTGATACACGACCGCCGCCGCGCCGCGCGCGAGCGCGCTTTCGATATGCGAGCGGTTATCGGCGCCTTCCACGGCGTAGGCGAGAAAAACATCGCCCGCTTTGAGCGAGCGCGTGTCGGCGTGCAGATCGGCTTCGGGCGCGACGCGCGCGCGCAGCCACGCGAGCGCGTCCGCGATCTGCCGGTGCGCGGGATGCTGGGTGCGCGTGGCGCTCATCGGACGACTCCGGGACGGTTTTTCGCGTTGTCGGCGACGGTCATGTGACGCGCGGCGACGGGGCTCTTGCCCACGGGTCCCGCGAGACGCTTCGCCGCAGTGGAGGGCGCAGCAGGCGCGGCCGGCGCGTTGGCGGCGGCCGCCGCCGAAGCGCTGTCGTCCGAGACGACGAGCTGCTTGACCGGCATGTCGGGCGGCACGTTGAGCGTGCGCAGCGTGTCGCCGACGATGCCCGAGAACACCGGACCCGACACCGCGCCGCCGAAGTGGCTGCCGGCCGTTGGCTCGTCGACCGTCACCGCGACCACGATGCGCGGATTCGGCATCGGCGCCATGCCGACAAACGACGCGCGGTACTTCGAGTGGTCATAGCCGTGCGGGCCGTGCTTGTACGCCGTCCCCGACTTGCCGCCCACGCGGTAGCCCGGCACCGCCGCGTCGGGCGAGGTGCCGTCCTTCGACACCACGCTTTCGAGCATCGTGCGCACTTCGCGCGCCGTGGTGGGCGAAAAGACCTGCGTACCGACCACGGGCTGGTTGTCGCCGGGGTGGCGGAAGATCGTGACCGGCAGGATCTGGCCGTCGTGCGCGATGGCCGTGTAGGCGCGCGCGAGCTGGAACAGCGAGACCGAGAGGCCATAGCCATACGACATGGTCGCCTGCTCGATGCGGCGCCAGCTTTTCCACGGACGCAGACGGCCCGCCGCCGCGCCGGGGAACCCGACCTTCGGCGCCTGCCCGAGACCGATGCTGGTATACATGTTCCACATTTCTTCGGGCTTGAGCGTCATGGCGATCTTGGTCGCGCCGATGTTGCTCGACTTCTGGATCACGCCGCCCACGGTGAGCACCCCGAACGCAGCGTCGTCGGTGATGGTCGCGCCGTCGAGCGTAAAGTGGCCCCCGCCCGTATCCACCAGTGTAGTCGGCGAGACGCGATGCAAATCGAGCGCCAGCGAGATCGTGAACGGCTTCATGATCGAGCCCGGCTCGAACACGTCGGTCAGGATACGGTTGCGCAGCTGCTCGCCCGTGAGGTGCGAGCGGTCGTTCGGGTTGTAGGTCGGATAGTTCACGAGCGCGAGCACTTCGCCCGTGCGCACGTCCACCACCATCGCAGCTCCTGCCTTGGCCTTGAACTTCTCCACCGCGGCCTTCAGGTTCGAATAGGCGATGTACTGGATCTGGCTGTCGATCGACAGTTCGACGTCCTGTCCGTTGTGCGGCACGACCGTTTCGTCGACGTCCTCGACGATGTGGCCCATGCGGTCCTTGATGACGTGGCGAATCCCGGGCACGCCCGCGAGGATCTTCTGGTCGGAGAGCTCCACGCCTTCCTGACCCTCGTCTTCCACATTGGTAAAGCCGATCAGGTGAGCGGTGACCTGCCCTTCGGGATAGAAGCGCTTGTATTCGTTGCGCTGATAGATCCCGGGAATGTCGAGCGCCGCGACTTTTTGCGCGACGTCGAGCGGCACCTGGCGCTTCACGTAGACGAAGGTCTTGTCTTCGGAGAGCTTGGTGCGCAGTTCCTTGGTGGACATGTCCAGCAGCGTGCCGAGCTGCGTGAGCTTGTCGGCGCCGAGATCGTCGGGCACGTCTTCGGGAATCGCCCAGATCGCGCGCACGGGCAGGCTCGTCGCGAGCACGAGGCCGTTGCGGTCGAGAATCTTGCCGCGCGTGGCGGGCAGCTCGAGCGTGCGCTGATAGCGGCTCTCGCCCTGCTTCTGATAGAACGCGTTGCCCGGCCCCTGAATCCAGAATGCCCGCGCGGCGAGCGCGACGAACGCCATGAACAGCATGAAGACGACGAACTTCGAGCGCCACATCGGCAAGCGCACCGAGAGAATGGGATTCGGCGTAAAGGCGACGCTCTTGCGGTTATTGCCTTTTTTCATCGCGTACCCCCACGGCGGCTTTTCGCAGCAGCAGCGGCGGCCGCGCCCTGAGCCGGCGCGGACGTGGGCACGGGCGCATCGGCGGCGCTGGTGGCGCCCGGCGCGAGAGTCAGGTATTGCGTGCGTCCGGTCGTCACGGCCTGCATCTTGAGCGAATCGGTAGCGATCTGTTCGACGCGCGACGTCCGCGACAGCGCGCTCTGCTGATATTGAAGCTGTGCGTAGTCCTGCTGAAGCTGGCGCTCCTGCGACTGCGCGCGTTGCAACTGGAAAAACATCTGACGCTGCTGATTGGTGGCGTTGACGACCGACAGCGCGCACCCCATGACGACGATCAGCAGGAAAATATTCAGACGGTTCATGGCGTGACGCGCTCCGCAATGCGCATCACGGCGGAGCGGGCGCGCGGATTGGCGGCGACTTCCTCGTCGCTCGCGAACACGCGCCCGAGCAGCTTCAAGGGCGGGCTGGGCAGGTCGACGGCGCGGATCGGCAGACGACGGTCGACCGCGGGCGCGGTTGAATTCGCCTGCATGAACCGCTTCACGATCCGGTCTTCCAGCGAATGAAAGCTGATGACCACGAGCCGGCCCCCCTGCTCCAGCAACGACAATGCTGCTTCTAGTACGACTTGCAGCTCCGCAAGCTCTTGATTGACGTGAATCCGTATAGCCTGAAAGGTGCGGGTTGCCGGGTCCTTACCCTTCTCACGGGTTTTGACGGCGTTAGCCACGATTTGGGCAAGCTCGCCCGTGCTGTCGAGAGGCCCGAGACGGTCGGACTCTGCCCGGCGAGCAACAAGCGCCTTTGCAATCTGAAAAGCAAACCGTTCTTCCCCATAATCTCGAATCACCTCCGTCAGTTCCTGCAACGTGGCCCGCGCGAGCCAGTCGGCAGCGGACTCGCCGCGCGTCGGGTCCATCCGCATGTCGAGCGGACCATTGGCGCGAAAGCTGAAACCGCGCTCCGGGTCGTCGATTTGCGGCGACGACACGCCGAGGTCCAGCAACACACCCGACACACGCCCTACCCCGCGCGCCGCCATGGCGTCGCGCAGTGAAGCAAAACTCTCGTGCACGATCGAAAACCGCGCGTCGCCCACCTGTTCAGCGGTGGCGATCGCAAGCGGATCCTTGTCGAACGCGATCAGACGCCCGGCTTCGGAAAGCCGGCCGAGGATCGCGCGACTGTGCCCGCCGCGCCCGAACGTGCCATCCACATAAATGCCATCCGCGCGCGTGACCAGCGCGTTGACCGCCTCATCGAGCAGCACCGTGCGATGCTGCAATCCCTGTCCCATCGCAGATGCCATAGGTTTTAAACCGCGATCAGAACGTGAAATTCTTCAAAGCGTCGGGCATGCCCTGCGCCATCGCCGCCTGTTCCTTGGCGGCGTAGGTCTGCGCATCCCACAACTCAAAATGACTACCCATGCCAAGCAGCATGACTTCCTTTTCCATTCCTGCTGCCAGACGTAATTCAGGCGAGACGAGCACACGGCCCGCGCTATCGAGATCGACATCGGAGGCGTTGCCGAGAAAAATGCGGCGCCACCAGTGCGCGTCCATCGGCAATGCCGCGACTTTCGCGCGGAACACTTCCCATTCGGGGCGCGGAAATAGCAACAGGCAGCCGTCCGGGTGCTTGGTGATCGTCACCCGGCCTTCTGCCTGTTGTTGCAGCGCGTCCCGATAGCGTGACGGAATCGACATCCGCCCTTTCGCATCGAGTGTGAGCGCCGACGCCCCCTGGAACAATTTGCTCCCCCTCGCGCGGCGCCCGTGGCCGCCCGTCTAAATCTCAGAAAATTTACCCGAATACCCGCCTGAAATCACACAAAAATACACTTTCTCACACTGTCTCCCACTTTAGAGGAACGCCCCACGAGGGTCAAGGTAGCCCGTACGTTTTTTGACGAAATTTATCCGCTAGAACAAGGACTTAGCGGCACTTGTTCAAGTCGCGAGAAAACCAAAAACCGTTATGAATGAAAGAACTAACGGAGGTTGTGAAGGTGATACGTGAAATGCGCGGGTAAAACCAAGGTGTTGCGGGGACTTGGCGGGAATTAATTGGGGCGGTTGAAAGCTGTGAAAGATAAGACTCGCGCGGACCGGTTAAATGCGCCGGTCCGCGACGGTAAATCAAATGTAGTACGCGGTGCGGGTCATGATTTTCGAGGCGGCGCGCATCAGCGAGCGCACCGGCAGCGGCAATTCAACGCCGCCCAGCTCGGTAGCCGATTTCGCATGGGCGATTTCGTCGGTGCGCATCTGCTCGACGATCGCGCGCGACTCGATGTCGGCGGGCGGCAGCGCATCGAGATGGCTGTCCAGATGATGCTCGACCTGGCGCTCGGTCTCGGCCATGAAGCCGAGGCTGATCTTGTCGCCAAGACGCCCCGCGGCGAGGCCAATGGCGAGCGCCCCCGCATACCAGAGCGGATTGAGCAGGCTCGGGCGCGAGTCGAGCGCTTCGAGGCGGCGCGCTGTCCACGCGAGGTGGTCCTCTTCTTCGCGCGCGGCCTGCTCGAACGCCGCCTTGAGCGTGGGCGATCGCGCCGACAGCTTTTGCGCCTGATAAAGCGCCTGGGCACACACCTCGCCCACGTGATTCACGCGCATGAGACCGGCCGCGTGCGCACGCTCGGCAGGCGTCAATTCGCCAGCCTGCTGCGCGGGGACCGCGGTGTCAGGCGCCGCGAACGATTCGGGCGACGCAGCCTCATCCCCGGCAGCAGCCGAAAGATCCGCAGCGGCGACAGAAGTGTCGGAAGTGGCAGAAGGCTGCGGCATGGGCCGCGACATGCGCGACACCCCGGTCATCGAACGCAGGCCCCGATCGAACTCGGTAATCAAATCGTCAAACGTCATCCAACCTCCCTCCATACCGACTGCAAAACAGACCGCGCAAAACCCGACCGACCGGCCGTTCTAAATCACTACAGGAACTCGCATCGTGCCGTCAATCCGGGGCTGCGCCGATTTCAGGCGCATATTTTAGACCATGTTGTGTAAACGAAACAGGTACTTACGTGCCGCCCGGCTTTTCCTTTGTCGCACATAAACGGTTTGTTACATTACGGGCAACTTCTCGCGAAGTTGGACAGCCAGGCCATCGCCAGACAATAAATCGGCCTCGCTACAAGACGCATAAAAGTCGCAAAACACTGGAGATCATTCAATGAAGAAGTCGCTTCTCGCGCTCGCTGCGCTGGGCGCGTTTGCGGGCGTTGCTCACGCCCAGAGCAGCGTCACGCTGTACGGCATCATCGATGAAGGTTTCAACATCAACACGAACTCGGGCGGCAAGCACCTGTACAACCTCTCGAGCGGTGTGTTGCAGGGCAGCCGCTTCGGTCTGCGCGGTGCTGAAGACCTGGGCGGTGGCCTGAAAGCGGTCTTCGTGCTCGAAAACGGCTTCGACGTGAACAGCGGCAAGCTCGGCCAGGGTGGCCTGATGTTCGGCCGCCAGGCTTATGTCGGCCTCTCCAGCGCGCAATTCGGCACGGTCACGCTGGGCCGCCAGTACGACTCCGTCGTCGACTACGTCGGTCCGCTCGAAGCAGGCGACCAGTGGGGTGGCTACATCGCCGCTCACCCGGGCGACCTCGACAACTTCAACAACGCGTACCGCACCAACAACACCATCAAGTTCACGAGCGCCAACTACGCTGGCCTGACGTTCGGCGGCACGTACAGCTTCGGCGGCGTCGCGGGCAACTTCTCGCAGAACCAGATCTGGTCGTTGGGCGCAGGCTACAACAACGGCCCGCTCGTTCTCGGTGTCGGCTACCTGAACGCACGCACGCCGTCGAACGCGGGCGGCCTGTTCGGCAACAACACCGCAACGTCGACCGCTTCGGCCGTTACGACGCCGGTCTACTCGGACTTCACGAACGCGAACACGTACCAGGTCATCGGTGCGGGCGGCGCGTACACGTTCGGCGCAGCAACGATCGGCCTGACGTATTCGAACATCAGCTTCCGCAACCTCGGCGCAAACGGCGTGACGCTCTACCAGCGCGGCGCAAACGCCTCGTTCAACAACGCCGAAGTGAACTTCAAGTACCAGTTCACGCCGGCTCTGCTGGCTGGTCTCGCGTTCGACTACACGGACGGCAACAGCGTCACGCTCGCGAACGGTGCCGACAAGGATGGCGCGAAGTACTACCAATACTCGCTGGGCGCGGACTACTTCCTGTCCAAGCGCACGGACGTCTACATCATCGGCGTGTTTCAGCACGCTTCGGGTACGGATTCGACCGGCCAGCAAGCCGTTGCGGCAATCAACGGCCTCACGCCGTCGAGCAACGACAACCAGTTCACGGCACGCATCGGTATCCGTCACAAGTTCTAAGAAGAACAGCCGTTTCAATCTCGAAGGCGCCTGCGGGCGCCTTTTTTCTTTGGCGCGCGCCCCGCGACTTGCTCCACGCGCCAAAACGAAAGGCCCACCCTTGCGGGCGGGCCTTCGTTACGTGCGGGACAACCGGAAGGATCGCGGGGAATTACGCTGCGCGCGCGTCGCGCAGCTCGCGGCGCAGGATCTTGCCGACGTTGCTCTTGGGCAAGTCGTTGCGGAACTCGATGACCTTTGGCCGTTTATAACCGGTCAGTTGCGTCTTGCAGTATTCGAACACGTCCTTGTCGGTGAGCGCCGGATCCTTCTTCACGATATAGAGCTTCACCGCCTCGCCCGAATGCGGATCGGGCACGCCCACGGCCGCCACTTCGAACACCCCCGGCAGCTTCGCGACCACATCTTCGATCTCGTTCGGATAGACGTTGAAGCCCGAGACGAGAATCATGTCCTTCTTGCGATCGACGAGCTTCACGTAGCCGCGCTCGTTCATCACGCCCACGTCGCCGGACTTGAAGAAGCCGTCCGCGGTCATGACCTTCGCCGTTTCTTCGGGACGCTGCCAGTAGCCCGCCATCACCTGCGGACCGCGAATGCAGATCTCGCCCGCTTCGCCGATGCCGAGCTCGTTGCCGTCGTCATCGCGAATCGAGATTTCCGTCGACGGCAGCGGCAGCCCGATCGTGCCCGTGTACTCGGTCGCGTTGGTCGGATTGCAGGTCACGCATGGTGAGGTCTCCGAAAGACCGTAGCCCTCGACGATCGGCGTATGCGTGCGTTCGTACCAGCGCTTGGCCACGGCTTCCTGCACGGCCATGCCGCCGCCGTTCGCCACCAGCAGATGCGAGAAGTCGAGCTTGTCGAAATCGGCGTGATTGAGGATCGCGTTGTAGAGCGTGTTGACCGCGGGGAAGGTCGTGATCGAATAGCCGCGCAGCTCCTTGATCATGCCGGCAATGTCGCGCGGGTTCGGGATCAGGATGGCGAGGCCGCCCGTGCGCATCGTGAGCAGGCCGCAGACCGTGAGCGCGAACACGTGATAGAGCGGCAGCGCCGCGACCGTCACCGGCTGGGTGCCGGCGGGCAGGCGCGCGATCGCGGGCTGGGTCCAGGCAGACGACTGCAGCACGTTCGCGACGAGGTTGCGATGCAGGAGCGTCGCGCCTTTCGACACGCCGGTCGTGCCGCCCGTGTACTGGAGGGACGCGACGTCTTCGGGCTTCTGCTCGACGGGCTTGAAGCTCAGGCGCGCACCGGCCGAAAGCACGTCGTTGAAGCCGACGTGGCCCGGCAGGCTCCACGCGGGCACCATCTTCTTCACGCGGCGCACGACGTAATTCACGATGAAGCCCTTCGCGGCGCCGAGCAGGTCGCCCATCGACGCCACCACGATGTGCTTCACGCGCGTCTGCGCGACGACCGCCTGCAGCGTGGCCGCAAAATTCTCGAGGATGACGATGGCTTCGGCGCCGCTGTCCTTGAGCTGATGTTCGAGCTCGCGCGGCGTGTAAAGCGGATTCACGTTCACGACGACATAGCCCGCGCGCAGGATCGCGGCGAGCGCGACCGGGTACTGCAGCACGTTCGGCATCATGATCGCGATGCGCGCGCCGGGCGCGATGCCGCGCGACTGGAACCAGGCGGCCAGCCGCTTCGAGAGTTCGTCGAGCTGTCCGTACGTGATGGACTTGCCCATGCACGCAAACGCGGGCTTCGAGCGATTCGCGTCGAAGCTCTCCGCGAGCAGCGCCGTGATGGACGCATATTGGCTCACGTCGATTTCCGCGGGAACGCCGGGTGGGTACGATTTCAGCCAGACTTTATCCATGCGGCGTCTCCTCCTGAATATTTTCGAATGGTCGTGCTAAAACGACGATCGTAGCATGCGATCAGCGTTTTTCTTCCGCGAATCAGCGAGTTAGAAAGGGCACTCGAACTGCAGAGCGCGCGTTTCAGGTCGTGTTTTTAGGGGTTTACGCGCGCTCGACTTCGACGAGGCAGTCGTAAAACGTCGCCGAGCCGCCCAGATCGGTGAGCGCCTGGCTCGTCACTTCGTTCGCGTTGCGGCCGTCCGGCGCGAGCTTCTTCCACCAGATCGACAGACCCACCACGAGGCCTTCGCGCGCCCGGTCGGAGACACGTGCCCGCGCTTGCATCGATCCGCGGTCGTTGAAGATGCGCACCTGATCGCCATCGGCGATGGCTCGACGCGCGGCATCGGCGGGATGGAGGTCGAGATGCGGCTCGCCTTCGGTTGCCCGCAGGCTCTCGACATTCACGAAGGTACTGTTCAGGAAATTGCGCGCGGGCGGCGAAATCATCGCGAGCGGATAGCGCGCGGCCAGCTCGGGCGCGCCATCGGCCGATTCGTACGGCGGCAGATAGTCTGGCAGCGGTTCGAGGCCGGCCTTCGCGAGCGCTTCGCTGTAGAACTCGCACTTGCCCGTGGGCGTGCGAAAACCGCCGTTGGCGAATGGCGCGTCGGCGATATTGAGCTTGAGCCAGCCGTCCTGCTTGAGCTTCGCCCAATCGGCGCCGGCGAATGCGGGATCGCTCCAGTCGAACGCGCGCGCGGCCACTTCCTCGTCGCTCTCGAAGAGCGCCGGCTCGGTGAGGCCCATCGCGCGCGCGATCGAGCGGAAGATCTCGGTGTTCGGACGCGCCTCTCCCACCGGCGCGATGGCCGGCAGATTGGCCATCACGTGCGTATGGCCATAGGACTTGTGCACGTCGAGGTGCTCGAGCTGGGTCGTGGCGGGCAGCAGCAGATCGGCGTAATCGGCGGTATCGGTCTGGAACTGCTCCAAAACGATCGTGAAGAGATCCTCGCGCGCGAAGCCCGCCGCGACCTTCGCCGACTCCGGCGCAACGGCCACCGGATTCGAGTTGTACACGACGATCGCCTCGATCTTCGGACCGAACGTGGCGTCGCCCGCGTGCGTGAGCGCGTCGCCGACCTGATTCATGTTGACGATGCGCGGCTGATGCTTCGGCCAGCCAGGGATCAGGTCGGGACGCTGGAGCGCGTTGCCGTCGACCGGCGCCCAGCCCGACGACGAAAGCAGCACGCCGCCGGCACGCTCGCGCCAGGCGCCCGTCAGCGCCGGCAGGCACGCGATGGCGCGCACCGCATTGCCGCCGCCGCGCACGCGCTGCAAGCCGTAGTTCATGCGAATCGACACCTTGCGCGTGGAGCCGTAGAGGCGCGCGAGATCGACGATGGTTTGCTCCTCGATGCCGCAAATCTGTGCGACGCGCGCGGGCGTATAGGTGAGCGCGCGCGCCTTCAGAGGCTCGAAGCCATGCGTGTGGGCCGCGATGTACGCGTGATCGAGGCGGTCTTCGGCGATCAGCACGTGCATCATGCCGAGCGCGAGCGCGCCGTCGGTGCCCGGCTTCAGCGCGATGTGCTGGTGGCACTTCTCCGCCGTGAGCGAGCGATATGGGTCGATCGCAATCAGCTTCGCGCCGTTGCGCTTGGCCTCTTGCGCACGCGTCCAGAAGTGCAGATTCGAGGCGATCGGATTCGCGCCCCAGATCAGGATCACTTCGCTTTCGGCGAAATACTCGGTGAGCATGCCGAGGCTCGATCCATAGGTGTAGCGCAGGCCCGCTGCGCCCGCCGCTGCGCAGATCGCGCGGTCGAGCCGCGACGCGCCGAGCTTGTGGAAAAAGCGCTGCGCGATGCTGTCGCCTTGCACGAGGCCCATCGTGCCGGCATAGCTATACGGCAGGATCGCTTCGGGCGCGCGCTGCGCGATCTCGCCCAGGCGCGCGGCCGCCATCGCGCAGGCCTCGTCCCAGTTGATCGGCTCGAAGCGCCCTTCCCCCTTGCGGCCGACGCGCTTCATCGGCTGCGTGAGGCGCTTCGGATGGTGCACACGCTCGGCGTAACGGGTCACCTTCGTGCAGAGCACGCCTTGCGTCGGCGGATGATCGGGGTCGCCGCTCACCTTGATGGCCCGGCCGTTCTCGACGGTTACGCGCATCGCGCAGGTGTCGGGGCAGTCGTGGGGACAGACTGCACGGGCAAATTCGGCTCGGGCATTCATGAGGAATCCGTCGGAGGAAGGTGATATCGAGATCGTAATTTTATTATGTCCGGCGGCCGCCGCCGGGGCGCGCCAGCGGGGTTGCCGCGAAAAAAAAGGTTCGGCGTAGAATGGTTCGTCCAGGCCCGCCTTGAAACAACGCGGGCGCCCACTTCCCGAGCACTGTCCGCCATGAAACTGATCCCGGAAATCCAGGCCGCCCAAGGCGAAATTCAGGGCCTACGACGAACGATCCACGCCCACCCGGAACTGCGCTACGAAGAGACCCAAACGGCCGAGCTGGTTGCAGCGAAGCTCGCGGAATGGGGTCTCGAAGTGCATCGGGGGCTGGGAAAAACGGGCGTTGTCGGCATGCTCAAACGCGGCAACGGCACACGAATGGTGGGGCTGCGCGCCGATATGGATGCGCTGCCCATTCAGGAGCTGAACACGTTCGATCATCGCTCGCACAACGACGGGAAGATGCATGCGTGCGGCCACGACGGCCATACGGCGATGCTGCTCGGCGCGGCGCAGCATCTCGCGCGGCATGGTCAGTTCGACGGCACCATCGTATTCATCTTCCAGCCCGCGGAGGAAGGCGGCGCGGGCGCGAAAGCCATGATCGACGACGGGCTGTTCACGCGTTTTCCCGTGGACGCCGTGTTCGGCATTCACAACTGGCCCGGCATGCCGGCGGGATACTTCGGCGTGACCGAAGGACCGATCATGGCGTCGAGCAACGAATTTCGCATCGAGATCAAGGGCGTAGGCTCGCATGCCGCGCTGCCGCACAACGGGCGCGATCCCGTTTTTACCGCGGTACAGATCGCCAATGGGCTGCAAAGCATCATCACGCGCAACAAGAAGCCGCTCGATACGGCTGTGCTGTCGATTACGCAGATCCATGCCGGCGATGCCGTGAATGTGGTGCCGAATACGGCCTGGATTGCGGGGACGGTGCGTACCTTCACAACCGAAACGCTCGATTTGATCGAGACGCGTCTGCGCAAGATCGCCGAGAGCACGGCGGATGCGTACGAGTGCTCCGTCGACGTGACCTTCCATCGCAACTATCCACCGACGGTGAACAGCAGCGCGGAGGCCCAGTTCGCGGCTGAGGTGATGAAGGAAGTCGTGGGCGCCGATCGTGTCGACGATAGCGTCGAGCCGACCATGGGCGCCGAGGACTTCTCGTTCATGCTGCTGGAAAAACCGGGCTGCTATGCGTTCCTCGGCAACGGAGAGGGAGGACACCGCGAGGCGGGTCACGGCGCGGGTCCGTGCATGCTGCACAACGCCAGCTACGACTTCAACGATCAGTTGTTGCCCGTCGGTGCTTCGTACTGGGTGCACCTCGCAACCAAATTCCTGGCCCAGAAGTAGATTTCTCGCTGCTTCAGCGAAAAAGCCGTCCTGTGTTGCTTCCAGGGCGGCTTTTTGGTTTCTGTTGCGGGCGTTGGTTTTTTGTTGTGATTTCGTCCGCTTTTCCGCATGCGTAAACGCCAGAACCCCGGC
>NZ_CAJMZF010000047.1:0-61007 GCF_905220245.1 Paraburkholderia sp. J63 | reverse complement strand
ATCGCGGACCCAACGCGAGACCTGCCGAAAAATCACCGAAAATTCGTTCAACGGCAGTGAAAGCTGCCATTCGCCGAAGCCGGTTTGCGAGTGTCCGCAAAGGGATGTGCAGCGGCCCCACGGCTCCCGATCACCGACCGTCCGCAAAGGCCGAATTGTGCGCGTAGCTCGTTCGTCAGGTTTCGGAGTGCTGCAGCCGTTCAAACGGCAGGTTTCACCGCTCGTTGAACGACGGGTTGTGGCCGATTCCAGCCTTTCCGCAATCAGTCCCCCGCAAATCCGCCAAGAACTTTTTTGCGGCCACCGAAAGCACTCTCACGACAGAGCCCCCCAACCTCATTCCTCCCCAAACCACCGCTTATAAAGCGCGTCATAAGTCCCGTTCTCCTGCAACTCAAGCAACGCGCTATCCACCTGCCTGCGCAACGGACTATCAACCGGATAAACAAACGCAACATCGGACCGATTGATTTCCGGGCCCACCACCTTCACCCGCCCCTTCCCTTCATGGTTAGCGTAATAAAGCAGCACCGGCCCCGCGAAAACCACCGCATCCGCCTTCTCACTCACGAGCGCATCGTACATCTCCGACGCCCGCGCATACTCCTGAACATGAGCCCCCTTACTCCTCAGGTATCCTACTGAAATAGTCCCGCTTATCGTCGCGATCTGCCTGCCCGGCAAATCGTCCGGCCCGTTAATCGCGCCTTTGATTTGCTGAACGGTCAAGTCCGTCGTCAACTGCGCGGTATAGAACGCAACGAACACCAGGCCGACGAACATGAGCAGCACGGCAGTCAGCCGCGCGAGCCACTGGCGCGGCGCTTCCTCTGCCTGGGTCAACAGCGCCGTTGCCGCCCAGTAGATGGCCTGAAAAATCCCGGGAAAATACTTGTGGCTGGAAATGACGCCGTCCTCGCGGCCGCGGTCCAGAAACCAGGCGATGTGCGCGGGAATCAGCACCAGCAGCAAGCCCGTGCCCAGCCAGGTCAATGTGGTCGTGGAACCGAGCAGGCGAAGCAGCGCGAGTATCGGGCTCACTGCCGCGTTTTCGCCCGTATCGCGCACCAGAATGCGCTGCCCGGCGGTGAGCACGGGTGTGGAGAAGTCGAACGCCTGATCCCGCTCCCAGGTGATGAATTGAGGCATCGCCAGGTCGCATTGCCTGGACTGCAAACAGTCGTCCAGCCTCGCCTCGTCCGGGACGATCTCGTACTCCGTCTTCACTTTGAGGCGCGCCGCCACGGCGTTCCAGATGTCGATGGTGAAGCCAGTGAGCTTTCCGTGCTGCTCGATGACGGTGGGCGGGAGCACCGCAACGGCAAGGCGGACAACAGGCGTGGGCGCCTGGGCGAACGCAGGCCATGGCAACAGGCCTGCCAGGAGCAGCAGGAACGCGCAGCGCAGCACCCGTGCTGCCCCGATTCTTCCAGTCATGACCACTCCATGCTGCGATGCCGCGGGCCGTCCCGCCGCGTCGCAGCATGGACGGGTACTCGAAACCTGAACGTCACGTTGGCACTCGGGCCATTGAAGCGCAGCGTCTGCCCAAGCTGATCGCCCGAGCCGTAAAAGGAGCAACAAGGCCGCCAACGCCGCAACCGCAAGGACTACTGCTTTTTCCTTCATCGTCTCGTAGAGGCTCGCATACGTTTCGCTGCTTGCGAAGTCTCGTACAATATCCACGCTGCAACCATCCGGATTTTGGGCAGCCCGTCTTCACCAAAGGGCAAATCACGTCCATCGAAACGCGCATACGACCCATGCCCTCGCCACCGCCCCCGACGACACCTGGCTGGACACTGCACCCGGCCACGCGCAAATCGTGGATGCGCGAAATCCTGGCCCTGCTCACGGTGCTCGTCGCGGCGAATATCCTCGTCAACGCGTGGCAGTCGTGGCATGACTTTCGCGCGGTGAACCTCCAGGCCGCCGAGCGGCTCACCGCCCAAACCTCGCTGGTCGCGCGGCTCATTGAGGACCGCCTTCGCGATCTCGACGGCATGATGTCAGCCACGCAGACCCTGATCGACGAAGGCAAGGTCACGAACGAAGCGCTCGGCAATCTGACGCAAACGTTCGAGATCTCGCTCGGCGACTCGCTGATTGCGGTACTCGACGCCAACGGGCGCATGGTGGCCGCATCACGCCCCGATGCCCGCAACGAGATTCCCGGGCTCGATGCGATCTTCGCGCGGGTACGGGCCGCGCCGTCCGCGCGGCTCTGGCTGCCTGTCGCGTGGGGCAACCGGGGCGCCCTCGTGGTCGCCAAGGGGCACGTCGATCACGCCGGCCACCTGGACGCGGTAGCGATCCATCTCGTGCCGCTCGAACAGCATCTGCTCGAACACGTGAAGCTGATGCCCCGCACCGCCCTGCTCCTGCGCGACAACGAGCAACGCATCGTTGCGCGGTTCCCCGACATGGCCGGGCTGGCCGTCGGGCAACGGCTCACCGAAGACGGCAACCCGCGCGCCGGGCCGATCGAGGGCACGTTCTACGCGCTATGGCGCCGCGATCATACCGAGCGTCTCGTTGCGCGACAGCGCATCGGGCTCGGCTCGAACGCCGCCTGGTGGACGCTCGATCTCGGCTACGCCGTCGACACGTTCCGCGACAGCCTCAGGGCCAGCCTCTACATCAATCTCGCCGGCGCGACGCTGCTGCTCGCCATGCTGGCCGGCGGCTTCATCCTGATCGGCCGGCAAAGGGCCCTCAACGATCGCGTGGAAAAGTATGCGAACACGGTTTCGACCATCGTCGAGAATATGCCGACGCCGGTTGCCGTGGTCGACATGCAATCGGACCGCATCCTGCTCGGCAACGAGGCGCTGCTCGCCGTGTTCGGCGCGCCGGCCGAAAAGGACCAGCCTTTCGCGCAGCTCTTTGTCGATGGCGCTCACTGGACGCGCATGCAGGCCGAATCCGCCAAAGAGCCCGCGCCGCTCCAGACGCGCTCCGGCGTTCGCCACATGCTGGTTCGTTGTACGAAGCTACCGGACCTGGCGCGACATGACGATGGCGCTCCGCTGCTCGTCGTGCTGACCGACATCACCCATCAGCACCTGCTGCTCAAGCAACTGCAAACCGATGCGGACTTCGACCCGCTCACGGGGCTCGCCAATCGCCGCTACTTCGAAAAGGCCGCCGCGAAAGCGGTCGAGCACGCGCGGCAGCATGGTCGGCCCTTGTCGGTTCTCGCGCTCGACCTGGACTTCTTCAAGCGAGTGAACGATACGTGGGGCCACGCGGTGGGCGACCGCGTGCTCAAGATCGCCTCGCACGTGCTGGAGACTGCGCTGCGCGAGGACGATCTCGCTGCGCGCATCGGCGGCGAGGAATTTGCCGCGATCCTGCTCGATACGCCCGAACCCCAGGCGCGCATGGTCGCCGAACGGATTCGGCAAGCCCTGCAGGACACGTCCATCGAACTCGATACGGGCGCAACGCTATCGCAGACCTGCAGCATCGGGATTGCCAGCCATGAGGAAGCGGAAGACAACCTCGACGCCACGCTCAAACGCGCAGATGCGGCGCTCTATGCGGCCAAGCACGCGGGGCGCAATTGCGTCCGGCTCTGGCGTGGCGAGTCCTGAGCTTGCCCAAGGCCGTCCGGCGAGCCGAGCCGGGGCCGATCATCAGAAACTGAGCGCGAGCCCAAGCGAGGCGCCGGAAATGTCCTTGCCGAACGCATAACGCCCCACGATCCGCAGCCGCGAGAACAGCTTCGTCACCGCCCCCGTATCGATCTCGATGCCCGCGCCCAGTGAGGTCAGATGATTGAAGCCGAGGATATCGGCCTGGCTGCCGAGATAGGTCGAATGCGAGAGCTCGAGCACGTAGCGCAGCGGCCGGTGCAGCACCAGCAGCCCCGTCGGCGCGCGCCAGCGTGCATACAGGTTCGTCGATTCGGCGTTGGCCGATCCGCGCACGCCGCTCGACGAGCCGAAGCTCTGCAGATAGATGTCCGTAAAGCGCAGTTCGAGATCGAACTCGTAGGGCTCCTTGCGCGGATACCAGCCCAGCATCAGCGATCCGCCAAGACCATAGGCGTTGAGCGAACCATCTTCGATGAACTGAATGTTCTTGTCGACGCGGCGGTTGATCAGGAACTGGGCCGCCGTCGCGTCGCTCAGCACTTCGCCGAGCGAAAAGTTGAAGATCGGCCGGATCACCAGATTCTTGCTCTCGTTGAGCGGAAAGTCCCAGCCGATGCCGCCCGTGGCCGCCACGTTGGTCCAGCGCGTGGGCAGCGCGCGCTGCTGCTGGCCGTCCGAGACGAGAAAGGTCGGATCGTAGCGCGAGCCGCCGATCGCGCCTTCCAGATAGAGCGGAAAGCTCTGGCTCAGCGTGAAGCCGCCGCCGAGCTGGGTCATGTTCAGCGAGGGATTGCCGGTGTTGCCATTGCGGATGCCCAGCGAGCTCGCGGTCAGGTCCGGCGTGACCGTGAAGCTCAGTAGCGCGAGAACGGCGTTCGCGCGCTTCTGTACGTCGGGACCGGTAATGACCGGCGCCGACGGCAAGATTTGTGCACGGGCCGCCACGGGGAGAAACCACAACGCGCTCGCCAGCAGGCCGCCGAGCGCGGCGCGCGCGGCATGGAATCGCCCGCGCCGCGCGCGGGGCTGTCGAGAGCCGCGTCTCGACCTCACTCGCATGATGGTCCTCTCCCCTGAACGCCCAGGCAGGCACGGATGGCGTCTGCGGCCGCAACGCGGACGTGCGCCACCCCGCGCCTTGCCTCGACCTTACAGATCCAGCTGCGTGATCTTGGTGCTCGAAACCGAAAGGTCGCCCATCAAGCCGCTGTTCGTCAGGACGAAGACCTCGACCGGCTTGGTCGTGGTCGTGGTGTCGATCTGGCCATTGGCGCCCATCTTGACGACGGCAACCGAGGCGTCGCCGCCCGCCGACCAGCCATTCGAGTTGCGGAATTTATCGAGTGCTTCCTGCGTCATGAACAGATAGACCACTGCTTTGGACTGCACACCAAGTTGCGCGCCCACCGATGCCGACGAGAGGCTGTAATAGCCCGCCGTGCTGCCGCCCACGCGCAGTGCGCCGTCGCCATGCTCGCCGCCGATCACGACGCCGGCCTGCACGACGGACGGGAACACCAGCACGCCCCGGGCTTTCGCGACCAGCTCTTGCGCGCCGGGGGTCGTCTGATAGAGACGGGAAAGCGTGCCGTCGACGCCGGCGTCGATCGACTGGCGGCGCGACTCGGTGGAGGCCTGCGTGGCCGGTTGGTTACCCGTCGTCGTGCAACCCGAAAGCACCGTGCCCAGCACCCCGAGGGCAATGGCGGTCTTCAGCATCAAGTGACGTGCTTGCATTTTGTTCTCCGTTCGCGATTGAAGCGCCGGGCGCGGTGCGCACCGGCCATTTATCCGGGAGTTTCGTATGCGCCGCCATGCGATACCATAGGGGCACGGGGCAATCTGGATTGCCCCGGAGGGCAATCGGGCTTCCTCAACTCCGAATGGCAAGGCTGCCGCGACCCGGCAACAATCGGGCATGGGCCATAGAGATCCCTCGCAAGCTCGCCTGCCCGCATGACGTCTGCGTGCCCCCTGCGCGACGCTCGTTGAGATACTGGGAACAGCCATGCCGGACCACGACTCAGCCGGAACTGCGGGACGCAGCGCGCACCTGGCCGCGCTCGGCGTCTTGCTGCTCGCGCTTGCCTCGCCGCTGGCCTGGGCGGCGTCGGCCGGTTATCTGGGCGGCACGCGCGTGAGCCGGATCGATCAGAAAGACATCGACGCGCTCAACAGCACGGCACTCGTCGTACTGAACACGAAGAACGACGGCGAGACGAGCCAATGGACCCGGCCCGCGTCGCCCGATCATCCCGAGGTGAGCGCGACCCTCACGCCCGAAGGCACCTCGATCAAGCACCGAAGGACCTGCCGGTTCGTCGCCGTGACGGTGCAGGCCGGCCCCCACGCCATCAAGCTGCGTCCGCAATATTGCCGGACCGCGAAAACGCCTTGGGAGCTTCAGGGCGCGCAGTAAGGCCGGCGGCCAAACTTGCAGATACGTTTCGCTGCGGTACGCGAATATTCGCGAACAGAAAGGCCGTTGTATTCCTGATTGATTATTGCCCGATGGGGCAATCAGATTGCCCGAACTCCCTATAGTTTCGCCATGGCCGCTATGAGACAACGACCCCAGTCGGAATCGACGATCTGAAAACATCGTTACCAAACAACTGGAGGTGATCGTGTCTCAACCCGAAGATCCGGCAAAGACCGGTGGACGCAGAACTTTCCTGAAGAACGTTGCTGTCGCCGGCGTGGCCACCGGGCTTTCGGGCGTGGTCGGCGAGACGCTTGCGCAAACGGAGAAGCCGATGAGCGCGACGACGCCGCATTCGAAGCCCGCGACGGGCGCCACGATCGCGCTGAACCAGCGATACGCGGACTTCCTCTCGTTCGCTGACGCGCAGGACTTCGAAGACGCCAGCCGCGGACTCGTGGCCACGCTCCCGGAACCGGTCGTCATCAAGGGGCAAGGCGATATTCCGGCGTGGAATCTCGAGCAATTTGCCTTCGTGAAAGGCGGCCCGGAAAACAATTCGCCGCCGACGGTCAATCCGAGCCTTTGGCGCAACGCCAAGCTGAACATGCACCACGGCCTGTTCAAGGTGGTCGACGGCATCTGGCAGGTTCGCGGTTACGACCTCTCGGTGATGAGCATCATCCGCGGCGACAAGGGCTATCTCGTCGTTGACCCGTTTATCACGACCGAAGTGTCCTCCACGGTCTGGAAAGAACTCGTCATTCCGCATCTGGGCGACAAGCCGATCACCCACATCATCTACACGCACAGCCACGTGGACCACTACGGCGGCGTGCGCGGACTCGCCAGCGACGAAGACCTGGCCTCGGGCAAAGTGCAGGTCGTGGCGCCGGTGGGCTTTACCGAAGCCGCGGTCGGCGAAAACGTGATCGCCGGCAACGCGATGGGGCGCCGCGCGAGCTACATGTATGGGTCGCTGCTGCCGCGCAGCGCCACGGGCATCGTCGATGGCGGCCTCGGCAAGACCACGTCGGTCGGCACCATCACGCTGGCCCTGCCGACGATATACGCCGAAAAAACCGGCCAGAAGATGACGCTCGACGGCGTGGAGATCGAGGTGCTGATGGCGCCCGAATCCGAGGCGCCCTCCGAGTTCATGTTCTACATCCCCAAGTACAAGGCATTCTGCGCGGCCGAGGACGCCACGCACACGCTGCACAATCTCTATACGCTGCGCGGCGCCAAGATGCGTGACGGGCTGCTCTGGTCGAAGTACCTCCAGGCCGCGCACGACATGTTCGGCGGCGACGCCCAGGTGCTGTTCGCCTCGCACTACTGGCCGACCTGGGGCAACGACCGCATCGTCGCGTTCCTGCGCGCGCAGCGCGATATGTACCGCTATCTGCACGACCAGACCATGCGGATGGCCAACGAAGGCCTCACGCCGCTCGAAATCGGCGAGGCCATGCGCCTGCCGGACAGCCTCGCGAAGCACTGGTATTGCCGCAGCTACTACGGCACGGTGTATCACGACGCCGTGGCCCAGTACAACCTGCGTCTCGGCTTTTTCGACGGCGTGCCGGCAAATCTGCACCGGCTGCCGCCGACCGATGCTGGCAAGCGCTATGTGGAGTTCATGGGCGGATCGTCAGCGGTGCTAAAGAAGGCCCACGACTACTACGAGAAGGGCGAGTATCGCTGGGTTGCGGAAGTCACGAACCACGTCGTGTTCGCGGAGCCGCAAAACACCGCGGCCAGGCAGTTGCTCGCCGACGCCTACGAGCAGCTCGGCTACCAGTCCGAATCGGCGCCGTGGCGTAACTTCTACCTGACCGGCGCGATGGAGCTGCGTGACGGCGTCAGGAAGCTGCCCACTCCGCAGCCGCAGAGCCCGGACACCATCCAGGCCATGCCGCTCGACATGTTCCTCGACTATCTCGGCATCCGCCTGAACCCCGAACGCGCGGCCGGAAAGACTGTGAGCTTCAATCTCGCGCTGACCGACACGAAGGAAAATCGCGTGCTCGGCGTCGAGAACAGCGCGTTGCATTACTCGACCAGCAAGAGCTCGGGCACGCCGGACGCAACGATCACCATGAAGCGCTCGGACCTCAACGACATCATGATGGGCAAGACCAACATGCAGAAGCTCGTGATGGCCGGCAACGTCAAGATCGACGGCGACAGTCAGAAACTCGGCGAGTTCGTTTCGTGGCTCGACAACTTCGACTTCTGGTTCAATATCGTCACGCCTTGAGGTGCGAATATGTGCGCGGTCTGCGAATTCAAGATCGATTTCGGCGTCAGCCACCCGTCCGCGCTCAGCGTGGCGGTGGCGGCCCGAAAAGCCATCGAGTCGGGGCTGATTGCGCCCGTCGAGGCCAGCGAGGGCGCGCTCTCCGCGGCGCGCCTGCGCATGGCCTCGGTCGAGACGCTGAACCGGCTGCAAGCGCGTATCGAGGAAGCCCATAGCGAGGACGCGCTGCTGACGCTGCCAGACTTCTACGTTCTCCTGATCGAAAACGATACGTGGGGCTTCTTCCACGCCACCACGGAGGGTTTCGATCCGGACATCGTTCCGGAAATACCCGACGTGGCGACGGCCGATGAGGCGAAGCGCAGCCATATCCTCATCATGTCCGAGGCCGCGCTGCACGGCTGGCTCGATGGGAAGTTCGACACGCTCGCCGCCTTGCGCGATTCGCTCTTCATGGTCGACGCGCCCGAAGCTGCAACGGCGGCGCTGAAGCAGATGCTGGCCACGGCGGAAGCGAGCGTCGTCGCCTGACGCCGGAAGCCAGGCGCGGCGCCTGCGCGCCGCGCTCGACACGACAAACAGCCGGCCTGATGCACACGCCGGTTGCCGCTTCATGCAGGCTCAGAACATGTGCCGCAAGCCCACCATCATGCCGAGCTGCGTCGTCTGCGCCGCCGCGCTCAGGCCCACGAAGCCCTGCAACTGCGCCCCCACGAGCCCGCCGCGATACAGCGCGTAATCGCCTTCGAGATAAACGTCGGTGGCGCGCGACAAGCTGTAATCGGCCACGAGCTGAAACTGCGTGGCGTTGCCGTCGCCGCTCTGGGCCTTGCCGTCCTGCAATGTGCGCCACACATTGGCCGCCAGGTGCGTCGAGTTGCCGATCAGTTGCGAAACGCCGCCGAAGAACATCTCGCGCTCCGAGAACGTGTTGAACTTCAGCGCGCTCAGTTGCGGCGCCGTGAACGGGCCATTCGGGAAATTGCCCACGAAGCCCGGGTCCTCGCGGTTCATCGCCCATCCGAAGTTGACCGAGGTATCGCCGAACGTATAGGCGCCGCCAGCGGTCCAGGCCTTGAAGTGCGCCGAGGTGTTGACCGCGTCGCGCGCATCCAGATAGCCGGCCGCGAGGCGCAGCGGCCATTGCGGAATGTACGTGATCGACGCGCCGATCTGGCTACCCGCGCCGAATGCGCCCGCCTGGCCGCCGAACGCATACGAGAGTTCCAGCGTGATGTCCTTCCAGCGCGCCGCATACTTGGCCATGTTGCTGGTCCACACGCCCTCGGCCATCGCGACTTCGGGGCGGAACTGATACACCGTCGGCAGCCACGGCGAAGTCACGAAGGTCTTCAGCACGGCGTCGGCGAGCGGATTGGTTTGTCGGCCCAGCGTGAGGCGCCCGAACGTGGACGACACGAGCCCCACGTAGGCGGTATTGAACATCGGGTAGCCGGGGTCGGTTACGCCGGAGTTCGGGAAAAAGCGGTTCTCAAGCTGGAACACGACGCGGCTGCCGCCGCCGAGGTCTTCCGAGCCGAGCATGCCCCAGACGCTTTCGCTCAGGCCGCCGTTCGAGAGCTGGACCTTGTCGTCGCCCGCGGCGTTGGCGTGCGTGGTGTAGCGCACCGCCGTGTCGACGAGGCCATAGAGCGTGACCGACGACTGCGCGTGCGCCGCGGCCGCTGCCCCGCCGAGCGCCATGGCCACGGTGACGCGCGCCGCCGTCCGGTATTTGTTTCGCAGTGCTTTTCTTTTCAGCATGTCTCCCCCGTCTTGATCATGGGATTTATTGGCCGGAGCCGGTTGGAATGGAATTGCGTATCTGGCGGTGCTGGAGCGGCTTCACGCCGTGAGGCGGCGTGTCAGCCGCTCGAGCGAGCGCTCGGGGTTCAGCACCTTGAGGCCGCCCACGCCGAGCACCACGAGCAGCGCGCCCGTCAGCAACAGCCCTTGTTCGAAGCCCGCCGCCACGTTGTTGTGCGCGGCGCGGATCATCCAGCCCACGGCCGGCGGCGCGACGATACCGGCAATCCAGGCGACCGAGTATTCGATCGCGAGCGCCGCGCCGCGCTGCTCCGGCGGCGTGATCTGCGCGATCATGGCCGGGCCGAGCGAATAGATGATGGGCGTGGTGGAAATGGCCAGCGCGATCAGCACGACCTTCACGGCCGGGCCGATGTCGCATACGGCGGCCGCCACGAGCAGCACGCCGCCCACCGCGAGGCAGCCGCACACGAAGGCGCCGCGTGCGATGCGCGACGGCACGCCACGCGTCATGAGCCGCTGCGAGAGCGCGGAAAGCACGATCCCCACCGGGGCGCTCGCGACCAGCAGCGCGGCGAACAACTGGCCGGCGCGGCGCGGCGCATACCCGAGTCCTTCGCTGAGATACGCGGGCAGCCACGTGAGCACGAGTGCGAGCGTGAGGAACGCCGCGAAGTGCAGCGCGATGATGCAGATCACGGTACGGTCGGAGAGCAGCACGCGATAGCGAATGCGCGCACCGGCACCGGCCATGCCGCTGCGTTCCGTGGGGGATTTAGTTGCGCGCGCATCGAGCGGCCCTTCGCGGCCCGCCACGAGCCACAGGATCGCCCATGCGAGACCGAGCACGGCCAGCACGAGGAAGTTGGTGCGCCAGCCCCAGGTGGCGTCGATCCACGGCACGGCGATGCCCGCCACGACCATGCCGAGCACGGCGCCCTGCTGGAATACGGAAACGGGCAGATTGCGGCGCTCGTCGGGAAACCACTTGTAGCAGGCGTGAATCGCGATCGGCTGCGCGGGGCCCTCGCCCGCACCTAGCAGCACCCGGCAGGCCACCAGCATGCCCAGCGACGAACCATAGGCGATGGGCAGTTGCACGACGGCCCACAGCAAGGCCATCACGAGCAGCAGCCAGCGCGTGGGCAGGCGATTCGAGAGGAAGCCGCCCGCCACGCCGGTCAGCGCAAACAGAAAGAAGAAGCTTCCCGCGAGGAATCCGTACTGGGCCGGCGAGAGGCCCAGCTCTTTCATGAGCGGAGCGGCCACCAGGCCGAGCACGACCTTGTCGATGAAGTTGATGGCGACGAGCAGAAACAGCATCGCCGTCATGAACCAGGCGCGCGCCGGTTGATAGGTGGGTTGCATGCCAGAGATTTCCCGTGTCAGGACGCGCACGCCGCGAGAGGCGGCGTGGCGCATATCGAAGGACCGGTTGCCCGGTTCAGGGCCGCGCGCCGAAATACCAGCGCAGCACCGCGCGCTGCACGACGCGGCCATAGGGCGGATGAAACAGCTCGATGGGAAACCAGCGGTGCTCGGAGAACACGGCCTTCGCGTGCGAGAGCTCGCGAAAGCCTTCTTCGCCGTGGTAATTGCCCATGCCCGACGTGCCCGTGCCGCCGAAAGGCAGCGCATGATTCATCGCGTGCCAGCCCCAGTCGTTGAGCGTCACGCCGCCCGCGTGGGTTTCGCGCAGCACGCGCTTGCGCTCGCCGCCATCGGTGCCGAACCAGTACAGCGCGAGCGGCCGCTCGCCGTTGCGGACCCAGGCCAGCGCGGCGTCGAAGGTGTCGTATTCGATCACGGGCAGGAGCGGCCCGAAGATCTCTTCGCGTGCGATGCGCATCTGCGGACGAACGCCCGTGATGATGTGCAGCGGCACCTGCCGCGCGCTGCCATCGTTGCCCTCATCGCCCGCATTGTTCCCCTCGCCCCCATACGATCCGCACACCGTGACGGTCGCGCCCAGCGCGCGGGCATCCTCGATCAGCGCGAACATGCGGTCGCGGCCACGTGCGTCGATCATCGAGGTGTAGTGCGCGCCGTCTCCGGCGAGCGCGCCGAAGGCCTGCGAGGCCGCCGCCACGAACGCCTCCACGCGTTCGTGCGGCACCAGCGCGTAGTCGGGCGCGACGCAGATCTGTCCCGCGTTCACGGTCTTGCCGTGCACGATGCGCCGCGCGGCGCGCGGCAGATCGGCCGAGCGCGAGACGATGGCCGGCGACTTGCCGCCCAGTTCGAGCGTGACAGGCGTGAGATTCTCGGCCGCGGCGCGCATGACCTGGCGCCCCACCGCCGGCGATCCCGTGAAGACGAGATGATCGAACGGCAATGCGCTAAAGCGCTTCGCGCACTGAGCATCGCCCTCCACCACGCAGGCCAGATGCTCGCCCAACGCTTCGGAGAGCAGCGCGCGCAATGCGCGCGAAGACGCGGGCGCATACTCCGAGGTCTTGATCATGCAGCGATTGCCGGCGGCCAGCGCCGTCGCGAGCGGACCGAGCGCGAGATAGAACGGGAAGTTCCACGGCACCACGATGCCCACGACGCCCTTGGGCTGATACTGCACCGCCGCGCGATTCGTGCTGAACAGCAGCTCCGGCGAGCGGCGCGAAGGCCGCATCCAGCGCCGCAAATGCCGCAGCAGATGATCGATATGGAGCAGCGAAGGCAGCAGGTCCACGAGCATCGTCTCGGCGGTGGCGCGCACGCCGAAGTCCGCGGCCGCCGCGGCGGCGCAATCGTGCGCATGTTTGCGCAACGCCGCGCGCAGCCGGCGCAGCGCGTCGCGCCGCTGGGCGTACGAGGGAAACGGCGCTTCGGCAAACGCGGCGCGCAGCGCCGAAAATCGCCACGCGGTCTCGTCGCCGTCGCGCGCGGCGGGGAGCCATTCCTGTTCAGTCAGATTCATGAGATTCGCTCTGTACACTGAAAGGTCTACGCTACTCACACCGGCGTGTCGCCGATGATCGTCGCGCGCAGCATGCGCCGGCGCGCCGGGAAGTAGTCCTGAATGGCGTAATGCTGCGTCGAGCGGTTGTCCCAGAACGCGATCGTATTCGGACGCCACTTGAGGCGCACCTGATACTCGGGCGCGGCGGCCTGACGATAGAGGTATTGCAGCAGATCCATTTCGGCGAGGCGGAAGTCGAAGCCGAAGCGCACTTCGCTCTTCTCCATGAAATTCACCAGATGCGTGGTGAACGCCTCGTTCACGTAGAGCACGCGCTCGCCTGTTTCGGGGTGCGTACGAACGACCGGGTGAATCGCGGGCGGGAACGCAGCCCGGCGCGCTTGGCGCTCTTCGGGCGTCATGCGCGTGCCGAATGCCGGCAGCAGGTCATGCACCGCGAACAGACCTTCGAGCTGCTCGCGCACCGCTTGCGGCAGCTTCGCATAGGCGGCGGCCATGTTCACCCAGATCGTGTCGCCGCCTACCGTGGGGCACTCGATACAACGCAGCATCGAGCCCATCGAGGGCAGCGCGCGCCAGCTCACGTCCGAGTGATAGATGTTCTCGCGGCCCGGGATCTTGCTGTCGCCGCCCAGCACCACCAGCTCCGGATGATCGGGATGATGCGGAAACACCGGATGCACTTCGAGCTCGCCAAAGCGGCGCGCGAGCGCCACCTGCTGCTCCGCCGTGATGTCCTGATCGCGGAACACCAGCAGCTTGTGCTTGAGCAGCGCGGCGCGCAGCTCGGCGTACTGGTCGTCGTCGAGCGCAACCGTGAGGTCGATGTTGCCGATCTCCGCGCCGATCGCGGGCGCGATCGGCTCGACGCTAAACGAAGTCTTCAGGATGCCTGAACGCATGATCGAGGCGCCTTCGGCAATAGTGTGCCCGCTTGCTTGCATGACTCTCTCCAGAATGATTTGAACCGCAGGCTTAAAAGATACCGACGGGTATCGTTTTAAAAGATGCTATCGGGTATCATTTAGCGGGTCAACCGAGGGTTTTCCCATGTCGAATCCAATCGCCAAGCCACTGTCCGAATCGCTCGAAAGCAGGGACGGATTTGTGGCGCCCCGCTACCGCAGCGGCCAGCGCTCGGCGGACGCGTTGCTGGAAGCCGGACGCGCCCTGCTTGCCGATATCAGCTACGAGGCGCTGAGCATCAACGACCTGTGTGCCGAGGCCGGTCTCACGAAGGGCGCGTTCTATCGCCGCTTCGAGAGCAAGGACGCGTTTTTTCTGGCGTTGCAGCGGCTCGCGCTCGATGACGCGCAACGCATCCAGCAGGAACTCGTGGGCGCGATGGAGCGCACGCCGGCGACGCTAGCCGAATGCGCGCACGCGGTGGTGGACGCCATGCGCTTGTGGCATCTGCGCCATTGCGGGGTCATCCGCGCGTCGCTGCAACGGCGCGATCACACGTCGGACGGGTGGCAGCCGTTCAAGGAATACGCGCGCGGCTTCGTGAAGGACGTGGTCGCGCACGTGACGCGCTTGCCCGAGCTGCGCCGCAACAAGCGCGCGCTCGAACGCCTCACGGTGGCGTTCCAGATGGTGATCGCCACCATGATCAACGCGGCGCTCAACGATCCGGGGCCGCTCGGTCTCGCCGACGCCGCGATGACCCAGGCGCTCGCCGAGATGCTGGTGCTCTACGTCGCGAGCAATGCGGCCGATGCGGGGAAAGGGAGCGCTTCGGGCGCGTCTTCGAAAGCCTGATGGTTGGGGCGGGGCCGGTTCGTGCCGAGGCGCAGATTCATCCGGCCTCTTCGGCAGCGCGCATGCTGGCGTTCAGGACGATGACCGCTCGCCCGCGACCTTGGACGCGGGGGTGACGGCCGTCTCGCCTTGTCGCGCGACGTCGTCGGCCGAAGCAACAGCCGAAACACCCGCCGAAACCGCCGTGCGATGCGCCCCCTCCACAAGCGGCAGCCAGACGACGATCTGTGCGCCCCCGCCCCCGCCTCCGCGCAGCGCGGCGCTCACGCGTCCGTCGTGCGCTTCGACGATCGAGCGCACGATCGACAAACCGAGCCCCATGCCGTGCGGCTTGGTCGTATAGAACGGTTCGAACAGCTGCTCGGGGCAGACGACGCGAAAGCCGCTGCCGCGATCGGCGACAACGATCTCCACGCCTTCGCCCGCCCGCCTCGTCACGAGCGTGAGCACGCGATCGTCGGGCGCCGATTCCTGCATGGCGTCCATCGCGTTCACGGCAAGATTGAGCAGAACCTGCTGAAGCTGGACGTGGTCGCCCATCACCTCGAGATCGGCGGCCGCGAATTGCGCATCGATGCGGATGGTGCGCCGCCGCGCTTCAGGCTCGATAAGCGGCAGCGAATGCTTGAGCGTGGCATCGAGCGGGAGCGGCGCGAAGACAATGCTCTGCTTCTGCAGCAGGGCCCGCAGGCGCTGCACGACGTCGTTGGCGCGCAAGGCGTCGCGTTTGACGTCGGAGAGGATCTCCTGGAGCTCGCTCACGTCCAGGTGCTGCGAAGCCACGAGCAGCTCGGCCGCGTCCGCATTGCTCAGGATCGCCCCGAGCGGCTGGCCGACCTCGTGCGCGATCGAAGCGCTCAGCTCGCCCGCGGCGGCAAAGCGGGCCGCGCGCGCGAGCTCGCTGCCGCGCTCGGCGGCCACGGCTTCGGCGCTGCGCCGTTTGCGGCGTTGCGCGAGCAACGCGACGATGGTGAGCGCCTGCGTGAGCAGCACGCCCAGCAGCGTCAGCATCGTGCCGCGATACTCGCGAAAGATCGACGGCGGAAAATTGATGAGCTGGCAGCCTTCGGGCAGACCCGAAATCGACAAACCATAGCGCTCGGCCTCGGTGACGTTCGCCACGCAATGAGCGGGCATCGGCGGCAGATCGACACCCGCGGCGCTCCCGCCGTTCTTCAGGATGGCGACCGCCGCTTTCCCTGTATTGATGCCGTTTTCGGCAAGATCGTAGACGGCCCCGCCGGTGATGCCGCTCTCCACGTACGTCGAGTACCAGCCGTAGATGGGCGCCTTGCTCGCCCGCACCATGGGCTGCAGCAGCTGATACGGGAAGTAGCGGTGCCCCTCGCGGTCCCGGTAGACCGTCGTGTAGATCACTACGTCATGCTTTCCGAGTCCCGCTAGCCGCTTCTCCATCTCGCCGAGCGTGAGCCCTTCCCATCGCTCCACGGTTTTCCAGCGCCCCGGATCGCGGCCCGCCGCTTCGACCACACGCTCGATCATTTCCGCATCCACGTCGGTCACGCCGCCCACGACGATGAGGCGCCGCGCCTCGGGCTGGAGCGCCTGCGCGATCGCGAGGGTCTTGCCGACGTCGGTCGGGAACGGCAGCGCCGCGAACCCCGGCGGCAACGCGTGCTGCGTCATCCACTCTTCGGGCACGCTCGAAAGCAACACGGGCGTGCCGGGCCAGAGCGCCGCGCGATACTTCAACGCGAAGTCCGCGGCATGCACGCCGAGCACGATGATGAGGTCGATGTGCTGGCCGTTGTACTTCTTTTCCAGCAGCGCGAGGAATTCCTGCGTGAGATGCTCGTCGCCGAAGCGGAATCCGTCGATGGCGTCGAGATAGACTTCCGCGCCGCCCTGCAATTCGGCGTCGAGTACGCTGCGAATGGCGCGGATCTGCACGAATGCCGCTGGCTGGCTGGGATCGGCGCCCGTCAACAGCAGCACGCGCGCGGACTCGACGGCAAAGCTGGCCGATGCGCCGCCCATGCAGAAGAGAAAAAGCCCGAGCCGGATTGCGCTCGTCAGCGTCCAGGCCAGGCCATCCACGCGCGCCCGGACGCGCATCGTGCATAGCATGCCCCACTCAAGTGCGTGAAGCCGCACGCACGCGTGATACGTGCGCGCGAAACGCGCTTCAGCGGAATATCCGGGGCTCGTCTTCATTCGGTCAGTTTGGATATTGGCGCTTGTCCAGTTCGATCCGAAGCCCAGGCAGTCTAATTGAATAATGCTTCAAAAATTGCTTGAGCAATGAAATATCGGGAATAAGTCGTGCCAATGCCGACTAGCGTAAACCTGCGCCCCGCGAGCACCGTATGCGTAATGCGCGTTACATTAAACTTCGACTGAAATCGTGTCGAAATCAGGCAATTGCTGAACAGCTTATTCCGTATGCCGATTAGCGGCCCGGAATCATGGCGCAAGAACGCTATTGGAGGACCGGCAATCTCACCATCGATTCAGTGCGGCGCAGCAATTCGGCCAGCGTGGTGGCCTTGAACTTGTGCATCAGTCCCGCGCGGCAGCTTTTTATCGTGCGCTCGGAAAGTCCGAGCTGAGCGGCGATCTGCTTGTTGCGCAGCCCGGCAACGATGCCGCGCAAAACGGCCTTCTCGCGATCGCCGAGATCGACGGGCCGGGTTTCCGCGGGCGGCGGCGCGTCGGCCGCCGGTGCGCTCAGCGCCGCGTCGAGCGCGTCGAACAACGTATGACGGTCGAAGGGCTTGAGCAGGAAGTCCACGGCGCCCGCCTTCATGGCCTTGACCGTTCTGGGCACGTCGCTGTACGCGCTCATGAAAACGACGGGCAACGCGCGCGGATGGCGCAGCAGCGCCTGCTGGAGCTCGAGCCCGCTCGGCCCGCCCAGTTCGAGATCGAGCAACAGGCAGCCCGCGCGCGCATCAGGTTCGCTAACGAGATATTCGCCGGCAGACGCATAATCGCGCACGTCATAACCGGCGCCATGAAGCAGGCGCCTTAATGCAACTCGCATTGCCGCGTCGTCATCGACGACGTGAATCACCGTATTTTTATGCTCGATCACGGCACTCTCCAATTTCATGCGATCAATCCATTGCCATTCGGATCCCGACGCAATCTTAGACGATAAACACGCGAGTTGTAAGCTAACATCGCTTCAACCCGGTATTCGCCGCTGCACCTCATATTTATATCAGCAATTCAAAAAACAGGTTTGCCCGAGTGTGCATTTCCTCATGCGCTTTTTGCTCTGCACAATGCCTATGCCACATAGTGTAAGCGTCGATTGTGAACAATCGGAATCTTTCGCGCAAAAAGCGTCAATTAAGGGAATAAGAAAAGGGAATGCGCCGCGCTATTCGAATGAGCGTGCGGGAATTGAATCGAGGCGGCCGCCAGCACGGGCGAGCACCTCGCGTCACGGCGCGATTGCCGTGAAGAAGCGCACCGGAAGGCGGCGCGCCTGAAGTGGCATTTAGTTTGCGCCGCTGCGCAGCGCCGTCTTGGCCAGCTTCCCCGTGGGCGTACGCGGCAGCGATTCGCAGACGACATATTCGCGCGGCATCTTGTACTTCGCGAGCTGCGAAGCGAGGAAAGCGCCGATGTCCGCTTCGTCGAGCGCGGCGCCCGAGGCCGGCACGACGAAGGCCACGACGGTTTCGCCCCACTCCGGATGCGGGCGGCCGACCACGGCCACGTCGCGCACCGAAGGATGCGCGATCAGCACGTCCTCGACCTCCTTCGAGTACACGTTCTCGCCGCCGGTCACGATCATGTCCTTGCTGCGATCGACCACGAAGAGATAGCCGTCCTCATCCATGCGCACGAGATCGCCGGTCCGGTACCAGCCGTCGACGATGGCCTCGGCGCTCGCCTCGGGCGCATCGAGATAGCCCTGCATCAGCGAGGCGGCCTTGAGCCAGATTTCGCCGACCTCGCCGGGGCGCGCTTCTCGGCCGTTCTCGCACACCACGCGCATTTCGACGCCGGGCGTGGGCTTGCAGCCGATCGAGCCCGCCTTGGCGACCTGCTCCTCGGGATGGAGCACGGTGCCGGCCGGCCCGGTCTCGGTCATGCCGAACACCTGATAGAACCGCTCGCTGCGATAGGCGGCCATGAGCCGTCTCGCGGTCTCGGCCCCGATCGGACCGCCGCCGTAGACCCACGCGCGCACGGAGCCCAATTCGTAGTCCTCGATCTTCAGGCCCATGTGCAGCGGCAATAGATAGGACACCGGAGCGCCGAAATAGAGCGTGACGCGCTCCGCCTGCACGGTCTCGAGAAACACCTGGGGATGGTATTCGCGCTGCAGGACGAGCGTGCCGCCCATGTAAAGCGTGCCCAGCATCCAGTTGTTCAGCGGCGAGGAATGCCATAGCGGCATCGCAATGAGCGTGCGCTCGTCGTGCTTCATGCCCACGACTTCGGCGGCCGTCGCGGCCGCGCTGCAGGCGCTATGGTGGCTCAGCAGACAGCCCTTCGGGCGCCCGGTCGTGCCGGACGTGTAAAGCACCTCGGCGATCGAATGGTCGTCGGGAACGACGCCTTCGAACGGCGCAGCGGCCTCTACGAGCGCGTCGAACGACGCGTGCCCCGGCAGCGCGCTATCCGTGCCGAGCCGCACGCCCGGCGTGGTCAGCCGCTCGACCACGGGGTGCAGCGCACCATCGAAAATCGTCACGCCCACGCGCGCATGCGCGAGGATGTAATCGACTTCGGGCGCCTGCAGCTTGTGGTTGACCGGCACGACCGCCGCGCCCATGCGCCAGGCCCCGAGCATCGCGAACACGAAGCCTGGCGTATTGAAGCACATCATGGCGACGCGGTCGCCCGCGCCCACGCCGTGCTGGGCGAGCACGCGCGCGGCGCGGCGTGCGAGGTCGTCGGCCTGGGCATAGGTCCACGTACGCCCCGCGTAGCGCAGGAAGGGCTGGTCCGGTCGCGTGCGGACCTTGTCGTCGAAGAGGGAAACGATATTCATGAGTAAGCAGATCGATCTAACAGGTGCCGGGGCGCGTGCGCCCCGACGTTTTCAAACCGGCCACGCGCGGTCGATGATGGCCGCGCTGGCCACCTGACGCGGCAGCAAACCGAAGGTGCGCCCCCACTCCGGATCGAAGCGGCTCGCCATAAACGCGTCGCTCACCGCCGGTGGCGCGTATTCGCTCACGAGCCGCGCCTGGATCAGCAGGATGAGGCGCTGCGCCTCGCGCCGCGCCTGGGCCTCATAGGACGCATCGTCGAGGCCGAGCGCCGTCACGAACGCATCGAGCTGGCGCCGCAGCGCCGGTTCCGCGCCGCATGCGCCGCGCAGGTCGTCGACGAGCGCCGCCATGGCGTCGGGCTCGCGCCGCATCGCCCGCATCATGTCGAGCGCCATGACGTTGCCGGAGCCCTCCCAGATCGAAATGACGGGCGTCTCGCGATAGAGCCGGCCCGTCGGGCTGTCGTCCATATAGCCATTGCCGCCGATCACTTCCATCGCTTCCGCCGAGGCCTCGATCGAGCGCTTGGCCACCCAGTACTTCGCGGCCGGCGTGACGATGCGCTTATAGGCGCGTTGCAGCGGGTCGTCGCCGGCATGCGCGAACGCCTGCGTGAGCCGCATCATCAGATGGGTCGCCGCCTCGCTCTCGAGCGCGAGATCGGCGAGCACGTTCTGCATGAGCGGCTGCTGCACCAGGGTCTTGCCGAACGCCGCGCGATGGCGCGCGTGATGAGCGGCCTGCACGAGCGCCTGGCGAATCAGGCCCGTGCTGCCCATCACGCAGTTCAGGCGCGTATGCGTGGCCATTTCGATGATGGTGGGCACGCCGCGCCCCTCCTCGCCGACCATGGTGCCCCACGCCCCCAGAAACTCGACCTCGCTGCTCGCGTTCGAGCGATTGCCCACTTTCTCCTTGAGCCGCTGGATCTGGACCGCGTTCTTGCTGCCATCGGGCCGAAAGCGCGGCACGAAAAAGCACGAGAGGCCGCCGTCCGTTCGCGCGAGCACGAGATGCGCGTCGCACATGGGCGCCGAGAAAAACCACTTGTGGCCGACGAGCGTGTACTCGCGCCCCGTCGCACTACCCGCGATGGGCGTCGTGACCGTCGTGTTCGCGCGCACGTCCGAGCCGCCCTGCTTCTCGGTCATGCCCATGCCGACGAGGATCGAGTCCTTTGCCTCGAGGGGCACGTCGCGCTCGTCGTAGCGCGTCGAATAGAGCTTGCCCGCCAGGCGTTCAAAGAGCGCCGGCTCTTTCTTCAGCACCGGAATGCACGCGAAGGTCATGGAGGTCGGGCACTGCGAGCCCGCCTCGATCTGGCCGTGCATCGAAAACCCGGCCGCATAGGCCGCCCACGCGCCGGCGCGGCCATCCGAAAACGGCTGCGAGACCAGATTCTGCTCGCGCAGCATCTTCATCATCGTGTGCCATGCGGGATGAAATTCGACGCGGTCGATCCGGTGGCCCTGGCGGTCGAACGTCTGCAATTCGGGCTTGCAGCGGTTCGCGAGCTCGGCCGCCTGCAAGGTCGAGGCGCTGCCGAGCCGCGCGCCATAAGCGACGAGATCGGGCTCGTGCACGCCGCCTCCCGCGCGCCGCACGGCCTCCTGCAAGGCCAGGTCGCGCGTATAGAGGTTGTAGTCCTGCAATTCGGGCACGACGTTCACGACGTCGTGTGTGCTCCAGTTCATCGTCCGGGATCCTTGAATCGGTGGTGGTCGTCGGCCGCCGGTTGCCGATTTCGGCAAACGAAGCGGCCGGGCCATATAATTGATACTATTGGGTATCAATTCATGAGTCAACCGGGGTTTTCCCACGCAGGGGCCCGACCCGGCCAGGCCGCATCCCCAAGTACACCGAAAGAGTTCGATGCTAGACTTCATAGCGTCGCTTCCAGCCTGTCGAAGGACGCAACATACCCCCAGTGCTGCAAGGCACGACCCTACCGCTCGCGCTTCAACGCTCTTCAAATTCAAAACATAAAGGTGCGCTCATGGCAGAGATTCAAAGTTTGGAAACACGGCAGGCATTCGGCCGCGCGGCGCGCGAGCAGGCAAAGCGCTCCCTGCATGCGAAAGTGGGCAATGTCGATCGCGATCCGGTGGAATTGCTCCAGCAAAACAGCGCGGGACGTGTGGAGGCGCTGGTCCCCTTGCGCTATGGGCGCATGTCCGTTTCGCCGTTTACCTTCTTTCGCGGCAGCGCGATTCTCCAGGCCCACGATCTGGCCGAGACCGTCAACACGGGCATTGTGTTTCCCATTTGCGGCGACGCCCACCTCATGAATTTCGGCGGTTTCGCCACGCCCGAGCGACAGCTCGTGTTCGACCTCAACGACTTCGACGAAGTCGCGCCGGGCCCCTGGGAATGGGACCTGAAGCGGCTCACGGCGAGCCTCGCGATCGCGGGCGAGCATATGGGCATCGGCCGCGGGCCGGTCAGCGACTTCGTCGCCACGGCCGTGCATGAGTATTGCGATCGCATGCGCGAGTATTCGCAGTACAGCACGCTCGATCTCTGGCACGAGATCGTCACGTTCGAGCGCATGATCGAGAACGCCGAATCGGACGAAGGCCGGCGCTTGCTCCTCAAAGCCAGGGAAAAGGCCGCGACGCGAACCAACGAAAGCATGCTGGCGAAGATGGCGGCCGAGCAGGAGGGCCGCTGGGTTCTTCAAGACGCGCCGCCGGCGCTGTTTCATCCGGGCGGCCCCAATTCGCTGCTCGGCGAGCACGAAGCCTGGTCGAACACGCACGCGTGGCAGAACAAGCTCGACGCCGCGTTCAACGCCTACCTCGGCACCCTCGCGCCCGAGCGCCGCGCGCTCCTCGGCCAGTTCGCGCTTCAGGACGTGGCATTCAAGGTGGTGGGCGTGGGCAGCGTGGGGACGTTCTGTCTCGTGCTGCTCCTCATCGACAGTCACGGCAAGCCGCTCTTCCTTCAGGTGAAAGAGGCGCGCGAGTCCGTGATCGCGCGCTACTTCACCTCCGATGTTCCCGCGCACCAGGGCCAGCGCGTGGTGGCCGGGCAACGGCTGCTCCAGGCGGCCAGCGACGCGTTTCTCGGCTGGACCACGGGGCCCGCGAAGCGCAACTTCTACTTCCGCCAGTTGCGTGACATGAAGATTTCGGCCGAAGTCGAGCGCATGAGCAACACCGTCCTCCAAGGCTACGCGCGCCTGTGCGGCTGGGCGCTCGCGCGCGCCCATGCGAAGGCGAGCGGCAAGGCGGTCGAGATCGCGGCTTATGTCGGCAACGGTGATCGCTTAGCCGATGCCCTCACCGAATATGCGTTCGCGTGCGCCGCGCAAAACGAGAAGGACTACGACACGTTCATGCACGCATGCCGCTCGGGCAAGCTCGAAGCGCGCAGCGACGAAGACATGGCCGCGGACTTCCGCGTCTGAGGTCAGATACGAGAACTCGCCCGGCTGCCGCTTCGCGACAGCCGGTTTGCGTTTTTACCGGTCAGCCCGAATGCGCAGCGAGCTGCCGGAGCATCGGGCCCGCGTGATCGTGGAACTTGCGAATGCCGGCGCACAAATAGTTGAGCCCCGCCTCTCCATCGGGACTCCGAATGAAGCGATTCTTCGGGCACTCGCCCCAGCACAGCTTCAGGTGCTTGCAATCGCGGCAGTAGGCGGGCAGCGTATCCCGCTTCGCATAGCCGAACTTCTGCTGACGGGCCGAGAACGCCATCTCGCCGATATGCGTCTCGCCGATGTTTCCTAACGCATAGTCGGGATAGACGTAGTGATCGCACGAATACACCTCGCCATCGTGCTCGATCGCGAGCGCCTTGCCGCAAAATTCGGCGGTGATACAGGTTTGCGACGGGCGCCCCATCGTCTGGACGACGGCCGTCTCGAAGAGATTGACGAGCACGCGCCCGACGTCTTTTTTGTACCACTCGTCGAAGGTTCTCGAAAGGAAGTAGCCCCAGTCGTCGGGATCGACCGACCAATCGGTCACGACCGAGTCATCATTGCCGGGCTTTGCGGCACGGCTTCCCAATAGCGGCTGCGCCTGCTCGGGCCAATGCTGCGGCGCCACGCTGCGAAAATCCTTGGGCTCCACACAAGGGATGAACTGGATATAGGTCGAGCCGAGCTCGTTGCGCAGGAAGCGATAAACGTCGATGGGCCGCCTGGCGTTGATCCGGTTCACGACGGTCAGCGTATTGAACTGCACGCCGTGCTTGCGCAACAGGCCCGCGCCGCGCATCACGCTGTCGAAGGTCGGGCGGCCCTTGCGGTCCACGCGCATCGCATCATGCAATTCGCGCGGACCATCGATGCTGAGGCCAACCAGAAAGTCGTGTTCCTTGAGGAACGCGCACCACGCATCGTCCAGTAGCGTGCCGTTGGTCTGGAGGTCGTTCGAGATGCGCCGGCCCGGCGGCGTATAGCGCTTCTGGATCTCGACGATGTCGCGGAAGAAGTCGAGGCCGAGCATGGTCGGCTCCCCGCCCTGCCACGAGAAAATGACCTCGTCGCCGTTTTGCGCTTCGATGTACTGCCGGATATAGCGCTCCAGCGTGGTCGGGCCCATGCGGCGCCCGCGATGCTGTTCGAGCAGATGCTCCTTGTGCAGGTAATAGCAATACGTGCAGTCGATATTGCACGTGGAGCCGATCGGCTTGGCCATCGCATGGAAGCGGCCCTTCTGTGCGGGCGCGACGGGTTCGGGGGCCTGCGGACGCTCCGCGAAGAAGGTAATGGGGAGTTCCACCGCTGTTTCACCGCTTTCACGCATTTGATGTCCCCGCTATTCGTTACATTGCATGCACCAAGGCATCCTACCCCGGCCTGGCCGTGGCGATCACTGCCCATTCGCCTTCTGCGCGGGATAGACGGTCTTCCAGTCCTGCTTCATGCTGACGACGATCCAGCCGCGCGTCTGCGCTTCGTCCCATGCCTTGTCGAGCCGCGCCGATCCGGCGTTGCGATCGTAGGCGAATTCGCGCGCCGCATCGTCGTGATGCAGCAGCAGCCCGAGCGATGGCCCCGCGCCGCCCGTCGTGTATTCGAGCATCTCGCGGTCGCCATCGGAATTGCCGAAGGCCAGAATCGGGCGCTGGCCGATCGCGCGGAAAATACCCACGGGCTTGCCCGCGCCGTCGTCGATGAAATCGAAGCCCGGCTCGCGAATCAACACCGGCTTGCCGTCACGCATCGCGTACTTCAGCTTCTCCTCGGTGCCGACCATGTGCTCCGGCGCAATGCCATAGGCTTCGCTCGCCCAGACGCGCATGAATTCCGTGGTCCCGCCCGAAACGATCCAGACCGTGAAGCCGTTCGCCTTCAGCAGATCGAGCAGCTCCAGTTGCGGCTGATAGACGAGATCCGTATAAGGCCGGCCCAGTGTGGGATGTTTCGCGCTCGCGAGCCACGTGCGGATCGACTGGTCGTATTCATCGGTACTCATGCCGCTGTTGGATTCTTCGAGCAGTTGCAGCAGCGCTTTCTGATTTTTCGCGAGCGCGGCGCTGTCGTGCGCCATCAATGCCTTGAAGGCGGGATTGCGCTGCCATTCCGGATGCCGGGGCGCCGCCGCCTTCAACTGATCGACCATGAACAGCACCTGGAACGGCATCGGCTGCTCGCTCCAGAGCGTGCCGTCGTTGTCGAACACGGCGATGCGCGCTTCGGGCGGCACGTAGGTGGGCGAGCCCTGCTCCGTGACCCCGGCCACGAACTTGAGAATGGCGACGCGAGCCGCGCTGTCCTGCCACGAAGGCAAGGCCGCGGCCGTCGGCACACCGGCTGTGACCGCGGCCGGCGGCGCGGCTTGCGCGGTGGCGGGAGGCTCGTGGCTGGCGCAGGCGCCAAGCGCGAAGCACGCGCAGAGCGCGAGTCCTGCGAGGCGCTGCCATGCGCCACGCGGGCGCGCGCCGGGCTGACTGTCATGCATGATGAATCCGTTTTTTCAAATCAGCAGAAGACAATGCGGACAACCGCCGCGCGCCGCCTGGGCGACATCGTCAGTTATCCGCAACGATCGAGCGATTGATTAAAGCTCAGTCCATCAGTTTCCGCTCGGCATGGGAATATTAAAGCCGTTCTTGCTGAGCTGATCGCGCACGTACTGGAAGCGCTCGTATTGCGAAAGCGTGATCGGCCCCGAATACGCCTCGCTTTGCGCCTTGCGCGGCGGATACTGCACGTAGGTCTTCATCAGGTCCTTGATCGCGCCCGCGAACGCCGGGATGGTCCAGGTGTGCTCCGTGAAGTTGTTCATGTAGATATCGTAGCGCTCCTGCGGATCCTGCCAGAGGTCGAAGACCTGCGGCACGGTCGCGACGTAGCTCTCCGGTCCCTTCCAGCCGAGGTTCGAATCGACCGCGAGGCCGCCGGTCGCTTCGCCGCCATCGCCGCGCAGGTTGAATTCCGCCTTGAAGCGACCGACACGCACGGCGCCCGGCGTGAGTTCGTTCTCGGTGAAATAGAACCACTCGTTGCGCTTGCTCTTGCCGGTGCCGAACAATACCGGCGTCATGTCGTAGCTGTCGAAGATGATCGGCTTGCCCTCGCGATCGTTCTTGGGCAGGTCAATGCCGGCGAGCTTCGCGAAGGTCGCCATGAAATCGAGGCCGCCCAGGATATCGTAATTACGCTGGTGAGGCTTGATCTTGCCCGGCCACCATGCAATGCAGGGCACGCGCGCGCCGCCTTCGCGGTCGGTGCCCTTGGTGCCGCGGAACGGCGTATAGCCCGCATCGGGATACACGTCCTGCCATGCGCCGTTGTCGGTCGTGAAGATCACGAGCGTGTTCTTGTCGAGGCCCTTCTGGCGCAGCTTGTCGAGCACGTGACCCACGCGCGCATCGAGCTCGACCAGCGAATCCGCATATTTGGTCTTCGCCATCGACTTGCCGATGTACTCCGGAGCCGGCAGGTTGGGCTGGTGGACCTTCATGAAGTTGATGCTCACGAAGAAAGGCTGGCCCTTCTTCGCGGCATCGTCGATGTCGTCGAGCGAGGCTTTCTCGATGTAGCGGTCCAGAAACGGTATGCCCACGACCCCCTTGTCCGGGGTATCCACGTACTCGCCATTGACCTTGAAGTCCTCATGCGGCTTTTCCCCGGCCTTGCCCGAGAGCATGCCTCTCGTGACCTTGGCGAACATCGCCCGGGTCTGCTCGTCCATGTCCGGGAACCATTTTGGATCGGCGTACGTATAAGCATTCAAGTGATAGAGGCCGACATATTTCATGTCGTCGTAGCCCTGGGCGTTGGGCAGTGCGTAGTCCGCTTCACCCAGGTGCCATTTGCCCGTGAAGTAGGTGTTGTACTTCGCCTGCTTGAGCACGGAGGCGAGCGTCCATTCGGCATGCGGCAAGCCTCCGCCCTGCCCCTGGAACGACACCGTGGTCATGCCGCTGCGGTTCGGGTTGCGGCCCGTCTGAATGGCGGCGCGCCCCGGCGTACAGCTAGGCTGGCCGTAGAAGTCGAAGAAGGTGATCCCCTCGTCGGCCATGCGGTCGAGATTGGGCGTGGGAATGCCGCGCCCTTCGCCGCCGCCATAGACGCCGAGATCGCCCCAGCCCACGTCGTCGGCCACGATCAGCACGATGTTCGGGTGCGCGTTCTGCTGCGCTTCTTTCTGTGCGTGGCCGTTCATCGCCAGCGCGAGCAGCCCCGCTGCGGCGAGGACGAAAGGCGCCCGCTTGATAGGCTTGGCAAACCGCCCCAAGCGTGATTCAGGATTCTTGCCGGATTGCATATGTTTCCCCTTGTGTCGCTCGATTTAAAGCTGGACTGGATTCAACGTGGAGCGCCCGTTGCCTTCAGAATCTCGTCGATCAGCGCTTCGCCGAGAAAAGGCTTGATCAGCACCGTATGCGCTCCGGTACTTTCGATGGTGCGGCGCATGCACCCGCCTTCGTAGGCCGTCATGAATACGGCGGGCGGACGCGGCACATGCAAGGTTCCGTAGAACGCCGGCCCGGAAATGCCCGGCAATTGCACGTCGATGACGAGGCAGCGCGCAGTGGACGCGAGTTCGAAAACATTGGCGTCCTCCGCGCTATGAAACGAACGCGTGCGAAAGCCCGATAACCGGAGCAGTCGCTCGACGGCGCGCCGCAGACCGGAATCGTCTTCCACTATCACGATCAATTGCCGCTCCTCGTCCATGCGCTGCCCACCTGGCTGTTTGACGAGTTTTGAACAGATGCATGCGCAACGCCATAGGGAGTCGGGGAAATTCGCTTTCACCTTCGGGCAAGAACCCTCAGCGTCGCTCAGAAACCCCATTCGTTCCATAGGGACTCGGGGCAGCCTCATTTCCCCTTCGGGCAATATCGGGCAGAAACCTTTCCTTTCCCGAAAGCGGCCAGTACATTAGGCACTGCAAGTGCGCTGCCCCTACTGCTACGCGCGTGCTACGACGACGCTTTCGCGCGGGCAGCGCCACTCGTTCACACGCATGGAGAACACGATGAAAAGAAGGGTTTCATGCATGCTCATGCTGGCCGCGGCGCTGGTCACACCGCAGGTTTTCGCGCAGGCATCGGCGCCGGTTGCGGCGAGTGGCGTCGCCAATCCCGTCGATCCCGCCGCGGTCGCGGCGCTGCAGAAGATGGGCACCTATCTCCAGTCGCTCAAGCGCTTTAGCGTCTCGACCGAGCTCACCGGAGAGCGCGTGCTCGAAGACGGCCAGAAGTTGCAGCACACCGCGACGGCCGAGCTCGACGTCGATCGCCCCAACAAGATTCACGCCGTTCTGTCGAGCGCGCGCAGCGAGCGCGAGATCGTCTTTAACGGCAAGAACGTCACGCTCTATACGCCGGCGCACAAGTACTATTCGACGGTCCAGTTCGACGGCACGATCGGCGCGTTGATCGACAAGCTGCGCGATTACTACGGCGTGGATTTCCCGCTCTCCGATCTGTTCGTGTGGGGCACGCCCGAGGCGCCGACCGATCAGTTCGAATCGGCGATGTTCGCGGGCCAGGACTATATCGGCTCCGTTTTATGCGATCACTACGCATTCCGCCAGAAGGCGATCGACTGGCAGATCTGGATCAGCACCGGTGCCAATCCGCTGCCACGCAAGATCGTGATCACGCGGCGCGACGACGATGCGCGTCCGCAGTCCGTTTCGATTCTCGACTGGTCGGTGCACGCCAACTTCAAGGGCTCCGAATTCACGTTCCGGCCGCCGGCGGGTGCGAAGAAGATCGAGATCGTTCCCGTTGCCAACAAGGGGTAGGCCCATGAAGAACATCAACAGGCACATTCCCGCCCGTCTTGTCGTCACCGTATTCGCTGCCTGCGTCGCTCTTTCCGTACCGCCGCTCGCGAACGCCGTCGGGCGCGGCGGCGGTGGCGGCCACGTCGCCCGGGAGCGCCCGGCCGGCGGCGGCGGTGGCGGCGCACGCGCCAACCGGCCCGCGATGAATAACGTCAACGCCGACGCCCGCACGCGCAACGTGCGCAACACGAGCGTGAACAACGTCAACGTGAACCGCAACGTCAACGTGAATGCAAACGTCGACCGTCATGGCGGCTGGGACGACGACTATCACCCCGTTGCCACGGCCGCCGCCGTCACGGCCGCGGTCAGCGTGACGTCCGCGGTGGTGGGCTCCATCGTCCGCTCAGTGCCGTCGAACTGCGTGCCGGTCAATTACGGCGGCATGGTCTACCAGCAATGCGGCAGCACCTGGTACCAACCGCAGGGGGCGCAGTACGTCGTGGTCAACGCGCCTTACTGATATCCTGCCCTTGCCGCCCGCGCACGGTGCGCGGGTGAACGCCGCTTCGCGGGCGCTCGCCTGCGAAGCGGCGTAGTTGCGAATCTCGCCGACGACCGGAGAGCACCATGAGCAAGTTCACGGAAAAGGCCAAGGAAGAATTCAAGAAGGTGCTGCCTCCGACGATCTTTTTCTTCGTCATCCTGCATATCGTCGCGCTGATCCGCTCGCTGATGGTGAGGGAGACCGGCATCTCGCTGCCCACGTCAGCATCGGTACTGCTCGCGTCGCTGATCCTCGGCAAATCCGTGCTGCTCGCGGACATGCTGCCCTTCATCAACCGCTTTCCCGACAAGCCGCTGGTCTGGAACGTCGCCTGGAAAACGCTGATGTATACGCTGGTCGCGCTCGTGATCCATTATCTCGAGCGGCTCTACGACTACTGGAAGGAAGCGCACACGCTGGTCGCCGCGAATCACACGCTGCTCACCCAGATCAGCTGGCCGCGCTTCTGGGCCGTGCAGATCCTGCTGCTGACGCTAATCTTCAACTATTGCGTGATTGCGGAACTCGCACGCGCACTCGGGAAAGGCCGCCTCAAGGCGATGTTTTTCGGGCCGCTGCCCAGGTCTTCGGACCGCCCGCGCCCGTAGCACGTTTCAGACAAGTACGCTCCTCGCCATTACGCGCCGCCGTCTCGCGGCGCGTTCTCTTTCCCCAGCCTAGAACGCCTTGCGCAACTGCAGCCAGCAGTGCACCGACGTATTGGCATTCGCGCTGAGAATCTCCGGCGTCCGTCCGAACGGGAACGCCACGCTCGCAGTGACCAGCAGCTTGTACGGCCCGTTCCACTGCACGCCAAAACCGGCGCTGCTCAACTGCCCCGTGTTGGGCCCCGGCACGAACGCCTCCTTGTATTGCTGCACCCAGCCCGTATCGACGAATGCGGAAAACTGGAAGATGCCCGGGATATTCTGGAACGCCGCGTCGTGCCGGTATTCGAAGGTCGCCAGATAGCCCCGCGAACCGGACAGCACGCCCACGTCATAGCCCCGCACGCTATCGGGGCCGCCCAGGTAGAACTGCTCCGAGGTGTCCAGGTTCTTGCTCGCGGTCTGCCCCGAGAAGCCGAAGTAAAGCGCGTCCCGGTTCGTGAGCTGCTGGAGCCGCGAGAGCGACAGCGACAGCTTGACGTAATGGCCCGCCGTATCCGCGCCGAGCTGGTCGATGATGTCGGTCTGCCAGTTGTTCGCGGAGAGCACGCCCCAGGTCATGGCAAGGCGCGCATTGGAGACGCCCTTCGCATCGAGCTCGTCGCCCGCGAGCGTACTGGTCAGGCTGTTGGTATGACGATCGTTTTGCAGTCCGATGATATCGATGTTGTCGTTGAGCCGGCGGAAGTCGTATTCGAGCTGCCCGTAGAGGTTGCCCGCCGTATTGCGGATCAGCGGATGCGCCAGCACCACGCCGGTGGTGAACGCCGAGCCATGCGAATCGAGGTCGGAAAGATCGTTGCCGAGCCGATAGTCGAGCGCCGACACCGTGGCCCCGAGCGTCGTGCCCTGACCATTGAGCAGATACCGGTAATCCATGCGCCCGTAGTTCATGCCGCCGCCCGAGGTCAGGCCGCTGAAGTCGAGCAGATCGCCCTGGTTGAACAGCCCGTTGATATAGACGCTGCCGCTGCCGCGCACGCGCCCGCTATAGGGGTCGCCGAAGTTGTCCACGCCCGCGTCGCCGGTGACGCGCTGCTGCGGCGTCACGTCGACGAGCAGATCGGACGTGCCCACCTGCTGCCCCGGGCGCAGCGTCGAGCTCACGAGCGCGCCGGGAATGTCCTGCATCAGCAGCAGCGTGCGCTCGAGCTCGAATTCGCTGACCGGCTGCCCCGACTGCAATGCGGCGAGCGTCTTGTCCAGCACGCGGCCCGATACCTGGCTCTGGTTGTTCAGCGACACGGCGCCGTAACGCGCTTCGGCCACGTCGATGCGCACGACGCCGCTATCGATCGTCTGCGCGGGCACATAGGCCGTGGCGAGCGGATAGCCGTGCTGGTGATACAGGTCGCTGATGCGGTCGGCCAGCGCGTTCAGGTCGGCGAGCGTGAGATTCTTGCCCTCGCTCGGCGCCACCACCGCATGCAGCATGTCGGTGGGCAGCTCGGTGTTGCCCGTGATCTCGATCTGGCGGACCGGGAAGGTCTTCGTGTTGTCGGCCGGCGCTTCCTTCGGCTGCTGGATCGTAAGACCGAGGTCGGAGGACGGCGGCTGCAACGTCGGCTGCGGCACCTGCTGAAGCAACTGGCCGCTGCCGCTATTGACGGGCGCCGTGCCCCGGACTTGTGCGTGCGCCGCCAGCGCCGCGGTGGCGAGCGTGATAGCGAGGCAGATTCGTGTCTTGCGCAGGCGCTTCGAGCGAGTCTCGATCATGGTAGGTAAGGTCGTGGCCGCGCTGCCGCGCGTGCGTTGTGCTGCGTGGTTCGTGTCCTCCACCGGAGGCCTCAGTTCGCGGGCAGGCGCACGCCTCCGTTGAGCACCGTGAGCGCCAGTCCGGGATGGAAGTCCGAGCGCGCCACATTGCGCTCGTTCGGGTGGTCCTCCTGTTTCTGGTTGCCGGCGTAGTTGCCCTGCGCGGTGTCCGCGGCGGTGCCATAGGGCGTCGTCACGTCGTCGGGTCCAAGCGGCGCCTGGACGCTCGTCAGCGTGCCCAGCGGCACTGGGGGAACCGGCGCGATGATGTCGGCGCTCAGGTCCGATGGTTGCGTGAGCACATAGTTGCCTGCGTCGGCGCCGTCGATCGTCATCGCCGTATGCACCGGCTTGCCGAAGCCGACGGACGGATTGTTGAAATAGCCCACGGTGTCGTTGCCGAGCGTCACGCTGTCCGCGCCCAGCACGCCGGCCAGCATCGCCCCCGAGAGCGGGTCGGACGCGTTGCCGTCATAGACCTTGTTGCTCGTTAGCGTGCCCACCACCGCGAGCGGCGCGGGCGTGACCGTGACCCAGTCCACGCCGCCCGCCAGCGTGTAGTTCCCGGCGAGCGCCGCGCCGTTGCCGCTCAGCGTGTAGCCGCCCAGTCCGCCCGCCGCGAAGCCGATCTGGTTGCCGACGTTCTTCGTCGCGAGCGTCCCGCTGCCCGAGAGCGTGAGCGTCTCGCCGTTCACGCCCTGGAGCACGCCGTTCGTGCCGAACAGGCTCGCGGCCGCGCCCGGGGTCGCGTCATAGACGCGGCTGCCCGTGAGGCTCAGGACGACCGGCGCGATGTTGGCCGATGTACCCGCCACCGTATTGAACGTGTAGTTGCCAGCGTCCGCACCGTTGCCCGTGATGCCCGTGACCAGAATGGGAATGCCAGTGCCGGCGTTCGGCGTGGCGAAGCCGGAAGACCCCGCGCTGAAGCTCACGTTGTCGCCGGCGAGGATGCCGCTGCTTCCCAGGCTGACCGCGGCCGCTCGCGTGCCGTCATAAACCTTGTCAGTCCCCGTCGCCGTCACCGTGATGGCGAGCGGCGTGATGGTCACCCAGTCGACGCTGCCGAGCAGCGTGTAGTTGCTCGCAAGCGTCGAGCCGTTGCCGGTCAGCTTGAAGCCATCGAGCGCGCCCGGCGCGAACGGCTTCTGCGTTCCGGCGTCGCGGTCCAGCAGATTGGCGGAGCCGGAGAGCATCAGCGTCTGGCCGGCCACGCCCGTGAGCTGGCCGCCGTTGCCGAAGAGGTTCGCGTCGGCCCGGTTCGTGCCGTCGTAGACGCGGCTACCCGTGAGGTTCAGGACGTATGGCGTAATGTCGGCGAACGTCGTGGCCGCGGTGTTGAACGTGTAGTTGTCGAGGCCGCTGCCGGTGATGCCCGTCACGTCCACCTCAATGCCGTTGCCCACGTTCGCCGTGACGAAGTTCGCGCTGCCCGCGGTGAAGGTGGCGGTGTCGCTGCCCATGAGGCCGCTCACGTTCAGGCCGCCGTTGAGCGTGGCCGTGGTCGTGGCGTCGTAGACCTTGTTGTTCGCGTTGGCCGTGATCGTCAGGAGTGCTTTGGTAATGTCCGCGCTCGTCGTTACCACCTTGCTGCCGAACGAATAGTTGCCGATGTCGGCGCCGTCGGCGAACAGGTTGACCGTGATGGGAATGTTCGTGCCGACGTTGGGCGAGACGAAATTCGGCGAGCTGTAATAGACGTGCGCGTCGTCGCCGGCCACGAGGCCGTTCACGGTGAAGTTGCTGAGCGTCGCGGCCGTCGTGCTGTCGTAGACCTTGTTCTGGCCCGTGGCCGTGATCGTCAGCGCCTTCGGCGTGATGCTCACCCAGTCGGCCACGCCCGTGCCCAGCGTGTAATTGCTGGCCTGTGCGCCGTTCAGGCCCGTGAGCGTGAAGCCCGCGAGGCCGCCCGGCGTCACGAACGCCTGCTGCGGGTTCACGTTCTTGCTTACGAGCGTGCCGCTGCCGCCGAGTTGCAGGTGTTCGCCGTTCGCGCCCGTGAGCAGGCCGTTGATGCCGAACAGGCCCGCATCGGCAATCGCGGTGCCGTCGTAGACGCGCGTGCCCTGCAGGTTCAGCACGTAAGGCAGGATGCTCGCTGTGGTCGTCGCGGTCGTGTTGAACGTGTAGTTGCCCGCGTCCGCCCCGCTCGCGCTAATGCCGTCCACGGTCACCGGCTTGCCGTTGCCGGCGTTCGGGTTATCGAAATTCGCGCTGGCGTAGCTGAAGTTCACCGCGTCGCCCGACAGCACGCCCGTGCTGCCGAATGCCGACAGCGTGGCGTTGGCGTTGCCGTCATAGGTCTTGTCCTGCGCGGTGGCGCCCACCGTGATCGCCAGCGGCGTGATGTTCACGTAGTCGGTGCCGCCCACGAACGTGTAGTTGCTGGCCTTCGCGCCGTTCAGGCCCGTGAGCGTGAAGCCCGCGAGGCCGCCCGGGCTGGTCGCGAACGGCTGCTGCGCATTCACGTTCTTGCTCGCGAGCGTGCCCGTGCCGGAGAGCTGCAGCGTTTCGTTGCCCGCGCCCGTGAGCACGCCGTTGTTGCCGAACAGGCTCGCCGCGGCGTCGGTATTCGCGTCGTACACGCGCGTGCCGGTGAGGTTCAGGATGTACGCCGTGATGTTCGCCGTGGTCGTCGCGCTGCTGTTGTACGCGTAATTGCCCGCGTCCGCGCCGGTCGCGGTGATGTTGCTCACCGTGACGGTCTTGCCCGTGCCCACGTCCGGCGTGTCGAAGTTCGCGCCGGTGAAGCCGAAGCTCACCGTGTCGGCCGCCAGCACGCCGGTGCTGCTGACACCCGCCGTGGCGGTCGTGGTGGTGTCGTAGGTCTTGTCCTGCGCCGTCGCGTCGACCGTGATGGGCCGCTGCGTGATCGTGCCCGTGAGGCCGGTGGGCTGGGCCAACGTGTAGTTGCTCGCATCGGCGCCGCTGATGCTCATGGTGTCCGCCGTCACGGCCTTGCCGGTGCCCGCGTTCTTGTTGTCGAACTGGCCCGTGGTGTCGTTGCCGAGCGTGACGCTGTCGCTGCCCAGCACGCCGGACAGCGTCGCGCCGCTCAGCGTGGCGTTGGCGTTGCCGTCGTAGACCTTGGTGTCGACCGTGGTGCCGGCGACCGTGAGCGGCGCGGGCGTGATAGTGACCCAGTCCGTGCCGCCCGTGAGCGTGTAGTTGCCGGCCGATGCGGTGCCATTGCCCGTGAGCGTATAGCCCGCGAGGCCATTCGCGGCGAACTGCTGCTGCGGGTTCACGTTCTTGCTCGCGAGCGTGCCCGTGCCGCTGAGCGTGAGCGTCTCGCCGGCCACGCCCGTGAGCTGGCCGCCGTTGCCGAACAGGGTCGCGGCGGCGCCGGTGGTCGCGTCGTAAACGCGCGTGCCCTGCAGGTTCAGCACGTAGGGCGTAATGTCGGCCGTGGTCGTCGCGATGGTGTTCGAGAACGTGTAGTTGCCCACGTCGGCGCCTGCCTCGGTGATGCCCAGCACCGTCACCAGCTTGCCCGTGCCGACGTCCTTCGTGCCGAAATTGGCCGACTGGTCGCTAAAGGTCACCTCGTCGCCATTCACGACGCCGGCGCTGCCGAGCTGTACGGTTGCCGTCGTGTTGCCGTCGTAGACCTTGTTGCTCGCGGTGGCCTCCACCGTGACGCCGAGCGGCGTGATGTTGGCGGTGAGTCCCGTGGGCTGCACGAGAACGTAGTTGCCTGCGTCAGTGCCCGAGGTCGTCATGCTCGTCGTGACCGGCTTGGCGTTGCCCACGTTCTTGTCGTTGAACTGGCCCAGGGTATCGTCGCCCAATATCACGTTATCCGAACCAATCACGCCCATCAGCGTGGCGCCGGACAGCGCGGCGTTGGTATTGCCGTCATAGGTCTTGTTCTGCGCAACCGTGTTCGCCACGGTCAGGGTCGCGGGCGTGATCGTGACCCAGTCGCTTCCGCCCGCGAGCGTGTAGTTGCTCGCCTTGGCCGAGCCGTCGCCGGTCAGCGTATAGCCATCGAGCCCGTTCGCCGCGAACGCCTTCTGGCTGCCCACGTTCTTGTCCGTGAGCGTGCCGGTGCCGCTGAGGGTGAGCGTCTCGCCGTTCTGCCCCTGCAGCACGCCGCCCGCGCCGAACAGGGTCGCTTCGGCGCCTGCGGTCGCGTCGTAGACGCGTGTGCCCTGCAGGTTCAGCACGCGCTGCAGGATGTTGGCCGTGGTGTCCGCTATCGTGTTGCTGAAGGTGTAATTGGCCGCATCGGCGCCGCTCGCGGTAATGCCGGTCACGTGCACGCCGAGATTGGTGCCCACCTCCGCCTGCGAGAAGTTGGCCGTCTGATCGCTGAACGTCACCTGATCGCCCGCCACCACGGCCGTGCTGCTCAGGCCGACCTGCGCCGTGGTCGTGCCGTCGTACTGCTTGTCGATGCCGGTGGCCGTGATCGTCGCGCCCAGCGGTGTGATGCTCGCGGTGATGCCGGACGGCTGAACGAGCGTGTAGTTGCCGGCGTCGGTGCCGGAAATCGTCATGCTCGTCGAAACCGGCTTGTTGGTGCCAACGTTCTTGGTGTCGAACAGCCCCGTGGTGTCGTTGCCGAGCGTGACGCTGTCGCTGCCCAGCACGCCGCTGAGCAGCGCGTTGTGCAGCGCCGCGTTGCGGTTGCCGTCGTAGACCTTGTCGTCGGCGGTCGTGTTGAGCACCGTGAGCAGCGCCGGCGTGATGGTCACCCAGTCCACGCCGCCCACGAGCGTGTAGTTGCCCGCGAGGCCGGTGCCGTCGCCGAGCGCGAGCGTGCCCAGATCCGCGAACGGAATCTGCTTGCCCACGTTCTTCGTGTTCAGCGTGCCGGTGCCGGTGAGCGTGAGCGTCTCGCCGTTCACGCCCGCGATCGAGCCGGCCGGCGCGAACAGGTTCGCGCCCGCGTTGGTGGTGGCGTCGTAGACGCGCGTGCCCGTGAGGTTGATGACCTTCGCCGTGATCTGGCCGAGCGGTCCCGTGGCCGCGGTCGGCAGACTGTAGTTCGAGAGGTTCGTGCCGAGCGCCGCCGTGTAGTCCGACGGCTCGAGCGTCGCGCCGATGCCGATGTTCGTGCCCACGTTCGGCGAGAAATAGCCGCTCGACGCGGTCTGCGTGACCGTGGCGCTCTGGTTGCCCACGAAGCCCGTGATCGTGAAGTCCGACGCGCCCAGCGCCACCGACTTCGTGCCGTCGTACTGCTTGACGGGGTTGCCCGTGATGCTGACCGTGAGCGGCGCCGGCGTGATATCGGCCAGCAGGTTCTGCGGCTGCTGCACCGTATAGTTGCCCGCCTGCGCGCCGCCCAGCGTGAAGCCGTTCGCGGTGACTTCCAGGTTCGTGCCCACGTTCGCCGTGATGAACTGGCCGTTGGCGGCGCCCGAGGAGAGCGTGACCTGGTCGTTGCCGAGCACGCCCGAAAGCGACGCGTTGGCAGTGCCGATCGTGGCGGCCGTGGTGCTGTCGTAGACCTTGTTGTTCGCCACGGCGCCGTTGACGATCAGCTGTGCGGGCGTGATGTTCGCGGTGAGCCCCGTGAGCGGCTGCAGCGTGTAGTTGCTCGCCGCGGTGCCCGAGATGCTGAAGCCGCTGGCTGTCACGGCGATGTTGTTGCCGACGTTGGGCGTGGCGAACGTGCCCGTCGTGGACGTGTTGAGCGTGACGTTGTCGTTGCCGATCACGCCCGAGAGCGTAGCCTGGCTGACATCGAGCGTGTCGGCGGTGGTCGTGTCGTAGACCTTGCTGGTCGCGTACGCGTTGAGCACGTAGAGCGGCGCCGGCGTGATCGTGCCGGGGCCCGACGCCGAAGTCGCAAGCTGGTAGTTGCCGAGCAGCGTGCCGCTGCCGGCCGTGTAGTTGCCCGGCACGAGCAGACCGCTGATCGTCCAGTTCCCCGCATGCGCCAGCGCATAGTTGAACTGCGTGGTCGGATTGACCGTCATGCTCTCGCCGGCAACGAGGCCATTGACCTGCAAATCGCCGCTGGTGACCCGCGCGACCGAATCGCCGTTGTACACCTTGGTCGGGTTGTTGAGGATGGTGACCGTGATCACGGCCGGAAGAATCGAACCCATCCCGGAAGCCGCGACCGGGAAAGAGTAGTTGTTCAGGTCGGTGCCCGCCGTGGGCGTGAGGTCGGACTGCGCGAGGCTCGCCGTCACCGGCTGGTTCCCGACGTCCTTCGTCGCGTAGCTGCCGGTGATCGTATGGTTCACCGTCGCGCCCTGGCCGGGGACGAATCCGCTGAACGTGAAATCGCTGGCGGGAATCGTGGCAATGTTGTTGCCGTCGTAGGTCTTCGACGGGTTGTTTGTGATGTCCGCCGTCAAGGTGCCGGGGTTGATCTGCCGCTTCACGATCGTGCCCATGCCCGTCGCCGTGGTGGGCAGGAGATAGTCGGACAGCAGCGTGTTCGGGCCCGCCTGGAAGTCGCCCGCCGGCAGGCTCGCGGTCACCACCCAGTAGCCGACGTTGGATGACGCATAGGTGCCCGATGCCGGATACGGATTCAGGGTGATGGACTCGCCCGGAATCGCGCCGTTCACCTGATAGTTGCCGGCGCCGAGCGTGGCGACGTCGTTGCCGTCGTAGGTCTTGGTCGGGTTGTTGACGATGCTGACCTGTACCGGCTGCGGCGTGATGATGCCGGACGTGCTCGTCACGGAGCCGGAAAACGTGTAGTTCGACATCGACGTGCCGGTAGCCGGCACGAAATCCGAGGGCTTGAGCGTCGCGGTGACGGTCTTGCCCGTCCCCGCGTGCGGCGTGTCGTAACTCCCGGTGACCTGTCCGATCGTCGCGCTCTCTGCGCCCACGAAACCCGAGATCGTGTAATTCGACTGGTTCAGCGTGACGCCGACGGTACCGTCGTAGACCTTGGTCGGCGAGCCGAGGAAGGTGATCGTGAGCGGCGCCGGCGTGATGTTCGCGGTAAGGCCCGTGATGCCCGTTACGGTGTAGTTGCCGGCCGCCGATCCGCCAAGCGTGAAGCCATTGACCGAGACCGCCAGGTTGTTGCCCACGTTGGACTGGCTGAAGGTGCCGGTGACGCCGCTCGTCGAAAGCGAGGCGTTGCCGCTGTCGGAGGCGATGAGGCCGTTGACCGTGGCGTTGCTGAGGTTGAGCGTCGCCGTCGTGGTGGCGTCGTAGACCTTGTCGTTGGCGCTCACGCCCGTGATCGTCACGGGCTTCGGCGTGATGTTGGCCGAGAGATAGAGCGGCGGCGAGACCTGGTAGTTGTCGGCCTTCGCGCCGGTCAGCGCGAAGCCCGTGGCCGCCACCGCAATGCCGTTGCCCGCGTTGGGGGTGGCGAAGGTGCCGGTCGCGCCGCTCGTGTCCAGCGCGACCTGCCCGCTGTCCGCGCTGATCACGCCGAACAGCGACGCGCCGCCCACGTTGAGCGTGTCGGCGCGCGTGCCGTCGTAGACCTTGTTGGTGGCAATGAGCCCGCTGATCAGCAACTGCGCGCGCGTGATCGTGCCGGTGCCGGCCGCCGAGGTCGGCAGCGTGTAGTTCGCGAGGTTCGTGCCGCTGTTCGCGACGAAATTGGTCGACGTGAAGGTCGCGTTGACGGGGATGCCCGTGCCCGCGTTCGCACTCGCGTAGGAGACCGAACTGGCCTGGTTCACGCTCATGCCCTGCCCGGCCACGAAACCCGTGAAGCTGTAGTTGCTGGCCGCGAGCGACGCCGAGGTCGTGCCGTCGTAGACCTTGGTCGGGTCGTTGACGATGCTGGCTGAGAGCGGCGCGGGCGTGATCGTGCCGATATCGGCCGAGGCCGAGCCCGTGCCCTTGTAGCCGTAGACCGGAATGCCGGCCGCATTGGTGAGGAGCGCCCCCGCGAACGAGGTGGGCGAGTTCACCGTGATGTCCGAGCCCGCGTTGGCCGTGGCATAGGTGCCCTGCGCGCGGACCACCACGTCGCCGTTGATGAGGCCCGAGGTCTGGATCTGGGCGCCGGTCAGGTCCGCCGTGGTCGTGCCGTCGTAGACCTTGCTCACGCTGCCCGTGAGCCCCGTCACGGTGATCGTGGGCGCGACGCTATAGAGCAAGCCGTTTCCCGAGACCGCTGCCGCGGTCCCATAGGGCGCGTCGTACTGGATGAACGCGGGCGTGAGGCCGCCCGTGGTGTCGCGGCGCGGATCCGTGGAATAGATCAGCCAGGGCGCCGAGGTCCCGGTGCTCACGGCCGAGCTGCCCGCGTTGTTCACAAAATTGGCGTTCGTGGCCAGCGTGACGCCCGCGCCGCCGATCACCGAAGCGCCCGCCGCGATCGTGAGATTGCCCGTGCCCGCCTGCATGGTCACGGCGCCCGCGCCGCTCACGGCCGCGTTCACGTTGATCGCGTTGTACGCCTCTAGCGTCAGGCTCGCAGCCGAGTTGGTCCAGCTGATGGGCGAGGCCACGGTGATGTCGCCATTGCCCGGCGTCTGCACGCCCGCGCCCGTCGCGCCCGATGCCGTGGTCTGCTCGACCACGTTGGTGCCGCCGTTCAGCGTGTTCGAAATCTGCGTGGCCGCATTGGCGTCGATGGTCAGGTCGGTCGGGTCCACGAGCCAGGTGCCGGCGCGCCCGAGGGGCGCCGCCGCCGTGATGTGCGTGTCCGGCGCGATGCTGAACAGCGCCGCCGACGTTTCGATCGAGCCGCCGTTGCCGCCGTTGGGCGCGCTCGCGTCGAGCGTGCCGCCCACGTTGACCTGGCCCCCCTCCATGCCGCCCAGCAACACGATCTTGCCCTCGTGGTCCTCGACGGTCTGCGCGCGAATCTTGCCCGTGTTGTTCACGGCGCTCGCGAGCAGCGCATCTTTCGCGCCCGCAGTCATGATGACCTGGCCGCCATCGGCCACCAGCAACTGGCGGTTCTCGGCCAGGTTGTCGAGCGTGCTCGCATCGACCTGGATATGGACGAGCCGCGCGCCGTCGAACGTAAGCGTGGCCGCGCTCCCGCCCGCGAGCGCGATCGTGCCCAGGCGCGCGCTGACGACGCCCTGGTTGGAGACGCGATTGCCCAGCAAGGCGACGTAGCCGCCCTCGGCCGCCGTAATCGTGCCCTGGTTGACGACGCTGCCCTGCCCGTTGCCGCTGAAGCGGCGCGTACTGCTGCCAAGGCTGTTCGGATCCACGTCGAGCGTGGAGGCCACGATGCCGCCCACGTTCACGCGCGCGGACGGCCCGAACAGCACGCCGTTGGGATTGATGAGCCAGACCTGGCCATTGGCGTTCAGCCGGCCCATGATCGCACTCGGCGTGCTGCCGAAGATGCGGTTGACCGCAAGCGCGTTGCGCCCCGGCTGAACGAAATCGACCGTCTGTCCGGCGCCGACGTTGAAGCTCTGCCAGTTGAGCTGGAGCGTGGGGCTGCGCTGCTGGATCGTGGTGAGCGCAGCCGACTGGCTGATCGAGCCGACACCCGACACGATCTGGCCGCCGCTGGGTCCGCCCGCGCCATAGGCCGGGGCGATCAACAGCACGGGCACGCCCGCGAGCAGCCACGCCACCATGCGCCGGACGCCTTTTCCGGCGCGGCTCGCGCCCCTGCCAGCACGCCGCGTGGCAAGCTCCGACGCCACGACCCACTGCCTGAGCGACCGATTCCAGCACAAACGGTAAATGTGATTCATGGCATCGCCCAACGTATTCTGGAAAACGAGCGGGGAAACGAGCTATATCGACTCGGCCCGAAGACCGGGCGGACAGCGAATCCCAAAGCGCCGCGCATGCGGATGCTCCCATGCGGGCAAGCCCGCCGGGTCCATTCATGTCGCCTTTCGATTCACTGTGTAAGTTTTGGTAATTCGGCGGGGATCTGCCATAGGGATTGAGGGAAATCCGATTGCCCTTTGGGGCAATATTCAATCGAGAAGCCCGCCCAATATCCGGTTCGAATCCATGGCTTTATGCATAACGTTTTCTGCATAACGAATCGATAACCCGAAACCAGCGAGTTGCCGTAGAATCTCCGGGCCCCACCGTTATTACCCTCATAAAACATAAGGAATGGAGATGGAGCAACTCGTTCACCACCCGGCCTACTTGTTCCTCGCACTCATCGCCCTGCTCTCCATTGCCGCCATGGCCGGCGCGATTTTCATGCAACGCGCCTTTCCCCTCTCGGGAGATGCGCGGGAGAACTACAACGTCATCCAGGGCGCCACGCTCACATTGCTCGCACTCCTGATCGGTTTTACGCTCTCGATGGCCGTGGGCCGCTATGACCAGCGCAAGAACTACGAGGAAGAAGAAGCCAACGCGATCGGCACCGAATACGTGCGCGCCGATCTGGTGGGCGACGCCGACGCGCCCAGAATAAAAGCGCTGCTCGCGCAGTATCTCGAGCAACGGATTGCCTGGTACAAGACACGCAATGCGCACGAACTCGACACGATCAACCGCACGACCACGGATCTGCAGGCGCAATTGTGGACGAGCGTGCGCGGCACCGCGCTCGCGCGGCCCACGCCGATTTCGGCACTCGTGGTATCGGGCATGAACGATGTGCTGAACACGCAGGGCTATACGCAAGCCGCGTGGTCCAATCGCATTCCGCTCTCCGCCTGGGGATTGATGATGGCGATCGCGTTCTTCAGCAACCTGATGCAGGGATACGGCTCGCGCGGCACGACCGGACGCCGCGTACTGCTGTTCGTACTGCCGATTACCGTGGCGCTTTCGCTTTCGCTGATTGCCGATATCGACAGCCCGCGCGGCGGCCTGATTCGCGTCGTGCCGATCAACATGATCAGCCTCCAGCAGTCGCTGGCTTCGCTACCCTGAGCCGGTTCCGGCTTATATAAGGCAAGCGCATGGCCCGTGCAGGGTCACCGGCCGGTCGCCAGACCTTGCGCGCCTACGCGCAGCCGGCTCTCCCTCGAAGCCGCGCGCGGACGATCGAACGCCTGCCCGACGAGCGGCACGGCAATGCTTGATCGTCCGCTCCGATAACTGGAGCTCGTGGGCAATTTCCTTATTTCTCAGTCCGCTGGCGATGGCGCTCAGGACGAAGCGCTCGCGTTCGCTCAGGCTGACCGACGGCGCGCGCGGCGCCACCCGGCTTTCGCGCAACGAAAGCGCGGCTTCCAATGCGCACAACAGGACATTCATGTCGAACGGCTTGAGCAGAAAGTCCACGAACAATTGATCGGGCGTGATGCCGTAATCGCGAATTTTCTGGCGCATATCGGCGACCACGTCCGGCAATTCCCGGCGACGCAGCGCTTCAGCCTCGGCTTCCAGCGCGCAAAGCCGCGCTTTCATCATCCGGCAGGTTTCCGTCATTGACTCCACCTTCACGCCGCATGGACATAAAATAATCGACGATGGGAAAAAGCGTTATCCGAAAAGCGAAATCTTTCAGGAGAATTCGACGTGTCGTTTCAGTCCGCTTATCTTCGGCACACCTATTCGGGTTTCGAGCCGTCACAGGCGTTCGATGTTGTTTATGGCCGAGCGATACCTTGAACCGTTCGCGCCACTGAATACGGCTACGCGGCGCACACCCTGCCGGGGCCGGGCACTCTTTTTGCCTCCCTTCCCTGCGCAACGAGTCCGTGCAGCGGCCGGCAAAAGGCGGGCCACGCGGGCGCAGCCGCCACGAGCGGCAGGGAGGCGCGATGCGAGGAATCGGCAACGGCGTTCAGGCTGCAGTTTCTGCAATCCTGTTTGCACTGCTTGCGGCTTGCGGTGGTGGCGGCGGCAATGGCAACGGTAGCGGCGGTGGCAGCAGCGCCAATAATCCGCCAGGCGGTGTGCATCTGCAGATCGTTTCTTTTGGCGACAGCCTTTCCGATGTCGGCACCTATGCCCCGATCGCGGGCGCGGTGGGCGGCGGACGCTTTACGACCAATCCGGGCCAAGTGTGGACGCAGGATGTCGCGCAATACTACGGCGACACCTTGAGCGCCGCCTACACCATCGGCGTCGATCACAAACTGAGCGCGCAAGGCGGCTTGGGCTATGCCGAGGGCGGCTCCACGGTCGCTACACCGGCGGACCAGTACGACTTTCTCACCGACGTGATCGGCAACATCGAGATGCCCGTGAATCAGCAAGTTTCGAGCTATGTGTCCGCTCACGGCAGCTTCAATGGCAATCAGCTCGTGCTCGTCTGGGCCGGTGCGAACGACGTGCTGCGGGCCGGCACGCCGCCGGCCGCCAACACGACCGTGGAGCAGGCGGCCACCACGCTCGCCCAGATCGTCGCACAGATCGTCCAGGGCGGCGCCACCCATGTCGTGGTGGTCAACGTGCCGAACGTCGGCCTCTCGCCGAAGGGCCTCGCCTCGGCCGACGGCGGCGCGAATCTCAGTCAGTTGTCCCAACTGTTCAACACGACCTTGAACGCCGCGTTGCAGAGCAATGGCCTGCAAGGCAAGGTCATCGAGATCGATTCGTACACGTGGGTCACGCAGGCGATCGCGAACTACCAGGCGAACGGCTTTACGGTGTCCAACACGGCGCAGGCCTGCGATCCCTCGAAGACGCCCGATGACACGTCGCTGCTATGCTCGCCCGCGACCTATGTCGCGCCCAATGCGGACCAGACCTATATGTTCGCCGACGACCTGCATCCGACGACGCATCTGCACGCCCTGTTCGCTCAGTTCGTCGAGCAGCAGATCGCCCAGTCGGGGCTCGGGCATTGAAGGCGAAGCATGCCGCTAGATCAAACAACGATCAAGCGCTGTCCGTCGCGACGGGCAAGCCTTCGGCCTTCCAGCGCAGCATGCCGCCCGCGAGATTGGCCACCCTGGCGAAGCCCGCCTTGGTCAGCAGCACGCTGGCCTGGGCCGAGCGCACGCCCGAGCGGCACACGGCCACCACGGGCCGCTCGCGGTCGAGTTCGTCGAGCCGCCCTGTCAACTGCGAAAGCGGCACCAGCTTCGCATCGGGCAGATGACCGAGGCGGTCGATGAATTCGGGCGCCTCGCGCACGTCCACGATCTGGAAGTTCGCCGCATGCTCGAGCAGCGCCATCGGCTCGATCTCCCATACGCCGCTAAAGCGCAAGATCAGTGGCGCCCAGTCGGGCGTTTCCGTCACCGGCCCCTCTCCTTCGGGCTGGCCGCAGCGCAGGTTCGCGGGCACCGCAATGGCCATCTGCTTCGGGTGCGGCAGATTCAGGTTGTTCATATAGCCCGCGAAGTCGCCGAGATCCACGTCGCCGCCCAGGCGCGGATTGAAGCGCCGTTCCTCGGCCACGCTCGTCACGGTGATGCCGCGATAATCGTGCGCCGGATAGAGCAGGCAGTCGCCGGGCAGCGTGAGGATCTGCTCGCGCACGGAAGCAAAAAGCTGCTGCGGACTGCCGCCCTGGAAATCGGTGCGCCCGCAGCCGCGAATCAGCAGGCAGTCGCCCGTGAAGGCCATGCGCTCGTCGTCGAGCACGTAGGTCAGGCAGCCGCTCGTATGGCCCGGCGTCGCGCGCACGCTCAAGTAGCGCTTGCCGAAGGCCACGCGCTCGCCGTGCCGCAGCGGCCGGATCACGCCTTCGGCGCCCACCGTCGCGGCCAGTGCGATCTCGCTGCCGCAACGCTGGCGCAGGCGCCACGCGCCCGTCACGTGGTCGGCGTGCACGTGGGTGTCGAGCGTCGCCCGCAGCCGCAGGCCCAGCTCCTGCAAGAGCGCGAGGTCGCGCGGCACGTGCTCGTAGACGGGGTCGATCAGCAGCGCCTCGCCGCTTTCGGCGTCGCCGAGCAGATACGTGTAGGTGGACGATACCGAGTCAAACAACTGACGAAAGATCATCGCGGACCTCGCAGGCAAGAAAGTGCGCTCGCAGCACGTGCCGCCAGCCCTTTCCCTCCGGCGACGGCTCCAGTCTACGCGCCGTTATTCTTCGTCGGCACGTTTTGCACCAGCAGCGTACGCGGATTCGAAAGCGTGATCCCGGCCGCGCGCAATTGCTTGAGGATGGCAAACAGCAGATCGCTCCTGGTCGAGGTCGCGATGCGCGGGCTGCCCACATAGCCCGTCACGCTGAGCGTGATGCCCTCCGGCGTGAGCTGGCTGAACGTAACCGAGGGCGCGGGCGTCTCCAGCATCGCGGGATGCTCGCGATAGACGCCGAGCAGCAAATCGCGCACTTGCTCCGGATCCGTGTCCAGCGGAAACGTCAGCACCAGCGTGGCCACGCCCTGGGTGCTGTCGCCCATGGTGACGTTGCGCACGTTCTGCGAAATCAGTTGCGAATTGGGCACGATCATCGTCGAGCGGTCGGGCAACTGGATTTCGGTCGCGCGCACGTTGATGCGGCGAATGTCGCCCTCCACGCCCGCAATGCTGATCATGTCGCCCACCTTCACGGGGCGCTCGGTCAGCAGGATCAGGCCCGAGACGAAGTTCTTCACGATCTCCTGCAGGCCAAAGCCGATACCGACCGAGAGCGCGCTCACGATCCACGCGAGGCTGTCCCAGCGCACGCCGAGCAGCGAGAGCGTCATCAGCACCAGCAGCACGTAGCCCACGTTCGTGAACAGCGTGATCAGCGACATGCGCATGCCGGTGTCCATGCCAAGCGCGGGCATGAATTCCCGGTCGAGCCAGCGGCGCACCGAACGCAGCAGATAGAGGCCCACCGCGAGCCCGATCACGGCGTTCGTGATGCGCGCGGGCATGATGTTGAGGCTCTTGAGCCGCTGGCCGCCAATGATGCCGATGAAGCTGTTGAGCAGGTCCGCGGGAGTGGTGCCGAAGCCGCCCGTCAACAGCGCCACGACCGCGAGCAGCATCAGCAGGCTCGTGCCGAGACCCGAGAGCACCGTCTGCACCTGTTCGAGATGCTTGTCGTCGAGCCCGAGCAGATTCTTCAGTTGCTTGCCGGTCGCGAGATTCACGCTGAAGAGGCTCGCGCAGATGTCGCGATTCAACTGCATGAGCACGTAAATGCTGCACAGCACGATTTCGAACCAGACCAGTTCGTAGGTAATGAAGCGTGCCACCGTGATGTAGCCCACCGCCAGCGCAGCCAGCGAGACCACGATCGCGAGCGCCGTGCCCGCATGAATCAGCCCCGCGACCGTGGAATGCGACTCGGGCGCCTCGCCCGCCGCCGCGAGTGCGCTGCGCACGCGGTTCGCGCGCAGCAGCGCCGCGCCGATGGTCAGCGCGGTGACGAGCGAGACGATGCCACGGCCGAGCAGCGTGACCGAGAGGCTCGTGTCGACGATGCGATTGATCGCCTCGACCGTGCCCGAGACCAGCAGCAGCGCCGCGAGCGTGCTGGGGAACGGCCGCAGCGCGCGGGCCACCGGGTCCGCGAGCGAGGGCAGCCGCCACGACGGGTGATGCGTGCACAGCAGCGCGCGGCCCAAGCCCGAGATCAGCGCGCAGGTGAGCGTGAGCTTCGTGAGCTCGTCCCACAGATCGCTCAGCGCGGGCGTGGGCTCGAAGTGGCGCGCCACGGCCAGATAGAGGACCTGCAGCGCGACGCCCGTCGCCAGCAGCGTGGCGATGGCCGTCGACAACGCGAGCGCGCTGCGGCGCAGCCGCGTCGCGGGCAGCCGATGCAGGCAGAACCACGCGAGCCCGCGCTGCACGAGCTTGCGCCCGCCGAGCCAGATCAAGAGCGCAGCGCCCAGCAGCGCGAGGGTCAGCGCACGCTGACCCGGTGTCCAGACCGATTGCAGCATGGCGCGCACTTGCGCGTCGAAGGCGTCGAGGCGCTGGCCATCTTCAGGAGAACGATGCAAAAGCGGCGCCCAGAATGGCGCGCTGAAAATGCCGCCCGAGCGCAGCGCGAGCTGATTCTTGAGCAAGCCGCGATGGAGCTTCGCGAACTGCGCGGTGAGAATGTCGAGATTGCTCTTCTGGTCGTCGGCCAGCTTCATCACGGCGTCGATCTGCGCCTTGCGCGCACCCAGGCTGTCGCGCTGGCGCGCGACCGCCTGGGTGCCTGGCGTCACGCCGGAGGTGGGCGCCGGCCCGAGCACGTCGAGCTGGGCCTGAACCTGCGTGCGCAGCGGCACGAGCTGGCTGCGCAATTTATCGACGTCGGTGCTCAGTTGCTGGGTTGCGTCGGCGAGCGCGTCGAGATCCTTGCTGTTGGTCGCCGCCGAGGTCTGCTGCTTGATGCTGTCCTGCTTGACCTGCATCTGCTTGAGCTGGGCGAGCGCTTCGCTCAGCGAAATGGGGGTCGGCGTGGCGTCCACCGCGCTCGCGCTCGTGGCGCTCACGGTGGTCGAGAACGCCTGCGCCGTGCCGGCCGATACGAGCGACAAAAGCGGGGACAAAAGCGCAACCAGCGCGAGCTGGCGCGCGAAGGCGGAAAGTCGTTTTAAGGCCATAAAGCTTTCAAATATTACGGTAAGTCCGCGTAGGCGAGATTATGCCTTGAGTGTCTCGCGCACTACGGCTTCCTGGCCGTCATGCTTTCGTTGGCGCGGCTGTCGCCATCGTTCACTTTTTTCGTCGGGGAAGGTGGACGCACTGGTTCGCGCGCGTGCGTGAACCAGCGCGCACGCGCGGCGATCAGGCGATTGAGGAACGCGAACCGCAAGCGATCGATTCGCTATGGCATGGCGCCCGCTCACGATCGCGACATTGCACTATTCAGGAGTGCTGCCCGATGGACTTTTCCTCGCGGGACTCAGGTGCGCGACAGCGCGGCCGCCGTGCTGCCACCGGCCCGGCTCGCCGGAGCTTTCTCCCCCGCCCGGCTCGCGACCGCAAGCCCGGCCTTCGCGAGCGCGTCGCGCGCATGGGCGCGCAGGTCGTCCGCATAGGATGCATCGGCCTTGCGCACCCACGCGGCAATGCGCAGCCGCGCGCCGCCCTCGGGCGGGTAGCCGTCCACGGCGACCGTGGGCGCCAGCGTGGCCCCCGTCAACACGCGCGGTTCGGCGGCGACCATCTTCGTCATCTCGGCGATGGCTGCGTCCACCTGGTCGCGGCGCGCGAGATCGACCTTCACGTCCACGCGATGCGTGCCGCCGCTGCTGTAATTGATGACGGGATTGCTCCAGATCTGGCTGTTCGGCACGAAAACGACATTGCCGTCGCCGCGCTCGATGCGCGTCGTGAACAGTCCCACTTCGCAGACCACGCCCGCCGCCGCGCCGCTGCCTTCGATCACGTCGCCGGCGCGAAACGGCCGCAGCAACAGCAGCATGATGCCGGCCGCGATGTTTTGCAGCGTGCCCTGCAGCGCGAGGCCGATGGCGAGACCGGCCGCGCCCAGCGCGGCGAGCACGCTCGCGGTGGCGATGCCGACTTCGCTCAGCGCCGCGACGATCGCGATGATGCGCACGGCCCACGCGGCGATGCCGGCGAGCATCGGCGCGAGCGTGGGGTCCGCGTGCGAGCGCAACAACAGCCGCGCGAATAGCTGCGCGATGCGATTGGATACCCACCAGCCGATCACGAGGATCAGCACCGCGGCAATGAGATGAATGACGTCGTGCGTCAGCGAGTCGAGCAGCGACGGTTGAAAATGGAAGAGGCGATTGAAAAATTCGTCCATGATCGAGGGTCGGGAGTGGCGATGGACACGCGAGACAACGGGGCAACGGCACAACGGCGTAGCGTGCGAAGAAGTACGAACAAGCGCACGCGTTTCTCGCGCGTGGTATCTGCCGCAGCAGGCGCCATGCCCGGCCGCCATGGCCGCGCCCTGCCGCACTGCACCATCCCGCACCGCTCAGGCACCATTCGGGCACCACTCGGGCACGGCGGCGCGGGCATCGACCGGTTCGCCGGCACCGGCCTATCATGCAAATATCCGCTATCGCAAGGGAGCGCGTCAGATGAACCGTTTCCTGATCGTCGCCGGCATCGTTTGCCTGCTTGCCGGCCTCGGGTGGCGCTGGCTCCTGCGCATCCCGTTCGGCCGGCTGCCCGGCGACATCCACATCGTCACGGACGGCCTCGACTTTTATTTCCCGATCGTCACCGGGATCCTGATTTCGGCCGTAGGCTCGGTGCTGCTCTGGCTGGTAAAGCGTTGAGCATTGCCCCTATACTCCCCAGCAGTATTGTCCTATACTGCCTCCCAGTATCATGCTGCCAGTGACGTCATGCCCCATTCGCCCGAAGAGAAAAAACGTGTCCTCACCCGCGTGCGCAAGGTTCGCGGGCAACTGGACGCGCTCGAGCGCGCGCTCGAAGACGGCGCCGACTGCGCGCCGGTGCTCCAGCAACTGGCCGCCATCCGTGGCGCCATCAACGGCGTGATGGCCGGGGTCCTGGAGAGTCATCTGCGCGAGGAGTTCGTGCAATTGACGGGGTCCGCGGAATCCGCGTCGGGATCGATCGACGATGTCGTGAACCTCGTCCGAACCTATTTACGCTAGCTCGCGGCGGCACAGACCCTCCGCACGCAGTTTCGACAAACGCGAAAAACGCGTCGACAACCTGTTCGACAACCATTTGCAAGGATTGCTATGAAATCACGTGCCGCAGTTGCATTCGAGGCGGGCAAGCCGCTCCAGATCGTCGAGATCGACGTCGAACCGCCCAGGAAGGGCGAAGTGCTGGTGAAGATCACGCACACCGGCGTCTGCCACACCGATGCCTTCACGCTCTCCGGCGACGATCCCGAAGGCCTCTTCCCCGCCGTGCTCGGCCACGAGGGCGCGGGCATCGTCGTGGAAGTGGGCGAAGGCGTGACGAGCGTGAAGCCCGGCGACCACGTGATTCCGCTCTACACCGCCGAATGCGGCGAGTGTCTGTTCTGCAAGAGCGGCAAGACCAATCTGTGCGTCGCCGTGCGCGCCACTCAGGGCAAGGGCGTGATGCCCGACGGCACGACCCGCTTCAGCTATAACGGCCAGCCCGTCTATCACTACATGGGCTGCTCCACGTTCAGCGAATACACCGTGGTGGCCGAAGTTTCGCTCGCCAGGATCGACCCGAACGCGAATCCCGAGCAGGTTTGCCTGCTGGGCTGCGGCGTGACCACGGGTCTGGGCGCGGTGAAGAACACGGCCAAGGTCCAGGAAGGCGATACGGTTGCCGTGTTCGGCCTCGGCGGCATCGGCCTCGCCGTGATCCAGGGCGCCAAGCTCGCGAAGGCGAGCCGCATCATCGCCGTCGACACCAACCCCGGCAAGTTCGATCTCGCGCGCGCCTTCGGCGCTACCGACTGCGTCAATCCCAAGGACTCCGAAAAACCCATCCAGCAGGTGATCGTCGAGATGACGGGCTGGGGCGTGGACCACAGCTTCGAATGCATCGGCAACGTCAACGTGATGCGCGCGGCGCTCGAATGCGCGCATCGCGGCTGGGGCCAGTCCGTCGTGATCGGCGTGGCCGGCGCGGGCCAGGAAATCTCCACGCGTCCGTTCCAGCTCGTCACGGGCCGCCGCTGGCTGGGCACGGCCTTCGGCGGCGTCAAGGGCCGCTCGGAGCTGCCGGGCATGGTCGAAGACGCCATGACGGGCAAGATCCAGCTCGCGCCGTTCGTCACGCACACGAAGCCGCTCACCGGCATCAACGAAGCCTTCGACCTGATGCACGAAGGCAAGTCGATCCGCACCGTGGTGCACTACTGAGGATCGCGACGGACGCGGCGTGCCGGGCAAGCGATGGCTCCCGGCACGCCGCAACGTTGCTTCAGCCTCCCGCCGAGGCGCCGGCTCCGTCGGCATAGCCGCGCTCCGAACGCGCCCACGCCACGAGCGCGCCCATGCCGAGCACGGCAAGGCAGACGATGGGCACGATCATCGGCCCGAACGCGGTGCCCGTGGCCTTGCCCGCGAGCGGCATCAGGTTCTGGCCGAAGAAGCCGCCCAGATTGCCGATGGAGTTGATGGCCGCGACGCTGGCCGCCGCGCGCGCGCCGGTGAAGTAGCGCGGCGGCATCGACCAGAAGCACGGGTAAAGCAGCGGAATGCAGGCGCCGCCGAGCACGAGCGCGATGAAGCGCAGCGGCGTGGAGGGCAGCAAAAGGCTCAGCAGGAAGCCCAGCGCCCCCAGCGCGGCGACGATCGCGATCGCGCGCAGGATGCTCTTCGCGCGGCGCAGCTTACCCGGCAGATACAGCAGCAGCAACACCGAGAGCGCCCACGGCAGCATGCTCAGCATGCCGTTGGTGCCGCTCGACACGCCGAACGACTTCACGAGCGTCGGCAACCAGTAGGTCACGCCGTAGAGCGACGTCGACATCAGCATATAGGTCAGCGCGAACAGCATCACGCGCGGATCGAGCAGCGCCTTCCAGGGCTCTCCATGCTCGGCGTGCTCGGGCTTCTCGCGCTCGAGCGCGGCCGCCACGAGCGCCTTCTCGTGCTCGCTCAGGAAGCGCGCCTCGCGATACGAAGCCGGCAGCAGCCTGAACACCATGACGCCCACCAGCACGGCGGGCAGCCCCGTGGCGATGAACACCCATTGCCAGCCCGCGAGACCCCAGACGCCGTTCAGGCTCAGCAGCCAGCCGCCCACGAGCGAGCCCAGCATGTTGGCGAGCGCGCTGCCGAGCGTGAAGACGCCGAGCACGCGGGCGCGATAGCTCTGCGGAAACCACAGCGTGAGGTAGTAGATCACGCCCGGATAGAAGCCGGCCTCGGCAATGCCGAGCGCGAGGCGCAGACCGCAGAACACCTGCATCGACGTGGTGAAGCCCATCAGCACGGTAATCACGCCCCAGGTAAGCATGATGCGCGCGAGCCACACGCGTGCACCGAAGCGATGCAGCGCAAGCGTGCTGGGCACCTCGAACAGCAAGTAGCTGATGAAGAACAGCGAGGACGCGAGACCGAACGCCGTCTCCGTCATGTTGAGGCTGTGCACCATCTGCAGCTTCGCGAAGCCGACGTTCTGCCGGTCGATGAACGAGATCAGGAACATCACCACGAGGATCGGCATCAGGCGCCGCGCGATCTTCGACATGACCTGCCGTTCTTCCGCGGGCGGATGCTCGAGGGTGGTTGAGGCGGCGTTCACTATGGACTCCTTGGCGTGCGGGGAATCGACGTACTTTATCAACAGGCTGGCCTAAACCGCCAGGTCCGAAAGATGCGTCGCTGGGCGGGAACGAGCGGAAAACCCAGGAACAAGCGGAAAACCCCGCTGGGGCAGGGAAATCACCAATACGAAATCGTCCTATGACATCGGGAAACCAATTTGGGCGGGCTACCTTGATCGTTCCAGCGGGCCATTCGGACCGCGACTCCAGATTAAGGACGTTCTTATGCGATACGCCGAATCCTGGCCCACCCATTCCACGGGTCCGTCCCCCTGGGACAGCGAGGGGTCTTCCGGGCGCGATGCGCAAGCCGAGCCGCGCCACACGCTGCCCCGCCAGGCCATTGCCGCCGCCGCGCTGGGCAACGCGACCGAATGGTTCGATTACGGGATCTACGCCTATGGTCTCGCCTATATTTCCGCCGCGCTCTTTCCGGGCAGCGCGGCGAGCGCAACGCTGTTCGCGCTCGGCACGTTCGCCATTTCCTTCCTGATCCGCCCGCTCGGCGGCCTGTTCTGGGGGCCGCTCGGCGACAAGCTCGGCCGCAAGCGCGTGCTCGCGCTGACCGTGCTCATGATGTCGGGCGCGACCTTGCTGGTGGGCCTGCTGCCCACTTATGCCCGGGCCGGCTGGATCGCACCCGCCGCGCTCATCGTGCTGCGCATGATCCAGGGCTTCTCCACCGGCGGCGAATATGGTGGCGCGGCCACCTTCATGGCCGAGTATGCCCCCGACGAGCGGCGCGGCTTCTGCGGCAGCTTCCTCGAATTCGCCACGCTCGCCGGCTTCTCGTTCGGCGCGCTGCTGATGCTGGCGGCTTCGCTGCTGCTCGGCAGCGACGCGATGCACGCATGGGGCTGGCGCCTGCCGTTCCTCGTGGCGGCGCCGCTCGGCCTCGTGGGCTTCTATCTGCGCTCGCGCATCGAGGACACGCCCGTGTTCCGCGAACTCGAGGCGAAGCTCGAAGAAGAGGCGCATGCGCGGCCGGCCATCTCGCTGCGCACGCTCCTGCGCGAACATCGCGTGCCGCTCGTGCTGCTCGGCGGTCTCGTGGTGGCGCTCAACGTCGTGAACTACGTGCTGCTCGCCTATATGCCGACCTATATGCACAAGGAGCTTGGCGTGAGCGAGAACATGTCGCTGCTGATTCCGCTCATCGGCATGCTCACGATGATGGCGCTGCTGCCGTTCGCAGGCCATCTTTCGGACCGCGTGGGCCGCAAGGCGCTCTGGTGGTTCTCGCTCGTCGGGCTGTTCGTGGCCGCCGTGCCGATGTTCCAGCTCATGCACCACGGCGTGGCCGGCGCGCTGATCGGCTTTGCCGTGCTCGGGCTGCTTTACGTGCCGCAACTCGCCACGATTTCAGCGATGTTTCCGGCGATGTTCCCCACGCACGTCCGTTATGCCGGGATGGCGATCGCCTATAACCTCTCGACCTCGCTGTTCGGCGGCACCGCGCCGATCGTGAGCGACTGGCTCGTCGATAAAACCGGCAGTGCGCTCGTGCCTGCTTATTACATGATGGCCGCGTGCGCGGTGGGCGCTGTCGCGCTGTTCTTTGTGATCGAGACGCGCGGGTGTTCGCTGCGCGGACATGAGGTGCCGGGGAAGGCACGGTGAGGGGGGCGTCTCCGGCCGCGATTTTTGACCGATTGGATACAACGCCAGATTAAAAACTAGTGCAATAAGCCACAAGCCTTGCGCTGCAATGCCGTTCAGCTAAACCCTGAACGGCATTTTTCTTTGGTGAAGACTGGCCGCCACAGTGCCGGGCAAACCGTTACCTCCGCGTTTCCTGCCGTTTTCAGAAAAGTCCCATATCGCGCAGCCCCGGGCTGCGTGATCATCGCCTGATCGGGATAAAACTTCGCCCGCCGGCCTTATTCCAGGCCAACGCAAACTGAAGCACTGAAAATGCCGGACGATACTGAGTGGTTAACGATTCACGATACGGCAGTAACCAACACAACGCCCGGGTCGATGGTTACCGTGACGCTCGACCCAACTCCGATATGCTCAAACATGAGCAATAAAGCATTCCGAGACTCGATCATAAAATCACGCGACGAAGCTTCTGCATTGATCCAGACACGTATGGCGGCGCTAGAAAGATGGGAAAGCGGTGAGCAAATGCGTGCGAAAAGATGGTTAGGCCGTGCCGATACAACGACGCGGAGCGTATTACAAGTCGGATTACCGCGGCTGCTTCAGGTTATGAAGGAATTAAAGCCGGAGAATATTATTCGTTGGGATCAACAGCAGAAACGCAACATCACTTGCACGATCTTTCCAGACAATGGGGCTACTGACGCGGCCGACTGTAAACCCGATACGGCAAAGCGCATCATCGCGATATACCCGCATTTTTGCACTTCACCAAGATCGCAGCTTTGGCACGGATGCCAGGTCCTGACACTGATTCACGAGTGCACGCATTTCACGGATGTATTCGATTCAACGGATGACATGTACGGCGTCACCGTCGGACTTTCGCTCTGGGCACAGGACAACCCTGAGAAGGCAATCCGGAATGCGGACAGCTTGACGTGCTACATCGGATTCAAAGACTAGGAAAGTGATATGCGACCGGGGAATTTTTCACGCGAATTTGTATTTCATATCCTTGCACTATGCTTGGTCGCGAGTGTCGGCCAAGCAAGCGCCTGCAATATTTCTGAAGACATGACAAGCAGCTTGCCAATCAATTCGACGGATATTTCAAACACGGATCGCATCAAGATAGCCAATATGATGCTTTCCGCGAGGCAATGGCCGAACGTCGAAATTAGAGGCATTGTCTATGCGGGCGGCTATATAAAAGAACGAAACCCGAAGGCTGTGGCGGCAAAGCGCGCGGCTGTCCTTAAGAGCTATCTGGTACAACTTGGCGTAAAGGAAAGCAACATCTGGGTCGATACGAGAATCATCAAAGAGCCAGATGTCGATGACAAAGGCAACGCTACGCTCGATCAGATTTCAGTCACTCTTGTGCCCATATGCGAAGGCGGGTGCGAGCGCCTTTGCAACGACCCGCGAGTCATACCCACCAGCAAAGCCGTCAAGTAGGACCACATAGCCACCAACACGCTGCACCGCAGCACCGCGCCCCCACTTCCCTTCCCCCCAAAACCACCTACTCTTAATTAAATATCGGGCCATTTGCCCGTCCGGACGTCCCGATGCGCGCTCATCGCCCCACCCGGGCGGCGGAGCACGACGCGCCTCCGCCCCATGCCCGCCAGGCACGCCACCCGTTGCCGGCGCGGATCGCACGCGCCGCGGTATTCGCGGCGCTGCTGGTCGTGTGCGCGGCGGTGGCGGCGCTCAACGCCGTGGCTCAGGCGCAGCAGAGCGCCCCGGCGGCGGCGCAGCGCGCGGTCGTCGTCATGACCGTCAATGGCGCCATCGGTCCCGCGAGCGCCGATTTCATCGTCCGGACGCTCGCGCGCGCGGCGCAGCAGCACGCGCAGCTCGCGATCCTCCAGCTCGACACCCCCGGCGGCCTCGACACCTCGATGCGCCAGATCATCAAGGCGATCCTCGCCTCGCCCGTGCCGGTGGCCGCGTTCGTCGCGCCCGGCGGCGCGCGCGCCGCGAGCGCGGGCACGTATATCGTCTACGCGAGCCATATCGCGGCGATGGCGCCAGGCACCAACCTCGGCGCCGCGTCGCCGGTGCAACTGGGGATCGGCGGCGGCGGGCCGCCCACTCCTGCCGCCGCGCCGGGCGCCGCCTCGGACGCCAGGCCCACCCCCGGCGACAACGCCTCCACCGAAGCCCGCAAGGTCATGCACGATGCCGCCGCGTACATCCGCGGCCTCGCGCAGCTACGCGGGCGCAACGCCGCGTGGGGCGAGCGCGCGGTGCGCGAAGCGGTGAGCCTGTCCTCCAGCGAGGCGCTCGACCAGCACGTGATCGACCTCATCGCCGAGGACCCCGTCGACCTCGCGCACAAGCTCGACGGCCGCGAGATCGCCACGGCGGCCGGCACCGTGCGCCTCGCCACCGCGCACGCGCCGTTCGTGTACGTCGCGCCCGACTGGCGCAACCGCTTCCTCTCCATCGTGGCCGATCCGAACGTCGCGCTGATCCTGCTGACGATCGGCATCTACGGGCTCTTCTTCGAGTTCGCGAATCCCGGCTTCGTGCTGCCCGGCGTGGCGGGCGGGATCTGTCTGCTGATCGGCCTGTTCGCGATGCAGCTGCTGCCCATCAACTACGCGGGCTTGGGGCTCGTGATGCTGGGGCTCGCCTGCCTCATCGCCGAGGCCTTCCTGCCCACGTTCGGCGTGCTCGGCTTCGGCGGCATCGTCGCCTTCGCCGTGGGCGCGCTCATGCTGATCAATACCGACGTGCCCGGCTACGGCATTCCGATACCGCTGATCGCGGGCCTCGCGCTCGGCGGCGCGGCGTTCGTGGCGGTGGTTTCGAGCGTCGCGCTGCGCGCGCGGCGGCGCCCGGTGGTGACGGGCTCGGAAGCCATGGTCGGCAGCATCGGCGAAGTCATGGACGATGGCCTGAAGCCCGCTCCGCTTTCTGCCGATGGCGATAGAGATGGCGATGCCGTTGCAGCGCTCGCCCAGCCGCCAGGCGCCGCCAGCCGCGCAGCGTTTGCCTCGGGTTGGGCGCTCGTACATGGCGAACGCTGGCGCGTGGCTTGCGCGGTGCCGCTGGCTGCGGGCAGCCGCGTGCGCGTGACAGCCCGCGAGGGCCTGACGCTCACCGTCGCGCCGCTGGAGGACGCGCCGACGCAGCCGCTCGAACGTGGCCTCAAGCTGGGTCTCAAGCGCGGCCGATGGAGAACCCAACCCGCGAACGAAAAACACGCACACGAAGCGCATCAGGGAGGACATCCATGATCGGCTACACCTTCGGCTTCACGAGTCTTTTAGTCGTGCTGGTCATCCTGCTCGTCGTCTCGGCCATCCGCATCTTCAGGGAGTACGAGCGCGGCGTCGTGTTCATGCTCGGCCGCTTCTGGAAGGTCAAGGGGCCGGGGCTCGTGCTCATCATTCCGGTCGTGCAGCAGGCGGTGCGCATCGATCTGCGCACGGTCGTGTTCGACGTGCCCTCGCAGGACGTGATCACGCGCGACAACGTCTCCGTGAAGGTCAACGCCGTGGTCTACTTTCGCGTCGTCGATCCGGAAAAGGCCGTGATTCAGGTCGCGAAATTTTTCGAGGCCACCAGCCAGCTCGCGCAGACGACGCTGCGCGCGGTGCTCGGGAAGCATGAGCTCGACACGCTGCTCGCGGAGCGCGACCAGTTGAACGCCGATATCCAGAAGACGCTCGATGCGCAAACCGACGCCTGGGGCATCAAGGTCTCCACGGTCGAGATCAAGCACGTGGACCTGAACGAGAACATGATCCGCGCCATTGCGCGCCAGGCCGAAGCCGAGCGCGAGCGCCGCGCGAAGGTGATTCACGCGGAAGGCGAACTTCAGGCGTCCGAAAAGTTATTGCAGGCCGCACAGCGTCTCGCGCTACAGCCGCAAGCAATGCAGTTGCGCTATTTGCAGACGCTCACCACCATCGCCGCCGACAAGAACTCGACCATCGTGTTCCCGCTGCCGATCGATCTGCTCACCGCGCTCGTGGAACGCTTCAACGCGCCGCGCGAGCCTTGAAGGGGCACAGCCCGCTTAGCGGAACAACGTGCCGATCAGCTCGGTGCGGCTCGATACGCCGAGCTTGCGGAACATCCGCAGCAGATGGGTCTTGACCGTAGGCTGGGACAGTTCGAGATCGCGCGCAATCGCCTTGTTGGAAAGGCCGTTGCGCACGAGCCGCGCAATCTGCTCCTCGCGGTGCGTGAGACGCGGCGCGGCGCTCGATGCCTGCGCCGCATGCATGGCCGGTTCGGCGCGCCATGTTCCCGCCAGCGCGACTTCGAGCAACGGTTGCAGCAGTTGCGCGCGCTCGATCTCGCCGCTATCGAACGGTGCGTCGGGCGCGAAGCGCAGCAGCGAGAACGCCGCGGCCACGCGTCCGTCTTCGCGCAGCAGCATTTCCATCACGTCGACCACGCGGTAAGGCTGCAGAAAGCGTCGCCAGTAAACCGAGGCCTCGCGCAGCGCCTCGGGCAATTCGCCGGCCAGCGTCAGCACGTTGGCGCGCTGGGCCGCGTAGCGCGACGGATGCAGCGGGTCGAGCACGCCATAGCGCTGCAGCCAGGTGCGATGCATGGTCTCCGCGAGGCCGAACAGTTCGAAGCCGGACGGCTCGTGATCGGCGCCGATGCGGTAGAACACCGTCGCGCCGGGCCGGATGAGTCCCGCCAGCGTGGCGACAGCCGTCTCCAGCGCGGCGCGGCTCTCGCTTTTCTTCTCCATGGTCGGCTTTCCTCCCCCACTTCCGCGGCTGTTCGATGATGGCTGTTCGATGACGATGGCAGGCCTGGCTGCCCGTCGCACGTTAGCCCGATTCGGCTAATTCGGCAAATGCCGCGCGTGGGGGCGCGGCGCTATGCGTTGTCATCCTTTTGCCCGATAGGCCGTTGCGCGCGCATTGCCTATGCTCGGCGGACATTCATCGGCACATTCAGGAGGCATCGGCATGACCCACACTTTCCCGCCCGCCGAGGGCCATATCGTCATCACGGGCGCCGGCACTGGCATCGGCGAGGCGTGTGCGCGCCGGTTCGCCGCGCAAGGCGCACGCGTCGCGCTGATCGGGCGGCGGCGCGAACCGCTCGAACGCGTCGCCGCTGCCACCGGCGGCCTCGTGCTCGAAGGCGATGCCGCGAACGCCGCCGACTGGGCCCGCTTCACGGCGCAACTCGAAGCGCAAGGCGGGATTGCCGCGCTGATCGCCTGCGCGGGCGGCCTGGGCGCGGGCGGCGCGACCGATACCGGCGACGCCGCCTGGGCCGCCGCGATGCGCGCGAACCTCGACACGGCCTTCGTCAGCGCGCGCGCCTGCCTGCCGCAACTGATCGCGCGCCGGGGTGCGATCGTGCTGGTCGCGTCGATCGCGTCGCTGGCCGCGGGGCCGTCCGTATGCGGCTACACCACGGCCAAGCACGCGCTGCTCGGGCTCACGCGCTCGCTCGCGCGCGACTACGGCCCGCAGGGCGTGCGCGTGAATGCCGTGTGCCCCGGCTGGGTCCGCACGCCCATGGCCGACGAGGAAATGCAGCCGCTGATGGCGCATTACGGCGATACCCTCGACGAGGCCTATGCGCGCGTCTGCGCCGACGTCCCGTTGCGGCGTGCCGCGAGCGCCGACGAAATCGCCAATGTGTGCGCATTTCTCGCCTCGCCCGCGGCGTCGATCGTGACCGGAGCGACGCTCGTCGCGGACGGCGGCTCGTCGATCGTCGACGTGCCGACGCTGGCCTTCGACCGGCTGTGATCTCGCGTGCGGTGCCGTTGCTACGGCGCCGCTTTACGCGAACGCGGCGGACACCTCAGGCAGCGTCGCGCCGCCATCCACCACGATGGTCTGCCCCGTCACATACGCGGCGTGCGCCGACGCCAGATACAGCATCGCGCCCGCTATATCGGCGGGCTCGCCGAGCCGCCCGAGCGGCACCGCAGCGGCGATGCGCGCGTTCAATGCCGCATCGCCGAGGTTGTCCATCGCGGGCGTGCGGATCATGCCGGGCTCGACGCCGTTCACCGTGATCCGCTGCGGCGCGAGGTGTGCAGATCGGCGAGCAGTGCGAGGAGCGCCGCATCGGGCGACATGACGGCATCCGCGAGGCCCGCATCGACGCCCGCCGCGCCGAGATACGTGAGCGCCGGGGTGGCGCGGACCCTGGCGGGCGGCAGGTTGCGATTGCGCGCGACGGTTGCCACGAACAATTCGCCTACGGTGTTCACGTCGGCCTGCATGCGTGCGCGGGCGGCGTCGCCCAACGGCTGTACATCGTTGCCGTCCGCCTTGTGCTCGCCATAGGTTATGAGCGTGACCGTGATTCCGGCGCTCGTGAGCGCTTTGGAAAAATCGACGTGCGCGACGACGACGCCAATGCTGCCGGTGCCACCCGTGCGCGGAACCGTTATTGAGTCGCAGGCCGACGCAATGGCGTATGCCGCGCTATAAGCACATTCCGCGAGGATGGCGTGGATAGGCTTGATTGCGCGCGCGGCGTGGATCGCGTCCACGAGATCGAAACAGCCCGCCACCTCACCGCCTGGGCTTTCGATATCGAGCACGGTAGCGCGCACCGCGTCATCTACTAGTCGACTGCGTCATTGAAATGGCACTGGTCGAATTCGCCGCGATGGATCGTCGTACTTCCATTA
>NZ_CAJMZF010000046.1:0-62510 GCF_905220245.1 Paraburkholderia sp. J63 | reverse complement strand
CACCTGGGGCTGGCAGCGCAGCGAGTACGGGTCCTGGACCTTGCCGCAGTCGCGGTGCGAGAGGTTGATCGACGAGCCGTCGAGCAGCGTGCGGTAGGCCGAAGCCGCTTCGATCTGGCCGCGATGGCCGCGCAGTTCATGGATGCGCGCGTCGAACGGTTTGACCGAGCCGGCCGCCGCGTCCACGCAGAGCGCGCCGGAGACGAGCGCCGTGCGGTAGAGGTCTTCGATCGCGAACATGTTGTAGAGCGCGAGCGCGGCGGAGGCTTGCGTGCCGTTCAGCAACGCGAGACCTTCCTTGGCCTGCAGCGCGATCGGCTTGAGGCCGGCGGCGGCCAGGCCCGCTTCGGCGCTGGCGCGCTCGCCGCGGATGAACACTTCGCCCACGCCGAGCAGCACTGCCGACATGTGCGAGAGCGGCGCGAGGTCGCCCGACGCGCCCACCGAGCCCTTCACGGGAATGAGCGGCAGCACGTCGGCGTTAAAGAGCGTGATGAGCGCGTTCATCACTTCGCGGCGGATGCCCGAATGGCCACGGCCGAGGCTCGAAAGCTTCAGCGCCATCATCAGGCGCACGACCGGACGCGACATCGGCTCGCCCACGCCCACGGCGTGCGAGAGCACCAGATTGCGCTGCAGCAGTTCGAGCTGGTCGGTCGGGATGTGCGTGCTCGCGAGGCGGCCGAAGCCCGTGTTGATGCCGTAGGCAGGCTCGCCCTTGGCCGTGATCTCGGCGACGGCGCGCGCGCTCGCGTCGATGGCCGCAAAGCTCGCCGGATCGAGTTCGAGCTGAACGCTGCTGCTGTCGGCTGCGCGCGCGATCTGGCGCAGTTGGGGCAGGGTCAGATGGCCGGGCGTGAGGAGCATGATCGAATCCTGTCTATACAAGTGACGGGGAGTCTAGCCTGGCGCGCCTGTATAGACAACCTCCGCGATCGCCCCGCTGCCCTGGGACTATCCATGGGCGCGCGCCCATGTCCGTCAGGACTGGCCCTCCAGCCTGCCCCCGATAAACGCGAGAAAGCACTGCACGCGCGCCGCAAGCGCCGCGCTGCGGTAGTAGACGGCGTGGATCGGCTGGCGCTCGGCGACGAGCGCGTCGTCGAGCAGGGTCACGAGGCGGCCCGCCGAGCGGTCGGCGGCCGTCATGAAGTCCGAAAGACAGGCGATGCCGGCATGGGCGAGCGCGAGCTGGCGTATCGTCTCGCCGCTCGACGCGGCGAGCGCCGGATGAATCGCCAGGCCATCGGGCGCGGCTTCGGTTTCAGCTTCCACTTGCGCTTCGACTTCGTCGAGCAGCGATGCCTGCACGGCTTTGGACGACGCCGCGCCCATAACCATGGCCTGGGCCGCACCGCCATCGGGCCTGAGCGGCCAGCGGTTCAACAGCGCGGGCGCCGTGAAGCCGATCAGCCGATGCTCGCGCAACTGGGCGAGCGTGCGCGGCGTGCCGTGCGCCGCGAGATACGCGGGGCTCGCCACCACGCGTCGCCGGCTCACGCCGAGCGAACGCGCATGGAGCGTGGAATCCTGGAGCGCGCCGATGCGAATGGCGATATCGACACGCTGCTCGAGCAAATCGACGATGCGCTCGTTGCTCGTGAGTTCGAGCTGGATGTCGGGATAGCGCGCGGCGAACGCCGCCACGTGCGGCACGATGCAATGGAGCATGAACGGCGTGGCCGCATCGACGCGCAGGCGCCCCGAAGGCTGCTCACGATGGCGCGAGACGGCTTCCTCGGCGTCCTCCATCGCAGCGAGAATGGCGCGCGCGCGTTCGAGAAAGAGCTCGCCCTCCTCGGTCAATTGCAGTCGGCGCGTCGTGCGCAGGATCAGCGCCACGCCAAGCTGCTTTTCGAGCCGCGTGAGCGCCCGGCTCACGCCGGAGACGGTCTGCTCGAGTTTTTCGGCGGCGGCCGTGATCGACCCCGCATCGATCACCGTGACGAATACGAGCAATTCGTCGGTCGATGTTTTCATTGTTGATCCGCAGTCAAGATTGATTTGAGACTAACACGGTTTTTGCAAGGCACGAATGCCGCGATACTGCCTGCCGGAAGAAGCAATCCAGCCAATTCATCCACAAACGGGGCAACCCTCGAAAGGACTCAATGAAAGTATTCGTGACAGGCGCAGGCGGTTTCATCGGCGGGACGATTGCCGCGCATCTGGCGCGCGCGGGCCATGAAGTGCGCGGACTCGTGCGCCGGCCCGAGCAGTTCGCCGCGCTCGCAAAGCTCGGCATCGTGCCGGTGCAAGGCGATCTCGACGAGCGCGCGCGGCTGATGCAGGAAGCGCGCGCCGCCGACGCCGTCGTCAACGCCGCGAGCAGCGATCATCGCGGCGCGGTGGAGGCGCTGCTCGACGCGCTCGAAGGCTCAGGCAAGACGCTGCTGCACACGAGCGGGTCGAGCATCGTCGGCGATGCTTCGGGGGGCGAACCAACCGATCGCATCTATCACGAAGACGCGCTGCCCGCGCCGACGCCCGACAAGGCGCCGCGCGTGGCCATCGACGATCTCGTGCTGGCCGGGCAAGCGCGCGGCGTGACAAGCGCCGTGCTCTGCAACACGCTGATCTACGGCGTGGGTGCGGTGCCGGGCGCGGCGAGCGTGCAGTTGCCGCGCCTCATTCGCCAGGCGCAGAAGAGCGGCGTGATGCGGCACGTCGGGCGTGGTCTGAACCGCTGGTCGAACGTCCATGTCGACGACGTCGCCGAGCTGTATCGTCTCGCGCTCGAGAAAACCCCTGCGGGCATGTTCTATTTCGTCGAAAGCGGCGAGGCGAGCTTCCGCGAAATGACCGCGGCGCTCGCGCAGAAGATGGGGCTTGGCGCACCGCAGGACTGGCCGCTCGAAGACGCGATCGCCGAATGGGGCTACGAGATGGCGTCGTATGGGCTCGGCTCGAATAGCCGCGTACGTGGCGAGCGCGCGAGCACGCTGCTGGGCTGGCAGCCGCGGCCCACGTCGGTCACGGAGTGGATTCGCGATGAGATGCCACTTGTGCCAGGTGCGCCGGTTGCGTGAACATCGGTCAGTCACGGCGCCCCATGAAAAAGGCACAAAAATACCTGCTCCGCAGTACGTTATTGTTGCGTATCCGTAAGGTCGGTCCGCTAGAATCGCCACGGTTTGCACTCTCTACCGTTGCGTTGCCGACCCGGCAACCAGGTACGCCGATGCCTCTCGCGCTGAACTTCTACTGGCTGACCAATCTGCTCGCCATCCTCTTCGTGGTCGCGTGTCTGTACGACTCGCGCTACGACGAATATGGCACGCTGACGCTCGCCGCCGCAGCGATGGGCCTCATCGTGATGGCCATCGAAGTGCTGCTGCGCCCCGCTTTCGAGATGGCGCTCTAGCCTTACTGCTTTCTTTCTGTTTTCTTTCGCGGGACGTCATTGCGCTTTGTGCTCGTGCGCGCAGCATGCCTGCTGCGGCGGGCTGTCTTCATAGCGATCGTGGTGGCGCATCCACTCGCGCATGTCCTGTTTCTCGTTGCGCCCTTTCGCCGTGAATTCGAGCATTGCATAGACGCCGAGCGCCATTTCCACGCCGCGCGCGTAAGCCGAATACGTGTGATAGACGTTGCCCGCTTCGTCGCGATAAAACGCGCTGATGCCGGGCAATTCGTCGCTCACGTAGTCCTGCTCTTCATAGTTGTAAAGCGCCTTGCCACGCGCCTTGTCTGCTTCGCTGAACGAAACGTGATAGTCGAAGTTGAAGTCGCCGCCATGCGATGACACCCACGGAAAACGCCAGCCCATGCGCTGCCTGAAGGACTCGATCTTCGCGAGCGGCGCGCGCGAGACGGCCACGTAAGTCACGTCGTGATGCTCCAGATGCGGCAGCATGCCGTCCACGTGATCGGAGAGGAACGAGCAGCCCGGGCAGCCCTCCTCCCAGTCGGGACCGAGCATGAAGTGCCAGGTCAGCAACTGGCTGCGCGGCCCGAACAGCTCCGCGAGCGTGCGCGTGCCTTGCGGCGTTTCGAACGTATACGTTTTCTCCACCTTCACCCACGGCAGCGCCTGACGCTTCGCCGCGAGCGCGTCGCGCGCATGCGTGAACGCGCGCTCCTCGCTGAGCAACGCCTTGCGCGCCGCCAACCATTCGTCCTCCGAAACAATCTGGTGCGTCTCCATCATCCGTTCCTCCTTCGCGTTGACCTGACCGGCTCGGTGCGAGCCGGCCTCCCTCATTCGAACAGCTCCACCAGACGATCGAGCGCGCTCGCCCACCCTTCGCGATGCGCATCGCGCGCGGCCTCGTCGACGAAGCGCTCGTGGCGCAGCGTGAGCTCGGTCGTGGCATCCTCGGGACGCAGCACGACCGTCACGCGCGACTCGCGCTCGGGCGCGCTACGCCACGCCCACGTAAATACGAGCTTCGCCTCGGGCACCACTTCGAGATAGGTGCCGCTCGCGTCGTGCTCCTCGCCGTCGGGCGAGCGCATGATCACGCGGAAGCGCCCGCCCACGCGCACGTCGGCCTCGGCATGCAGGCAGATCGTGTCGAACGGATGCATCCAGCGCATCAGTTGCGCTGCTTGCGTCCATGCCGCGTAGACCTTCGCGGCACTCGCGTTGATGCGGCGCCTGAGGACGAGGCTGGGGCCGGCGTGGGCTGCGGCGCCGGTTTTTTCTACGCTTTTATCTTCGCCGGAGTTTGAATGGCTGGCTGCGCCAGCGTCGGGTCGGCTGGACATGCGTCTTCCTCCACGAAAGCGGCCAGACGATCGAGCGCGCCGCTCCAGAAGCGCTCGTAGTACGCGAGCCACTGCATCGCGTCCTCCATCGGCCCCGCCGCAAGACGGCACGCCACCGTGCGTCCGGTCTTCGCGCGCGTGACGAGCCCCGCATCGGCGAGCACGTCCAGATGCTTCATCACCGCGGGCAGCGACATCGCAAACGGCTGCGCGAGCGCGCTCACCGAGAGCGCGTCGTGCTGGGCTAGCCGCGCGAGCAGCGCGCGCCGCGTAGGGTCCGCCAGCGCCGCGAAGGTGCGGTTCAGCGTATCGTCTTCATGCTTAACCATGCGGTTAAGCATAGGACGCGAACCGTCGATGTCAAGGCTGCGTCAGGGATTCGTGCGGGCCTGCCCGCTCAGCCCGTAGAATGAATCTTCGCTGGCCCTTCCACCCTTTCCCCCCGAGCCGTTACGCCATGCCGTCCAAAATCCGCAATTCGCTGCTCTGGATCTTCGACGCCTTCGAGCGCGAGCCCGACTATCTGTGCAAGCGGATGTTCGGCTGCGACGCCGCCTATCTGGACGGCCTGCTCTGTCTCGTCGCCGCCGACCGCGACAAGCCCTTTAACGGCCTGCTGGTCTGCACGTCGCGGGAGCGCCAGGCGGCGCTCATCGCCGAAATGCCTGCCTTGCGGCCGCATCCGGTGCTGGGAAAGTGGCTCTACGTGACGCAGGAAGATCCGGAGTTCGAAGCCACGGCGCAGCATCTGACCGGGCTCGTGCTGGCGCGCGACCCGCGCGTGGGCGTGGAGCCCAAGCCGCGGAAATCGGGCAACGCGGCGGGCAAATCGGGCAAGGCGCGCGGCAATAGCGTGCTGCCGAAGTAGCGCATCGAGCGGCGGGCCCGGCGCAATCCTGCAGAATCGGCGCACCCCGCAAAACTCACGCCCCAAATGCCGCACGGCCCGCGCCGCCATAAAGCGGACGCGGGCCGTGAAGCCGGCAGGACGGGCCGCCGTGGGTCCGTCTTGCCGAATGACCGGGCTATGTGGACGCTAGTCGCGCATCAGATAGCCCAGCCGCCCAGGTAGAACGCCACGAGCACGGCGGCGATGATCACCGTGCCGACGTTGAGCTTCTTGAACTCGCCGCTCACCACGCGGCCGATCACGAGCGTGGCGAAGCCGAGCATGATGCCCGTGACGATGTTGGCGGTGAGCACGATGAACACGGCGCACACGAGGCCCGACATCGAATCCACCATGTCGCCCATATCGAGCTTCGCGACGCTCGAGAGCATCATCAGGCCCACGTACATGAGCGCCGGCGCGGTGGCGTAGGAAGGCACGAGGCCTGCGAGCGGCGCAAAGAACATCACCGCGAGGAACATCACGCCCACCACGGCGGCGGCCATGCCCGTCTTCGCACCTGCCGAGACGCCCACCGCCGATTCGATATACGCCGCTGCCGGCGCGCCGCCGAAGAAGCCCGAGAAGATCGAGCTGAGCGAGTCGGCCGTGAGCGCGCGACCGCCGTTGATGATGCGGCCGTTGGCGTCGAGCTGGCCCGCCTGGCCGGCCACAGCGCGGATCGTGCCGGTGGCGTCGAACACGGCGGTCATCACGAGCGCGAGCACGCTGGGCAGCACGGCGAGCGAGAGCGCGCCCTTGATGTCCATCGCGCCGATCAGCGAGGCATGGCCCGGGCTCGAGAGCGACGGCCACGCGAACACACCGTGGTAGGTCACGGCCGGATCGATGGCGAGGCCGAGCGCCGAGATCGCGACGATCACGATCAGGATCGAGCCCGGCACGCGGCGGCGTACGAGGCCGAAGATCGCGGCGAGACCGACCACGGAGAGCATCGCGGGCAGCGCGGTGATATGGCCGAGCGTGACCGGCAGACCGGCGCCCGGATTCTTGATGACGAGGCCCACGTCGTTGGCCGCGATCAGGAGCAGGAACAGCCCGATGCCGATGCCCGTGCCGTGCGCGATGCCGTGCGGCAGGTTGCGCAGGATCCAGGAGCGCACGCCGGTGACCGAGATGCCCGTGAACACGAGGCCCATCAGGAACACGGCGCCGAGCGCGACTTCGGGCTTGAGGCCCTTGCCGAGCACGAGGCCGAACGCGGTGAACGCGGTCAGCGAGATCGCGCAGCCGATGGCGATCGGCAGGCGCGCCCACAGGCCCATCAGCAGCGAGCCGAACGCCGTGGTCAGACACACGGCGACGAAGACCGCGCTGGTGTCGAAGCCCGCCTTGCCGAGCATGCCCGGCACGACGAACACGGAATACACCATCGCAAGGAAGGTGGTGATGCCGGCGATGCCCTCCTGGCGCACCGAGCTGCCGCGTGCGGCAATGTCGAAATAACGGTCGAGGAAACCGGCGGCGCCAATGGCGTCGACGGCGTCGCCCTCGCGGATCGCAGCATTGGCAACGTCGGCCAGCGGCTGTGCGTGGGGTTCGATCATGGTGAGTGCCTCCTTTATCAGCGGGCTGAAACGGTCCGCGTTTCATGTGCGGATCCGCCATCAGGTTCGTCTCGTCTGGATTGACTAGGGGTGTCGACGCCAGCCAGGCGCGTCTTGCGACGCGCTATACCCATTCATTTTTTTGACATCTTTTTACAGGGTCGAAGGTTAGGCGAACGCGACTTATGCTCCCATCGCGCGAAACACATTGAGGTCATGCCGCGACGCTTATATCGCCGTACACAAGGCGCGACGCACCACCGGGCCTCGCGTTTACCCCGGTGCCTCCCGGGGGCGCCCGCGCGGCTCCCGGCAGGTCGCGCGGGGGAAAACCGCCGCTCCGGACACGCCCCGTCGACACGGCGCCAGGTGTTTTGTCAGCGGATTAGCAGCCGTTTGAGCTGGATTGGGCCGGTTTGAGCCGGAACCGGGCCCCATGCGGGTTAAACTCTCACGCACCCCGACCCGGTTTTCCCCTCGCCGTGCGCCACGCGCCGGCCGCTCCTGGAGTTTCTGTTGATGAGAGGCGGTTTCGCACGTCCCGTTCTAACCTTGCAGCACGCCCTCGCCCTGCTCGTCCTGATTGCGCTGTCGGGCTGCAGCCTGTTCCAGTCAGCCCAGCCGCCCGCGCCCATCGTCGACGAGTCCCTCGCCGCGAGCGAGCCCGAGGCTCCCGCGAGCGAGCCCGAGGCCGCCTCCGCGCCCGAGGTCGCGAGCGAGCCGGCCGAGACGACTGCGAAACCCGCGCCGAAGAAGCCGCGCCCCGCGCCCATCCGCCGTCCCCGCCCCGCACCGCCGCCGCCTGCGCCCGCGAGCGCGCCCGCCGCGCCCGCCCCGGCCCCGCTCGTGCAGATGCACACCATCGTGCGCGGCACCTTCCGCACGCTGCTCGACAGTGAAGTGCAAAAGCCCGACGGCAAGGTCGTGGGCCGCGCCGTGGACATGGTCGCCGGCCCCGGCGGCAAGCCGCAGGAAGTGGTCGTGAACCTGCAGGGTTTCATGGGCGTGGGCGACCGCAAGGCCAACTTCCCGTGGGGCGCCGTGCGCGTCAACACGCAGCCGAAGACGCCCGCCATCACGCTCGCGCTCACGCCGGCCCAGTTGCAGATCCCCGACCGGCCCAAGCCCGGCGCGCCGCAGCCCGGCACCTCCGAGGCCAGCCCGACGCGCCTGCCGATGCTCGATGCCGACGTCGAGCGCGCCAACGGCGCGAAGGTGGGCCGCGTGGTGGACGTGCTGCTCGACGGCAGCGCCGACCCGCTCGCGGTCGTGCTCGACGTGAGCGGCACGCTGGAAAAGCGCCGCACCATCGCCGCGGACTGGTCGGCGCTGCACTTCGTCACGAAGAACAATGCGCTCGAAGCCCAGCTCGAGATGAGCGACCAGCAGATCGACGCCTCGCCCGCCTATGCGAACGATCAGCCCGTGCGGGCCGTCAGCCCCGCCGCCGCGGGGCCGGCCGCTCCCGCAGCTCCTGCGCGCGGTGCCCAATGACAGGTACGACGCATCCCACGCCCAGTCTGCGCAGCGTGCGCGCGCTCGACTGGCTGAACTTTTTCGTCGCGAACGTGCAGACCGGCTTCGGCCCGTTCATCGCCTCGTATCTCGCCTCGCACAAATGGACCCAGGGCGAGATCGGCCTCGCGCTCTCGGTGGGCACGATCAGCGCCATGGTGAGCCAGGTGCCGGGCGGCGCAGCCGTGGACGCCCTGCGCAACAAGAAAGCCGCCGCCGCCTGGGCGATCATCGCGATCATCCTCTCGGCGGTGCTGCTCGCCTCGAGCCCGACCGTCGTGCCCGTGATGGCCGCCGAAGTCTTCCACGGCTTCGCGAGCTGCATGCTCGTGCCGGCCATGGCGGCGCTCGCGCTGGCGCTCGTGGGCCGGCAGAACCTCGGCGACCGGCTCGGGCGCAACGCGCGCTGGGCCTCGATCGGCAGCGCCGTCGCGGCAGGCCTGATGGGGCTGTGCGGCGAATACGTCTCGCCGCGCGCCGTGTTCTGGCTCACGGGGGCGCTCGCGCTGCCCGCGCTCGTCGCGCTCGCGATGATCGAGTACGACAAGCACGCCAACGCGCCCCGGCCGCTGAAAGCCGGCAAGGCCGCGCAGGCAACGCTCGCGGACGAGCCGCGCGAGACCATTTTCGATCTGCTGCGCGACAAACGCATGCTGACCTTCGCGGCCTGCGTGGTGCTGTTCCACCTCTCGAACGCCGCGATGCTGAACCTCGCGGCGGGCGAAGTGACGGCCGGCATGGGCGACAACGTCCAGCTCGTGATCGCGGCGTGCATCATCGTGCCGCAGGCGATCGTCGCGCTGATGTCGCCGTGGGTGGGCCGCACCGCGCAGCACTGGGGCCGCAGGCCGGTGCTGATTCTCGGCTTCAGCGCCCTGCCGCTGCGCGCGCTGCTGTTCGCCGCGGTCGGCAACCCGTACTTCCTCGTGCCGGTGCAGATGCTCGACGGCCTCTCGGCCGCCGTGTTCGGCGTGATGCTGCCGCTCATCGCCGCCGACGTGGCGGGCGGCAAGGGGCGCTACAACCTCTGCATTGGGCTGTTCGGGCTATCGGCGGGCATTGGCGCCACGCTCTCCACGGGGCTCGCGGGCTTTGTCGCCGACCACTTCGGCAATACCGTGAGCTTCCTCGGCCTCGCCGCGGCGGGCGCGGCGGCGGTGCTGATGGTGTGGCTCGTCATGCCCGAGACGCGCGACGCGCTCGAAGAGGAAACCACCGGCGACAAGACGGCCGAAGGCGCCTGACGACGCCTGAAGGCGGCCGAAAGCGGCTTGAGTGCGGCGCGGGCTGGCCCGGAAACGGGCCGGCGGCGCGCGCACCCGAGCGCGTCACCCTTCCCGAACGAAAAGAAAGACGCAAAGACGCGAGCAAATGGCGAAGCGCCGCGATGCATGGCATCCGGCGCGGCCGGCCTGCCACGCTCGCGCCACGCCGGCTGGCGTTGAAACAGGGTTTGGGATGTCTTGCGGAACGCGCCGGGCGATGCGCCAGGCGGGGAAAAGCACTGAACCGGCTAGCGGAAGCGATAAAAGCACAACCGCCCGCATCGAACATTCGATGCAGGCTCGAACAGCGGAGCGGCCGCTGCAACCCAGAGGTTGCTTTTATGCCAACGCCTAAGCCGCAAGCGCCTCGTCGAGACGCGCGGCCACGACGCCGCTGGGAAAGGCGTCCAGCTTGCTCGCGAGGATCATCGCGTCGGCGTTGGCCGGGCGATGGCGGCGGTTCGGACTCGGGCGGAATACGGCGTCGCCGCGGCGGATCTTCTCGCCGGTCAACGCACACACCGCGCTGCGGCGTGCGGTGCAAACCCGCCACAACTGGTCGGAGTAGCGCCCATACGTGGCGTCGCTCCAGCAGACAGTGATGCTTTCCGGATCATGACGCCGGATCAAGGTGATGCCCTGCGCATCCCACGAACGCACGGTCGCGCGGCGCCGATTGGCCGCCTCCGATGCGCCGCGTGTGATGGGTACCGGTTTGCAACTCCTGATGCCATCGGGCTCGCCGCTCGGGCTAAAAGGCTCCGAGGCAGCGGACAGAAGATCAATGGTTTGTTGCCATGCGCTGCCGGTATCTAATTTCGTCATAATGCACCTCGTGCACGTGGAAACGATTCAAATATGCCGGTCGAATAAGCACTCTGCCACGTCCGGATTATAGCGTGCGATTCTCGCAGTCCACAGAAAAAACTGAATACTCACACGATAATGCCGGATGCGTGACAAATGAAGCCATCGGACTTTCAGGCGTAATTGTAAGACAGCAATGCTGGTTTCTTTACATTTACTCGCATCACTTTTTTGCCGATTTGTTGATCTTTAACATTTTCTGCCAGGAAAAAATAACCGGACCCAAGGTCCGGCGTGTAAGACAACAAGGCATTAGCAATACTATTGCGCGTCATGCAAAGGCATGCGACCCACCGGCGCTGCACTACGCCCAATCGGCCCCAGCAGGCGTTGTGCCCAGCCGGGGGCAGTTGCGCGCAGACTGGCCGCTGTCGTCCAATCAATGAAACGCATGACGGCTCCGTGACATATGCATATTGGGATTTCACATCATGCGGGTCGTCCGGGACGCGAGGAATTGTCGCACACGGCATGCGCATCCCCGGAGTACAGAGTTTCGAGACCGGCCTCTATTTCATCAAGTATTAATCGAAAATAAATTGCGCTTTAGCCGTTTTGTCACGATCGAATGCATCCCACTCGAATGCACCAAATTGGCGAAGCGCGTGCAATAGCCCCGACGATTCCCGGCCAGAAAATTGGCGATTCAATGGATATCCAAAGTTCCCGTGAATGGGAAGCAAACTCGCGTAAAGCGTGCATTCCGTTGGCAGCGCAACGAACCAGTTTGCCGAAGCGGGCCTGCCTCGCGCGCGGTTCAGGCCCCGCGCCCTTGATCGAGGAATTCGGCCGCGCGCCGCTTGAGCATCGCGCCGAAATCGTCGAGCCAGCCAATCGACAGACGCCAGCTCTGCCAATAGAGCTCGACGTCGAGGGTGCGCCCCGGCGTGAGCTCGACGAGCTCGCCGCGCGCGAGGTGCGGCGCGATCATGCGCTCGGGGCACATGCCCCATCCTAGCCCGCTCACGCAGCAGCGCAGAAAGCCCGCCACGTGCGGAATCCAGTGCAGCGGCGCGTCCACCTGCGCGCGCGTGATGCGCCGCACGAAGCGCTTTTGCAGTTGATCCTTCGGGTTGAACTCCACGCACGGCGCGCGACGCAGCGCCTCGCGCCCCACCCCTTCGGCGAAATAGCGCTCGAAAAACGCCGGCGAACAGACCGCGAGGTAGCGCATGCGGCCAAGGCGCGTCGAGCGGCAGCCCTGCACGGGCTCGGCCTGGGTCGTCACCGCGCCCTGCACGCTGCCGTCGCGCATGCGCTGCGCGGTATGGTCCTGGTCGTCGATCACGAGATCGAGCAGGATGCCTCGCTCGACGCAAAAGCCCGCCACGGCGTCGATGAACCAGGTGCCCACGCTGTCGTCGTTGACCGCGACGCGCAGCGTGGGCCGCGATGCGTCAAGCGCGCCCGCGATCGTGGGCATGCCGCCGCCCAGCTCCGCTTCGAGCAATTGCACGCGCTCGGTGTGGCGGCACAGCAGCGCGCCCGCCGCCGTGGCCACGCAAGGCTGGCCGCGCTTCACGAGCACGGCGCCCACGCGCTCCTCCAGCAGCTTCACGCGTTGCGAGACCGCCGAAGGCGTGACGTTGAGCGCGCCGGCCGCGCGGTCGAACGATCCATGCCGCACCACGGCGGCGAGCGCGTCGAGCAGCGCGTAGTCGAGCATTAGCGTTCCTTAATCTGGTTTAACAAAATGAGCTTTGCTTAATCGAGCCCCAGCGGCAGACTAGCGCCGTTTAGTGCTTCTGTCGAGACGCCTGCCGCCACATCCTCAGCACCCGCAGGACGTGCTCACGGCAGCGCATCGCGCTTTGCTCCCCATTTCAGCTACCGAACGCATAACCATCATGAACTGGCTCGCTTTTTCGCACGGCGCGGCGCTCTGCGCCTCGCTCATCGTCACCATCGGCGCACAGAACGCCTTCGTGCTGCGCCAGGGCATTCAGCGCTCGCACGTCGGCAAGATCGTGCTGCTGTGCGCCCTCTCCGATTTCATCCTGATCGGCGCGGGCGTGGGCGGCGCGTCGGCCCTCGTCGAGCGCTACCCCACCTTCGTGCATCTCGTGCTCTATGTGGGGCTCGCGTGGCTCGTGTGGTTCGGCATCGGCGCGCTGCGGCGCGCGGTGAAGCCCACGCACGCCGTGCTCGAAACGGCGGGCTCCCCCGATGCGAGCGCGCAGCGCGCCTGGCCGATCATGCTGATGACGCTCGCGTTCACCTGGCTCAATCCGCACGTCTATCTCGACACCTTCCTGCTGATCGGCACGGCCGGCGCGCGCGAGCCGCAAGGCAGCCGGCTCGCGTTCGCGATCGGCGCGATGTGCGTGAGCGCGGTGTGGTTCGTGGGCCTCGGCTACGGCGCGCGCGCGCTCGCCCCGCTGTTCCGGCGCGCCGGCGCGTGGCGCGTGCTCGACGGCGCGATCGGCGGCATGGTGCTCTTCATCGCGTTCGCGCAATTGCGCTGAAGCGCGGCGCCGCGTGCGGTACGCGGCGCTTTACCGATATCGCCTCATGTAACGCGGATCGCCTTTTCCGCGCCTCACTAGAATCTCCCTCCCGCCTCCCCGCGCGCCCCGCACGATCGCACAGCCGACGAAAGGGGCGCCTGGCCGCACACGGCGTGCCCGCCGCGCCGCACGTCTTACAATGCCTTCACGCGACCCACGCCACGTGGCCTCGCGGCGGCACGTCGGTGCCGGCTGCAATCGTTCCTTCACGCTCCTCTTGCCCATGAACACCAGTCAGGCTTACTCGCGGCCCGCCCGCCTGCTGCAGGTCGCCTCGTGGATCGTCGCCATCGTGTTCGCGATGTTCCTCGACATGCTCGGCAGCCTCGTGATCCGCGACCTCATGTTCGCGCCGCAGGGCGGACCGCCACGCGCCGAGCAATTCGTCGACAACGCGGCCGTCGCGCCGCTCGAAGCGCAAACGCGCGACATCGAGCGCCAGCGCAGCGCGCTCGACGACAAGGCGCAGACGCTGCGCGCCGCGTACGACCGTGCGAACAGCGACTATCGCGACGCCCAGGAGAGCCTGCGCAACTGGATCGCCACGCGCACGGCCACGGGCGACAACCGCAACGACATCGAGCTGCTCGCGCGCACGCGCAAGCTCGACCTGCTCCAGGCGAGCACGATCGACTGGCAGCGCCGGCGCGACGCACTCGCCGACCAGCAACGCGCGCTCGATGCCCGCAGCGAGCAACTGAACGCCCAGCTCGCGCGCCTGCAGAGCGCGGCCGACGCGCGCTACGCCGCCGCCGAGCGGCGCTACGAACTCACGGTGTTCGGCTGGCGCCTCGCGCTCACGCTGCCGATCCTGCTCGTCGCCCTCTGGCTGTTCATCCGTCACCGCAAAAGCCGCTACTGGCCGTTCATCTATGGCTTCGGCCTCTTTGCACTCTGCGCGTTCTTCGTCGAGCTCGTGCCGTATCTGCCCGATTTCGGCGGCTACGTGCGCGTGCTCGTCGGCATTGCGCTCACAGTGTTCGCGGGGCTCTACATGCTGCGGGCGTTCCAGCGCTACGTCGAGCGCAAGCGCGCCGAAATGCAGCAGAGCCAGAGCGAGCGCGCCCGCGCCGTGGTCTACGAAAAGGCCATCGGCGCTTATCAGAAGAAGCTGTGCCCGTCTTGCGACAAGCCATGGCATCTGGGCGGCGATCAGGTCTCGTTCTGCATTCATTGCGGGCTGCGGCTCTTCGAAGTCTGCAAGTGCGGCGCGCGCAATTTCGCGTTCTTCCCGTTCTGCAATCAATGCGGCACCCATGTGACGCATGCCGATGACCCGGCGCCCGGCGCGGACGACGCCCACCCCGACGCGCCCGCGGCGCATCGATGACAACCTTGCCTCGCCCGCCGCTACGGCCAGCCCACCCGACCACCGCTACAAGCCTTGCCTGGAGAGGCTTCAGATGGACGATCAGGTACTCGACACTTTCGACACGGCGCAGTGGATTCCCGATTTCAGCGCGCCGCAACTGCCTGGCGAGCGCCCCGACCGCGCGACGCTCGACGCCGCCGAGCACAACACGCGCCACTGGACGGGCCGCGAAAGCGGTCCGCTCACGCCCGGTTCCGACGCGCATCGCCGCGAAGCGTGCCGCATGTTCCGCGAGACCTTCAACCCCTACCGGCCTTCGGTGCTCGAATGGCCGACGCTCGAGCCCGCGGCGCTCAAGCGCATCGTCGAGCTGCCGATCTGGGACATCGCGGTGCAGACCGAGGGCAAGGCGCGCCTGCGCATGGCGGCCTACGCCGCGACGGTCGAGGACGCCGACATGCGCGCCGCGCTCGCGCTCAACGCCTGGGAAGAAAACCGCCACAAGGAAGTGCTTTCGCGCATGGTGCGAGCCTATGGCATCACGCTCGCGAACGAGCCGCCCTATGTGTTTCCCAGGGACGCCGAGTGGGCCTATCTCGTGACGGGCTATAGCGAATGCGTGGACAGCTTCTTCGCGTTCGGGCTCTTCGAAGTCGCGAAGCGCTCGGGGCTTTTCCCGCCCGAATTGATCGACACGTTCGAGCCCGTGATGCAGGAGGAGTGCCGCCATATCCTGCTGTTCGCGAACTGGATCGCGTGGCACCGCGCGCGGCTGTCGTGGTGGCGGCGCGTGCGCTTCGAGCTGAAAGTGGCGCGCGTGTGGGTGCTTCTGGGCTGGGAGCGCATCGGCCTCGCGCGCACGATGGATGCCGACGGCAACGAGCAGCAGCAAGACAACAACTTCACGGTGAACGGCGCGCAGTCGGTCTCGGACATCGACATCAGCGTGCCCGAACTCATGCGTCTGTGTCTGGAAGAAAACGACCGGCGCTTCTCGGGCTACGATACGCGCCTGCTGCGCCCGGAGACCATGCCGAAGCTCGTGCGCTTCGCGCTGCGCTTCATCGGCAAAAAATCCTCTGCGCAGCAGCACTGATACGGTGCCCATGCGGGCACCTTCGTTCGATAGTGGTCGGCTTCAGGCGAAGGTCGCGCTGGCCTGCATCGTCAGATAGCCTTCGTGGTCCTTGGCCCAGAGCTCGACCGAGCGGCCGTCTTCAGCGGGCTTGCCGCACAGCGTGAACGCATTGCCGCCGAACGTGGGACGCACGGCGCGAAACGCAAACGAAGCGAGCGTCGCGTCCGGGCGCTCGCGGTGCACGAGATCGAGCAGCAGCGTGGCGATGAGCGGACCATGGACGATGAGCCCCGGATAGCCCTCCTCCTGCGTGACGTACGGGAAATCGTAGTGAATCCGATGACCGTTGAAGGTGAGCGCAGAATAGCGGAACAGCAGCACAGGATCGGCCACGAGCGTGCGCGACCACGTATGGCCTGCAGGAGCCGCGACAGGCTTCAGCGCGCTCGCGCCGGGCTGCGGGACGTCGCGATAGACGATGTCGTGCTCCTCCTCGATGCACAGCGCGTCCGCCGATTCGTAGCGATGCTGGACCGTCACGAACACGAGCCGGCCGCTGCGCCCGGTCTTGTCTTCGATGCTCGCGATCGTCGAGGTGCGCTGCGCCGTTTCGCCCGCGCGCAGCAGCGCGTGGAACGTGAAGCGGCCGCCCGCCCACATGCGGCGCGGCAAGGCAACGGGCGGCAGGAAGCCGCCGCGTTTCGGGTGGCCGTCCGCGCCCACCTGGGCGAGCGGCGCCACGGGCAGGAAATAGAGCCAGTGCCACAGCGGCGGCACGACGTCGCCGGGCGCATCGCGATCGAGCGTCGCCGCGAGCGCGCGCAGCGGGAACGACGTGATCTCGTCGGTCAGCGTTTCGGTCTTGTCGAGCCACGCTTCGAGCGGCGGCGTTTGAGGGACTTCCGGTTCTGATTGAGACACTGCAATCCTCCGTGGCGACCCGCGATCCGGCTTCGCCCGTTTGCCTAAAGCTCGAGTATCAGCCGTTTGCCCTTCGCGCGCGAGCAGCAGGTCATCATGCGCGTCTGCGCCTCGCGCTCGGCGCGCGTGAGCACCACGTCGCGATGATCGATCTCGCCCGCCAGCACGCGCACCTCGCATGAGCCGCACAGGCCTTCTTCGCAATCGCTCTGCACGTCGATATTCGCGCGGCGCAGCGCGTCGAGCACGGTCTGGTCCGCGCCCACCTCGAGCACGACGCCCGAATCCTTGAGTTCGACTTCGAAGCCGTGTTCGTTCGCCGGATCGAGCTGGCCGGCGCGCGCGGCGAAGTGCTCCATGCGCAAGGCGTCTTCGGGCCACGCGGCGCTCGCGGCCTGCAGCGCATCGAGCATGCGCGCCGGGCCGCACGCGTAGACGCGCGTGTGCCCGTCCACGCGCAGCGCGCCGAAATCGTTGCGCGTGCCTTCATCGGAGACATAGAGGCGCAGCCGTTCGCCATGCAGTTGCGCAAGCTCCGCGACGAACGCCATGGTCCGGCGCGAGCGGCCGCTGTAGTGCAGTTCGTAGTCGATGCCGAGTTCGCGCGCGCGGCGCGCCATCGCGCTGATCGGCGTGATGCCGATGCCGCCCGCGATGAAAATGGCGCGGTGCCCCGCCTCGCGTTGCTCGTCGAGACGGAAATGATTGCGCGGCCCGCGAATCCTCAGCCGCATGCCTTCGCGCAGCGTGTCGTGGACCCATGCGGAGCCGCCGCGGCCCTGCGCTTCGCGCAGCACCGCGATCTCGAACGCGGAGGTATCGGCAGGGTCGCCGCACAGCGAATACTGGCGCGACAGCGCGCCGCCGCTACCTTTGCCAACGCCTTTGCCACTGCCTTTGCCATACTCGCCGCATTCCACGTCGATATGCGCACCGGGCGCCCAGCGCGGCAGCGTCGCGCCCTCGGGCGCGGCGAGACGCAGCCGCACGATGTCTTGCGCCACGGTGTCCACGCGCTCGACCACCACGGGACGGCTCAGCGCATGCGACGACGGCTCGCCGATACGGACCGGCACCGGCGTTTGCGCACCCAGCCACGCGGGATTCACGCGCTCGGGGTTGCGCGCCGGATCCCATTCGACCCACAGATGCTCGGGACCCCGAAACGATGTATTGGGCACGTAGGTGAACGTCTGCCCGGCAAGACGCATATGCGGCAGACGCCGCGTGAATTCTTCGAGGAAGATCTGCATCTCCATGCGCGCGAGGTTCTTGCCCATGCACTGGTGCGCGCCATAGCCGAACGTGACGTGATCGCTCGCATTGTCGCGGCGGATGTCGAACAGGTCGGCATCGGCGAAATGGTGCTCGTCGTGATTCGCCGACGACGTCACGATCAGGAGCTTCGAGCCCGCCGGAATGTCGATGCCGCCGATCTGCACGTCCTTCGTCGCGAGCCGCCGCCACGCCGCGATCGAGCCGTTGTGGCGCAGGCATTCCTCCACCGCGTTCGGGATCAGGCTCGGGTCTTCGCAGAGCTCGCGCCACGCGCGCGGATGCTGCAGCAACAGCTTCATGGCATTGGCCGTGGCGTTCGCCGTGGTCTCGTGCGCGGCCACGATGCCGGCCATCATCATCGAATGCAGATAGGAGTCCGTGACGACTTCGGGATGCGCCTGCTGCTTGCGGATGCCGTATTGCATCCAGCCGGGGCCCTCGGGATTGCGGCGCATCTTGTCGAGCACCTTGCCCGCGAACTGCCAGAAGTTGCCCACCGCGTGCGCCACTGCCACCTGCTCATCGGGACGCGGGCGTCCCCATGTGTTGACCGTGTGCGCGATCGAGTAGCGCCGCAGCATGTCCATGTCTTCCTCGGGCACGCCGAGAAAATGCAGCGCCACCGTGAGCGGCACTTCCCAGAGCATTTCGTCGACGAGATCGGCGCGGCCCGCGTCGATGAAGCGGTCGACGTATTCGCGCGCGAGACGCCGCACCATGGGTTCGTGGCGCCTCAACTGCTCGGGCGTGAACGGCTCCATGAGCACGCGGCGGCGCGGCATGTGCGCGGGCTCGTCTTCGTTCACGAGCGTGCGGTTCATCGCGTAGCCATACGATTCGAGCACCGCATTGGCTTCGGGGCCCGTGGGCGTGATCTTTTCGAGCGCGATGGAGGGCGAGAACGTGAGGTTGTCGCGGAAGATCGCCTTGATGTCGTCGTAGCGCGTGACCACCCAGTAGCCCAGTTGCGGGCTGAAGAACACGGGCTCCTGCTCGCGCGCCCAGCGCACGTACTCGGGCGGGTCCTGCTGGTAGCCGTCGCTGAACGGGTCGAACGCCGCCGCGTTCGCGCTCACCGGGCAGCGGGCGGCTTGAGCGTCCGGGGCCGCTTGCGTCGAACGGGAAAAGGGGCAGCGCCCGTCCGCCGCGCCTTGGGGCCGGGAATCGGGGGTGGGTACTGTTGTATCGCCTCGTGTCTCGCTCATGGTGTCGCCTCCTGCCTGCTTGCGCGCATGTCACTTTGCGTAACTCTAGTACGCATTGCGTAACGCCAAGATTGGGGTTAACCTCCACGCAAGCTGTCACGCGCACGGCGCGGCAGCGTCAACAGGATCGCTCAATGATCAAAAAGACCGCATCGGCGACGCCCGCGCCAGCCGGCACTCAAGCCGGCGCACCCGCCAGCGCCGTCACGCGCGAGCGCCGCCAGCGCGTACAGTCCGCGCAGACCGGCATGGCCGTGCTCAAGGGGCTCGCGCGTCTGGGCGGCCGGGCGAGCCTTTCGGCGCTCGCGGGCCATGTGGGCGAGAGCCCCGCCAAGGTGCATCGCTATCTCGTGAGTCTCATCGAGGAAGGGCTCGTCGCGCAGGACAGCGCGACGCAGCAATATCTGCTCGGCACCGAAGCGATCATGATCGGCGTGGCCGCCATGCGTCAGGCCGATCCCGTGCGCGCGGCCGAGTCCGCGCTCGTGCGGCTGCGCGAGGCGCTCGAAGTGACTTCGTTCGTCGCCGTGATGGGCAACATGGGGCCCACCATCGTCCGCTTCGAGGAGCCGGGGCTGCCGGTCACGGTGAATGTGCGCGTGGGGTCGGTGATGTCGCTGTTGTGGTCGTCCACGGGCCGCGTCTTTCTCGGGCTGCTCGACGACTCGCGCGTGCTCGCGCTGGCGCAGGACGAATTCGCGCAAGCGGCGCCCGCGCTGCGCGCGCTGCTAGATGCCAGCGAAACCCCGGCCCGCACCCCGGTCGACGCCCTGCGCCGCGCGGTGCAGGCCGAACTGCAAACGCACCGCTGCACGAGCGTGAAGGACACGAACCTCAAGGGCATCAGCGCCGTGTCCGCACCGCTCTTCGATCACAGCGGCCGGCTCTGCGCCGTGCTCACGGCGCTCGGCGCAACGGGCGGCTTCGACGCCTCGCCCGCCGCCCCCGTGGCCGACGCGCTGCGCCGCGAAGCGGCCGCCGCGAGCGCCCTGCTCGGCTACGCGCCGCCGGCCGCGCGGCCCGCTTGAGGCATCGGCGCGCGCGCCGGCTGCGCGGCTGGGCGATAGCCGTCGTCGAGCGTCTTCAGGAAGGCGATCACGTCGTCGATATCGCGCGCGTTCCAGACCGGCTTGCCGCCGCGCTTGCTGGTCAGCGGCGCGTCGGTGACGTCGACGTTGCGGCGCAAGGCCGGCGGCAAGTCGTCGAACTTCACGACCTGGCCCTGACGATCGCGCGGATACCACTTCTCCGGATTCGTGTCGCGCTCGACATAGAAACGCAGCGCGTCGCGCAGCGTATGAAAGCGCCCGTTGTGAAAGAACACTGCGCGCGTCGCCACGTTGCGCAGCGTGGGCGTCTTGAACAGGCCGCACATCGTTGGGTCCGCAACGAGATCGTGGCGCAACGGCCCGCATAGTCCCTCGTCGTAGTACGCCGGATCGCGATTGACGCGCAGCTCCGGATTGCGCGGCACGCCAAGCGCCTCGAACTGGAAATCCGTGAAGAGCGGATGCGCGCCGTTCGCGCCGGGCTGGTCGATATGACACGACGCGCAATTGCCGCCGTTGGGATCGTCGAAGAGCTTCTTGCCGCGCAACTCGCTCGCCGTGAGTTGCGCCTTGCCGTCAAGGTAGTCATCGAACTTGCTCGTGTACGGATGAAAGTCGGGCTCTTCGAGCTCGTAGCGCTCGATGGCCGTCATGGCCTCGCTCAGCGCCGCCTGCGGCGAGTCGAATACCGTCTCGCCGAAGACCTGCTTGAAGCGTGCCGCGTACGGTGCGCGCGCGAGCTTCGCGACGACCGCGGCGGCGTCGCGGTTCGCCATTTCGCCGGGATTGAAAAGCGGGAACGTGGCCTGGTCGCGCAGCCGGTTGAAACGGCCGTCCCAGCCGAAGCCGCCCGCGGGCGCGTCGTCGTCCTCGAAGCGCTCGCCGAGGCTCGCCGCCTGCACGTGCGTCCAGATCGGCGTGCGGTCGAGCACGTAGCGCAGCGTCGGCACGGCGCGCGTGCCCTGCGAGCGCAGATCGGCGCCGCCGAGCTGTGCGGCAAGACCGTTCGGCGGCCCGTAGGCATGCGCGGGGCTATGGCAGCTCGCGCAGGACATGCGCCCCGACGCCGAGAGCGACGGATCGTAGAACAGCAGCTTGCCGAGCGCCGCCGCGTCGCTATAGACGGGCCTGGCGATGGCTTGCGGGGCCGCCGCCGGCGACGGGATGCGCTGGACCTGCGCATGGGCGGCGTCCGGTGTGCTCAAGGTCACGACGGCGACAACAGCCGCCACCGCCGCGAACGTTCCAGCAGTGACGCTGACAGTAGCTCCCGCGGCGAGCGCGGCCTTGACGGCGCCACGCGCCGACCGGACCGCACTCCCGGCCGCGGTCCGGGTCGAGAAACAGGTCATCATGCGCTTACAGGTTCGTGAAGATGTCGTTGCCGAAGCCCGCGAGCCCCGCCTGCCCCGCATAGCCGAGATGACTGAGGCCGAAGATGTCCTCGATGCTCTTGAGCATCGAATAGTGGTTGTACGCCACCGTCGAGACCGTGCCCGGCTTGATGAACTTCGAGATCATCACCGCGCCGGTCTGGTCGCCGCCGTAGTTCGCCTTCGTCATCACGAGCGAGATATTGCCGAGCGAGGCCGGCAACCCCGGAATCGAGCTGGCCGGCACCGAGCCATACGCCTGCGATTGCGGAAACGGCGCGAGGTTCGGCCCCGGCTGCTCGCTGCAGCAGGTGCCGCCCGAATAGGTCAGCGTCAGCGTAGCCGGGCTCAAACTCGTGTCCAGCGTCTGGCTCGCGTAGCTGCTCTCGTCGAAATTGATGATCAGGAGTCCGTCCTGTTTGAACGCCGGCGACGCCGTGATGATGGGCACCCACTTCTCCAGGAACGCGTTTGCGCTCGTCAGGCCGCCCGGCTCGCCGCTCACGCAGGGCGAGTCGTGGCCGTCGTCGCAGAGGTTCGGCGTGATGAAGTTGAAGTTGGCCGTGCTCGCGATCGACTGCAAATCGCTCTGCAGCTTTTCCAGGTTCACGACGTTCGTCCCGCAGTCGGGCGAGTCGATGATCGAGTGGAAGTACATGAACGGATTGTGGCGCGTCGCGTACTGGTCGCCTTGCGGCACGGCCGCGCTCGGCGCCTCGGCGCGCTGCGTGAGGTCCGCGGTGTTCAGCGCCGGGTGGCCGCAGGTGGCGGCTTCGCGCGACGGGTCGTTGCCCATGTCCTCTTCGTAGCCCTTCCACGTGAAGCCCGCCGCCTTGAGCTGGTCGGGCAGCGTCTTGATGCTCGCCGGGAACACGCAGCCCGTGCCGATCGCCTGGCCATCGGACGTTGTCCCGCTCAGGTTGTAGTCGTCGTAGGTCGGGCAGTCGTTATCGGTTTGCTGGGTGGGCGCCTGGCCGCTCAGCATGGAGAGGTAGTTGTCGAGGCTCACGTGGCCCGTGCCGTAGTAGTTCTGCACGAGCGCCCCCTGCGAAGCGAGGGTCTGGGCCAGATACGGCGCCTTCGTGCTCGCGCCGAAGGTACTCGCGTAGTTCTCGTTTTCGAGCGTGATGACGAAGACGTGACGGATTTGCTGCTGGCCAGTCGCGGCCGACGACGATGAACCGCACGCGCTCGCGAAGAGCGCCGCGCAAAGCGCGCCAAAAACGGACGCGTAAAGCGCCCAAAGCTTGCCCCTGAAGCGTAGAGCCATGGAAGTCCTCTGTTTGTGGAGTTGTTGTGGGATTCTTTGTGGGTGAATGCGCGCCGGTACGCCTCGTTCGAAGCGCGCAAGGTTAGGTACGCCATGTGACAAACGCGTGAAAAGCGATGCTGATCTGCCGTTAAAACACGGGCATCGTCCAAATGAACTAAGGTCCTGCACACATGCGCGAGCGCTGTCCAGCGGCCGCCGCAGATGAACGCCATGCGAGCGCCGATATGTGCGCATGCATGGTGGCGGCCCGTGTTTTCCGCCCGCGTCGCGGCAAGGGGCTATCATGTGCGTTCGAACTGTAGATGGAACGAACGAATCACATGGCCTCCCCCCAGGAAAACGTCAGCATGGCGGTCTTTTGCGACTTCGAGAACGTCGCGCTCGGCGTGCGCGACGCGAAGATCGACCGCTTCGATATCAAGCCCGTGCTCGAGCGGCTCTTGCTCAAAGGCAGCATCGTCGTGAAGAAGGCCTATTGCGACTGGGAGCGCTACAAGGGCTTCAAGGCGTCGATGCACGAAGCGAGCTTCGAGCTCATCGAGATTCCGCACGTGCGCCAGTCGGGCAAGAATTCCGCCGATATCCGGCTCGTCGTGGACGCGCTCGATCTCTGCTATACGAAGTCGCACGTCGACACCTTCGTGATCGTGAGCGGCGACTCCGACTTCTCGCCGCTCGTCTCCAAGCTGCGCGAGAACGCCAAGAAGGTGATCGGCGTGGGCGTGAAGCATTCGACCTCGGACCTGCTCGTCGCGAACTGCGACGAGTTCATCTTCTATGACGACCTCGTGCGCGAACTGATGCGCGAGCAAAAGGAGCGCGCCAAGGCGCGCGGCGAAGGCGGCGCGAACGCGAAGCGCCAGGGCGGCGACGAGCGGCGCGCCTCGGCCGAAAACGCGGAGGAACGCGGCGAAGAACGTGGCGAAGAGCGCAAGTCCAGGGCAATCACGCTCGTGGTGGAGACGCTCGACGCGCTCGGCTACGAACGCGGCGACAGCGGCAAGATCTGGGCCTCGGTGCTCAAGAGCGCGATCAAGCGGCGGCGCCCCGACTTCAACGAGGCGCGCTACGGCTTTCGCGCGTTCGGCAATCTGCTCGAAGAGGCGCAGGCGCGCGGCCTGCTCGAAGTGGGCCGCGACGAGAAGTCGGGCACCTATGTGACGCGCACGAGCCAGCCGGCGAGCGCCGCGCCCGCGAGCCCCGTGGAGGAAACCGCGGCGCCGCGCGCGGACGATGCACGCTCGCGCCGCAAGGGCCGGCGCGGGGGCCGTGGTGCGGCTGCGGCGGGCGAGAATGGGCACGAGCAGGCGCGCGAGGCGAGCGAAGCCAGCGAAACAAACGAAGCGACCGAGATCCGCGAGACTCAGGAAACGGCCGAGGCGCATGTGTCGTTCGAGTTCGAGCCCACGCGCGAGTCTGAAACCAGCGCTGCGATGTCGAACGGCGAGCTCTTCACCGAGGCCGGCGAGACGCGATCGCGCGGCGCGCGCGCGCATGAACGTGCACGTGAACGCACGCATGAGCGCGCACACGAGCAAGACGCGGCGCACCACGCAGCCGACATGCCGCTCTTCGGGCAGCCGCCGCGCGACGCGTCCGAACACCCCGGCGCCGAGGCGCATCAAGAGCAGCAAGCCCCCGAAGCACCGCGGCGCGCGCGCAAGACCGCGTCGCGCAAGAGCCCCGCACGCAAGAAGGCTGCCCAGCCCGCCGCGCAGGAAGCCCAGGCCGAGCCGCGCGAGGTGACGGAGCCACCCGCGCCCCCAGCCGACTCCGATCGCGAACCCGAAAAAAAGAAGGAAAAAGCGCCTAGGAAGACGACGGCGCGTGCACGCCGCCCGCGCAAGGCCGCTGAAGAAAGCTGAACGCCGCGAGCGGACGTACGCCGTGACGCAAGAAGCGGCGTGCGGTTCGTGTCGAGTACAGCGTACGAGGCGGCGTCAGTCGCCGAACGGATTGGCCGGGCGCTTGTGCGGCGCCGGTTCGCTGGCGCTTTCCTTCGGCGACGAAGGCGTGCCGAACGGATCGGCGCCCGCCTTCGGGGCGTTGGATGCGTTGCCTTCGCCAAACGGATTCGCTGCCGGCGCAGGCTTCGCCTCGCCGAACGGATCGACGCTCGCCGGTGCGTGCGTGCCGCCGAACGGATCATCGGCTGGCGCGGGCGGCGCCTCGCTCTCCTCCCCCGCCAGCGCTGCGAGGTTGTACTCGGCCTGCACTTGCGCGAGCACACCCGCGATGCTCGCCTCGAATCCCGCCGCGTTGCCGAAATGGCGCATCGTCCAGTTGCAGCCCGTGCGATCGGGCGTCTCCAGTTGCGGACGCGGCACGCCAATCTTCACGCCGTCATCGACGACTTCCTGCAACCGGTGAATCCGGCGCTTCACTTCTTCCTGCAGCCGCGACGCGTTGAGGCTCTTGCGCAGCATCGGGCACCTCCTTTTCCATGCTCGAATCGATGAGCGAGTCTAGCGCAACGTTTCGCATGAACGCACAAACGATCGATTAGCCCGCTGGCTGCAACGCCTGCGGTGCGAGCGGACGATTCATATGGGCCAGCGCATCGCGCATCGAATCGCTGGGGATCACGATCTGCCCGGTAAACGGCGTATCGAGATCGACGATCACATACACCGACGACGATATCGACACCGCCCCCAAGGCGATCATCACCAAGGCCAGCGCGTTGCGCGGGGCGATCAGCCCGAAGCTCAGAAAGATCAGGATGAGCCAGAGCGTGAGCATCGCGAAGAACGGCCGCGAGAGCGTGCCGTGCGCCTCTTCGATCAGCCGCCAGCGCGTGTCGCGCACGCGCGCGAACAAATCGATCAGGCGCGCCTCGAGCGCGGCCTGATAGCGGCCGTGCGGCTCGAAGCCCGCGATCCGCTGCCCCACCGAGGCGAGCAGCGCGCCGAGCTGCACGCTTTCGAGCTCGCCGTCGCCCGCGCCCGGCACGCGCGGATAGTCGTCGCCGGGCGGCGGCCGTTCCTGCCGCCACGTGGAGGCGATCGCCGCCGCCGTGTAGCGGCGCAGCGCGGCGCGCGCGTCCTCGGCGCCGGGGCCGAAGTCGCGCAGGCTCGCATCGAGCTGGATCAGGTCCGCCGCGTAGGCGCGCATGTCGTCGGTGGCGGTGTCGTAGCTGCTCTTCGCCGAGGTCGTGAGCAGGCTCAGCACCAGCGCCGCGAACGTCACGAGCATGCCGAGCACCAGTTGCACGAGCTGCACCGTTTCGTGCTTGCGATGCTCCTCGGGCAGCAGCGGGCGCAGCAGCACGCCGAGTCCCGTGCCGCCCAGCAGCAGCACGAACACCACCAGCGCGGTCCCGATTTCGGTCATGGCGCGGCGCCTCGCTGCGCTTCGCTTGCGGCAGTATCCGTGGCTGCGCTACTCGGGGCCATCGCGACCGATGCGGTCGTAGCCTGCTGCTCCGGCATCGGCGCTGCCTGCGCACGCACACTCGCATCCGCGCCAGTATCGGCCGATGCGCCCGCCTCGGCGGCATCCGCCGCCCGCGCCTCGCCACCGCCCGCGAGCAGCAGGTCCGGATGCGCGCGCGGCACCGCCCGCTTCCACGCCGCGTCCAGCTCGCGGCGGATCGAATCGTAGATCTCCTTCGAAATCGACCGGTCCTCGTACATCGCCGCCACGCGCGCGCGCCCCTCGCGCAGCGCGTAGAGCAGCATCATGCGGCGCTCGAGCACGTCCGCGCCGTCGTGGGCGAAGCACCGGCGCACGCCGTCCAGCCCGCGCTCGGCCTTCTCGATGCGGCTCCTCAAGATGGTGCCCAGCAGTTTGGCCAGCCGCTCGCCCAAGAGCGGCGTGAGACTCGTGTCGGCGAATTCGATCAGTTGATGCAGCACCACGCGGCGACACATCAGGAGTTCGAAACGATCGGCGAGCGCATCGGCATAGGGCTGGTTGATGTGCAGCCAGCGCGCCACGAAGCGCGCGACGCGCAGGCTCGCCGTATCGGCCAGGATCTTCGCCGCCGCGCGCTGGTAGCCGATACGCCCGCTTTCGCGCGCCGCCTCGATCATCGCGTCGGTGTTGCGCATCATGGCGTCGAGATTGCCGATCGTGATGATGCCGCTGCCGTACTGCGGAATCAGGTCGCGCTCCTTGGTCGCGAGCGTGACGAGGCCGATCGCCAGGCGCTCGCGCTCGGACAGCGCCGCCTCGATGTCGAAGGCCGTCGCGCTCAGGTCGATGCTGCGGCGGAAGGTGCTGCAGGCGTCGTCGGCAATCGAGTCGGGTATGCGGAAGGTGCGCGCCGCCACGTGCACCTGCTCGGAGACGCCGATCGACGAAAGCCGCACCGCCTGCTGCTGGAGCGCCTCTTCCTGCGGCGAGAGCAGGTCGAGCTTGAGCCGCTTGATGAGCAGCTTGAGCGACGAGCCGTTCACGATCAGGCTCACGAGCACGAAGCCGGTCGCGAGGATGGCGACGAAGCGGCGCGTGGTCTCGGGCAGCGCCGCGTTGTGCGCGAGGCCGAGCGCGAGCACGAGCGTGACCGCGCCGCGCAGGCCGCCCCATGCGATCACGAGCTTGTAGGCGGCGCTCACGGGCTCGGTGAGCTTCAGGCGGCTCAAGAGCGGCAGCATGCCGAACGCCACGACGAGGCGCGCCGCCAGCGCCGTCACCACCACGACCGCGAGCGCCACGAGATCGAGCCAGTGCGCGTCGCGCAGCGTGGCGGGAATCTGCATGGCCGCGAGCAAGAAGATCGCCGCGCCCGCCATGGCCGCCACCTGCTCCCAGATCAGTTGCAGGTGCTGCCAGTTGACGGGCGACAGCCGCGTGCGTCCGAGCCCGCTGATCACGAGGCCCGCCGCCACCACCGAGACTACGCCCGAGACGTGCAGCATCTGATCGGCGAACAGATAGAGCGGATACGGCAACGCGAAGCTCAGCGAAATCTCGGCCTTGCCCTCGCCGCCGAGCGCCGGCAGCAGATACGCGAACGCGCGCCCCGCGAGCGCGCCCACGGCAAAGCCGCCGACGAGCTCGACGGCGAGCGTGCGCAGCGCGGCGCCGCCCGTCGCGGCGGCGGTGTCGCCGGTGATGGCGGCGATCAGCACGGTCGCGATGGCGATGGCGGCCGCGTCGTTGAGCAGGCTCTCGCCTTCGACGAGGCGCACGAGACGCTCGGGCGCGCCCACCTCGCGGAACACGGCGAGCACGGCCGAGGGGTCCGTGGTCGCGATCATCGCGCCGAGCAGCAGGCCGTCGGTGAGCGGGCCGAGCCCGGTGAGGCGGATCGCGCCGCCCACCATCGCCGTGGCCACGAAGACGGCCACCACGGCGAGCAGCAGAATGGGCGCGGCGTCGCCCAGCATCTCGCGCACGTTCACGCTGAGCGCGGCCTGAAACAGCAGGAGCGGCAGGAAGATCCACAGATAGGCTTCAGGCGGCAGACGCGGCGCGAGCGCGGGCGTGAAGACGCTCGCGGCCAGTTGCGGCCAGGCCTCGCCGCTCACGAGATAGATGCCGCCGAGCGCGAAGCCCCAAGCCGCAAGCAGCACCGACTCGGAGAGCGCGAAGCGCAGGCTCACGGCCTGCACGAGCGCGATGCTCGCCAGCAAAAAGCCGCTCAGCAGTAGAACGTGGATGATCATCGTGACTCGCGTTACTTGGGCGCGCGCCGCTCAGCGCGCCGCCAGCCAGACCACGGTCAGCGATCTCACCCCTTGCGCGCCCTGAATGAGCACGCCCTCGATATCGGCGGTCGCGGATGGCCCCGTCACCAGCGCTGCGTAACGCGCGCCGCGAAAATCGTCGCGTCGGTAGGCGTCCTGAAGACCGGCCACGAGCGCGCCGGGATCGAGCAGCACATAGAGATGCTGGACCAGATAGCCCAGCGCATTGACGCCGTACTCGCGCTCGGAGAGCCACACCGAGCCCGTCTCCGCCACGCCGAAGCGCGCGCGCACGACGCCCACTTCCACGTTTTCGAGCGAGGCGGGCGGCGTGGCCGCATCGAGCGCGACCGTACCCCGCACCTCGGGCGCCGCCGAAGCAATCGACGCCTGCGCGCCGAAGCGCTCGTGTATCAGCGCGAGCACGGCCTCGCCCGATTCGGCCTGCGCCTCCTTGCCGCCCATCAGCGCGAGCGCGGCGCCAAAGCGCGCGCGCAAGTCGCCGGGCGGCGAATCGAACAGCGGCACCTCGGGCAGCGCCTGGGCTGCGGGCTGCGCGGCGCGCACGCGCGCGAGGAACGCTTCACGGCTCGCCATCGTCGCCTCCGTTGCTGCCTTTGTCGTCTTTGCGGTTCTTGCGATTCTTGCGGTACCACGCATGAAACGTCGTGGACGGCGCGTGCGGCAGCGTGCGCTGCCGGCCCCAGATATTGAGCGGGTTGTAGAGCACGAAGTTGGGCAGGCGCCGCAACGCGCCGTCGAGCGACGACACCGCCGCGCGATAAAGCTTCGGACTCCCGAGCAGCCGCCCCGCCATCTTGAGCACTTCCTGCTTCACGAACGGCACTTCGTGCTGCGCAGCGATCACCTCGCGCCATTGATAGATCTGCTCGTGAATATTGATCTTCACTGGACACACGTTGGTGCAGCTGCCGTTGAGCGTGGACGCGAACGGCAGCGCGCTGAAGCGCTTGAGATCGAAGGTCGGATTGATGATCGCGCCAATCGGCCCCGCATAGGTGCTGCCATACGAGAGGCCGCCGCTGCGCCGGTAGACCGGGCACGTATTCATGCACGCGCCGCAGCGGATGCACTTGAGCGAGTACCAGAAGTCCGGCATCGCGAGCCGCGCGCTGCGGCCATTGTCGACGAGGATGAAATGCATTTCGGCACCCTCGCGCGGCGCGCGGAAATGCGAGGTGTATTGCGTGATCGGCGAGCCCAGCGCGCTGCGCGAGAGCATGCGGATGAATACGCCCAGGTCGGATACGCGCGGAATCAGCTTCTCGATGCCCATCGAGACGATATGCACCGGCGGCACGTTGGCCGAGAGATCCGCGTTGCCTTCATTGGTGCAGACCACCACCGTGCCGGTCTCGGCCACCGCGAAGTTGCAGCCCGTCATGCCCGCCGTCTTCTCGCGCACGAACCACGGGCGCGTGTTCATGCGCTGGCTCTCGGCGAGATAGTGAATGTCGCTATTGGACGGGTCGGTGCCGATCGTGCGGCCGAACACTTCGGCCACGTCGTCGCGCAATTTGTGCACGGCGGGCACGACGATATGGCTCGGCGGCTGCCGGTCGAGCTGCTGGATGCGCTCGCCGAGGTCGGTTTCCATCACCGCGATGCCATGCTGCTCGAGGTAGGGGCGCATCTCGCACTCGTCCGTGAGCATGGACTTGCTCTTCACGAGCGCCGTGATGCCGCGCTCGCTCAGGATGCGCACGACCGTCTCGTTGTGCTCGCCCGCCGTATCGGCCCAATGGACCTGCACGCCGTTCGCCTCCGCGGCGCGCGAGAACTGGTCGAGATATTCGGAAAGATGCGAGAGCGTGTGCGCCTTGATCGCCGAGGCGAGCTCGCGCAGCGTCTCCCATTCGGGGATGGCATGGGCCTGCGCATCGCGCTTCGTGCGCAAGTCCCAGAGCCGCTTGTCGTGGAAGTCGACATGCTCGGGATGCGCGAGAAATGAGCCCGCGAGCTTCGCGTGCTCCACGCGCTTCGGACGATCGTTCGGCGTACTCATTCGCGCGCTCCGTTGAGCACCTGGGCGATATGGATGAAGCGCACGTCGGACTGCATGCGCTCCGCGCAGCCTTGCTGATGCATGAGGCACGACATGTCGCCCGAGACGATGTATTGCGCGCCCGCGCTCACGTGGTCGATCACCTTGTCCTGCCCCATGCGCACCGAAACCGCTTCTTCGGTTACCGCAAAGGTGCCGCCGAAGCCGCAGCATTCGTCGGGACGCGCCGGCCGCACGAACTCGATGCCCTTCACGCCCTGCAGCAACGCGAGCGGCTTCGAAAAAGGCTCGCCCGGCACCTCGGATACCGAGGCCTCGTGCAGATGGCGCAACGCGCTGCAGCTATTGTGCAGGCCCACGCGCCAGGGAAACTCGGCCCACGGAAATTCGCGCACACGCAGCACGTCGTGCAGGAACTCGACGAGCTCGAAGGTATGGGTACGCACGCGCCGCACGGCCTCGGTCTGCTCGATGGCCGTGAAATGGTCGCGCACGTGGTTCACGCAGCTCGCCGAGGGGCCGACGATAAAGTCGTAGCCCTCGAAGGCGCGCGCGAACACGCGCTCCGCGGCCGCCGCCTCGGCACGCGCACCGCTATTGGCCATGGGCTGGCCGCAGCAGGTCTGCTCGAGCGGATAGTCGACCTCGCAGCCGAGCCGCTCCAGCAATTCGAGCGTGGCGATCCCGACCTCGGGATAGAACGCGTCGATGAAGCAGGGAACAAAAAGGGCGACTTTCATGCGGGGACTCGCGCGGGAAAGCGGACCGGAACATTCTAGCGCCGATCCGTCGGACAGGCGCGCGAGGCTGACAGCGCCGCTTCTCCCCACGCGAGACTGGCCGCGCCGGGCTTCCCGCACCGCCCCCGCTCATTTACCGCACTGCAACGAGGCGGCCGCCCAGCCGCGTGCCCCGCCGTGCGACGGCGGGCACGCGTGCGCCCTCGATCAGAAGTTATGCCGAAGGCCCGCGATGATCGCCAGTTGCTTGTCGGTATCCGAGTTCACGAGATTCGGGATCTGCGCGAGATTGCTCGTCCCGCTGCCCGTTGCGTCGACGCCGAGCCCGGCCCCCGACGACTTCTGGCCGATCGCCACGGCGTAGAGCGCCGTGCGCTTCGAGAGGTTGTACACGGCGCCCAGGTTGATCTGGTGGATGCGCGTGGACGAGCCCTGGTCGGGATGCGCGTCGTTGAAGATGTACGCGAAGCCGAATTGCAGCGCCGGCGAGAACTGCCACATCGTATTGAGCTCGGCGATGTCGAACGAGATATCGGCGCCCTGCGGCTGCGCCGTGCTCGCGAAATACTGGCTCTGCGAAAGCCGCGTATGCGTGTAGCTGAGCGCGAGCGTGACCTTGTCGAACGCGTACGAGCCGCCCGCGCCGTAGATGTCGATCTTCTGCGCGTTCTGCAGTTCGCAATACGAAGCATCTGCGTTGGCGCAACTGAGGTCGCCGATATAGCCGCTCTCCCCGCCCAGCGCCGCCTGAAGCGGATTGCGCAGTTGCAGATAGCCTGCCGAGAGCGAGAGCGGTCCGTGCGTGTAGTTCGCCGCGAGCGACCAGCCGCGGTTCTGCGAGAAGTCGCCCGCCACGCCGCCGAAGCTGAACAGGCCGCCCAGCGTGAGGCCGCCGAAGCTCGGGCTCAGGTACTTGATCGAGTTGTTGAAGTTGAAGGCTTCGTTGAGGTTGTCGACGTCGCCGAAATGCGAGCCGTAGAGCGTCGCCCAGTTGTTGCTCGACGCATAGGCGCCCATGTCGTCGGAGAACGGGTCGTACTGACGGCCGAGCGTGAGCGTGCCGTAGTTCGCGTTCGCCACGCCCACCCACGCGTTGCGGTTAAAGAGCGTGCCGCTCTGCAGCAGCGCGCCGTTCTGCGTGAAGATGCTGTTTTCCAGCGTGAAATTCACCGTGGTGCCGGCGCCGATGTCCTCGCTGCCCGACAAGCCCCAGCGCGACGGCACGAGATTGCCGCCGCCCAGCTGCCAGTTCGAATGGCCGTCGGTGCGGCCGTCCGCGTGCGTGGTTTGCTGATTGGTCGAATAGACGAGGCCGGCGTCCACCGTGCCGAAGAGCGTGACCGAGGACTGGGCGTGGGCCCCTTGCGTGAAGGTGGCAAGGGCGCACGAAGCCAGCGCCAGCGCCGTGCGCGTGACGAATGTATTTTTCATGTCGGTATCGTTCGTTTCGAAGTGAGAGATCGCACAAGCGCCGCGACCCGACTCAGCCCTTACGGCCGAGCGCGGCCGGGCCGCGGCGCGCGGCTCGAATGCGCGCACCGCGTGCGGTTTGACTGCCGGGGAAATGCGGGGAAAACGCGTGGGGTGAAGCGCGGGGTGCCAGCCCCGCCCCAATCCGTCTAGCCGTGCGCTACTGACCGAAGCGCGCGTAGACGTCGGGCCGGTGACGCCTGAAAACGAGCCCCAGCGCGATGCCGATGAGCGCCACCGCGAGCACGATCCACGGGAACGCGCGCACGATGGGGCTATCGGAGCCCGAGAGCGCGTCGAGATTGCCGATCAGCACGAAGCCGATCCACAGCAGACCCAGGCCGCCCAGCACCGGCGCGACGAGCGCATGCCATACGCGCGTGTCCTTTTTCGTGGCGCGGAAGAACGCGGCCACCGAAAAGCTCGTCACGGCCTGCAGCATCACGATGCCGATGGTGCCGAGCGCCGAGGTGCAGCTAAAGACGATGTTGAACGGGTCGGCGCCCGCGACCACGTAGAGCCCGACCGGCACCGCCACGCTGAGCGTCTGCAGATAGCTCGCGAGATACGGCGAGCCGTACTTCGCATGCAGACGATCGAGCTTCGCGGGCAGGATGCCTTCGACGGACAGCGCGTGAATGTAGCGCACGATCGTGTTGTGAAACGAGAGCAGGCTCGCGAAGATGCTGGACAGCAGCAGGAAGCTCATCGTCGTGGTCATCGCGCCGCCCAGGTACTTCGCGGACTGGATGAACCAGAAGTCGCCCGGCTGCTTCGTGGCCACGTCGGCCACGTCCTTGAGGCCATAGGCGCAGACGATGGCCCACGTGACGAACGCGAAGAACACGAGGATCAGCGTGACCGACACGTAGGTCGCGCGCGGCACCGTGACTTTCGGATCGCGGCATTCCTTGCCGTAGATCGCCGTGGCCTCGAAGCCGATGAACGACGCGAGCGCGAACATCACGGCAATGCCCATGTGGCCGCTGAACACGTGCTTCGGAGCGAATGGCGCGAGCGTAAGGCCATCGGGGCCGCCGTGATGGATCACGATGGCGATCGAGAGCACGAGCAGGATGCCCATTTCGAGGCACATCAGCACGCCGAGCAAACGGCTGTTCAGGTCGATGCCGCGCAGGCCCGTGATCTGCACGATGGCGATGCACGCGAACGCATACACGTACCACGGCATCGTGCTATGCAAGAGCGGCCCGAGCACGACGGTGCAGAAGAAGCCGAACAGCCCGTAGAGCGCGATCTGGATGCAGGTGTACGAGAGCAGCGCGACGAGCGCGCCCGCCATGCCGAGCGGCCGACCGAAGCCCGCCGTGATGTACGCGTAGAACGCGCCGGCGCGCACGATGTGCCGGCTCATCGATGCAAAGCCGACGCTGAACACGAGCAGCACGACGCCCGCGATCACGAAGGCGCCGGGAATGCCCGCGCCATTGCCAAGGCTGATGGCGGGCGGCACCGCGCCCAGCATGCCGGTGAGCGGCGCGGCCGCGGAGATCACGAGAAACACGATCTGCCACAGGCCGAGCAGGCTGCGCTGGGGCACGGCGGCATCGTTTGCCACGGCGTCGCCACCGAAGCCTGGTGGCGCGACGGGTATTTGCGGTTCGTTCATCGTTGCCTCTGCTGGTGTCTTTTTGAATTGCGCCGTGCGACACGATGAAGGACCGCGTGCCTCTGGCGCTCTTGAGAGCGGATCTCGCGTATTCAATTGCGAGACCGACAGGAGCGCATGGTAGGCAGCTAAAAATTCTGACGACCTGGCGGACCGCGCCAAATTCTCGATAAATTGCGCCAAGGGACCTGCGGGTTTTTACTTAACGCTATTTCACCCGAATCGCGGCGCGGAAAATCGCTTCGGATGACGAACGATTTGCCGGGGCTTTCTTCAGTCTACATGCCTTCAATATACTTACATCTATTCGTGAGCTAATTAGACCGACCCCAGTTACGCGTCGCGCGCCATAGCACCGTGGCATCCGCATAGCCCACCGCGCGCGCAACGGCCGCGTTGGTCATGCCCTCCTGCTCGCGCAGCACCGCGACGCTGCGCTGGCGCTCCTCGCGAATGATCTCGCGCACGGAGGTGCCCGCCTCGGTCAAATGGCGCTGCAGCGAGCGGTTCGACAGCCCGAGATCGCGAGCGATGTCGGCGACCACGAGCTTTTCGCGCGCGAGCCGCCGCGTCACCAGATCGCGCACCTGGTCGACGAGATCGTGAGGCACCGTATCGCGCGAAATGAGGTCGGTAGCATGGCGTTCCATCATGCGCGCGAGCTGCGTGTCGGCGCTCTTGAGCGGCGCGTCGAGATCGTGCGGATGGATCACCACCCCGCTCGCCGGCTGCTGGAAGCGCACCGGCACGCGAAAAATACGCAGATAGGGCTTGAGATCCGCGGGCGCGGCATGCTCGAAATGGATCTCGACCGGCGTCCACGCCGCGCCGCGCACGAGCCGGATCATGTGGCACATCGCGCTCACGCTGTATTCGGCGTCCTGGCGGCGCGGCCAGATCTGCGCCGGCGCGATGCGATAGCTCCACATGGGCCACGCGTTGTCGCGCACCAGATCGACGAGCGTGCCGCTCTGCCACGAGCCCAAGGCGTCCGTGAACTTGCGGATCGCAGCGCCTAGCGTGGGCGACGACATGAACACGAGCCCCGCGGGCCCGAGCTCGGTGAGCTGCAATTCGTTGCCCAGACGCAGGCCGAGCCAGGGCTCGTCGAGCACCTGTGCCGCGCGCTCGAAAGCGCCCACATAGCGCCCGAGCGGCAGGATTTCATAAGGATCGGAAAGTTGTTTGCGGCTCAGGCCGAACTCGGCCAGCAAGGCGTCGCAGTCCGCGCCCGCTGCATCGAGCGCGCGCACGATCGGGCCCATCACCGCGCCGCGAATCATCGGAAAACCGTTGCTGACAGGCACTCTTTTCATGTCTCTCTCCATTCTCCCGATGTTTCGCAATCGAATACGCCCCGGGTTTGTTCGCTCTGTCTATGGCGCACTCTATCGTCCCTTTGGCGCGTTTTGCAAGCGCGAAAAAAATATGGCGTTTCTACGATGACGTCACGACATCGCCATTGCAGCCATGCCCTCCGCCCCCAAAAAAACGCGGCCGGCCTGACGCCTTTCATGCGCTGTTGCGGTCCAACGTCATCCTTACGAAAAGCTTATGAACACGAATCCGAACTCGCATCCGCTCGATCCGCTGAGCCTCACCGAAATGCAGCTCGCCTGTGACATCGTGAAGGCCGCCGAGCAGCTCGACGAATACGCGCGCTTTCCCGTCACCGAGCTCCAGGAGCCGCCCAAGGCCGAAGTCGTCGCCTACCAGCCCGGCGGCTACTATTCGCGCCGCGCCTTCACGATCGCCATCGATCGCACGCGCAACCAGACGCTCGAACTGGTCGTCGATCTGCGCGAAAAGAAAGTAGAGTCGCGCAAGGCGCTCGCGCTGCACAGCGCGCCATTCGGCCAGCCGCCGGTGATGATCGAAGACTTCATGAACGCCGAGCGCATCGTGAAGGCCGATCCTGCGTGGCGCGAGGCCGTCAAGAAGCGCGGCCTCAGCGAAGACGATCTCGAACGCGTGCAGGTCGACCCGTTCTCGGCGGGCGCTTTCGATCGTCCCAACGAGGGCGGCCGCCGTCTCGTGCGCTGCGTGAGCTACTACCGCGAGAACCTGACCGACAACGGCTACGCGCATCCGATCGAAGGCGTGGTGGCCGTGGTGGACCTGCTCGAACACAAGGTGATCGAGCTCGTGGACGATGGCCGCATCATTCCGATTCCGCGCGCCAGGCACAACTACGACACGCCGAGCATCGGCAAGCCGCGCGATACGGTCAAGCCGCTCTCGATCAGTCAGCCCGAAGGGCCGAGCTTCACGATCGACGGCTGGCAGGTTAGTTGGCAGAACTGGAAATTCCGCGTGGGCTTCACGCCGCGCGAGGGCCTCGTGCTGCACCAGATCACCTGGGAGGACGGCAAGAACGCGCCGCGCCCCATCGTCTACCGCGCGAGCGTGACGGAAATGTGCGTGCCCTACTCCGATCCCACCACGAACCACTACTGGAAGAGCGCCTTCGACGCGGGCGAGTACGGCCTCGGCAAGCTCGCGAACCAGCTCGAACTGGGCTGCGATTGTCTCGGCACGATCCGCTATTTCGACATTCCGTCCGCCGACGATTTCGGCAACAGCTTCGCGATGAAGAACGCGGTCTGCCTCCATGAAGAAGACTACGGCACGCTCTGGAAGCACTACGAATTCCGCACCGGCGTGTTCGAGATGCGCCGCTCGCGCCGCCTCGTGATCTCGTTCTTCGCGACGGTGGGCAACTACGATTACGGCTTCTACTGGTACTTCTATCAGGACGGCACGATCCAGCTCGAATGCAAGCTCACGGGCATCGTCCAGACCTCGGCGGTCGCGGACGGCGACGCGTACCCGTGGGGCGGCATGGTCACCGAAAATCTCGGCGGCCCGACGCATCAGCACTTCTTCAACGCGCGCCTGCACATGATGGTCGACGGCGAGAAGAACTCCGTCACCGAGCACGAGTTCGTGCCGCGTCCGATGGGCGCGGAGAACCCGTACGGCAACGTCTTCGACACCACGAAGCGCGTGCTCAGGACCGAGCAGGAAGCGGCGCGCAACGCGAACGGGCAGACCGGCCGCTTCTGGAAAGTCGTGAATCCTAACGTAAAAAATCGCGTGGGCGCGAACCCCGGCTACAAGCTCATCATCAACGACTCGCCGCTGATGCTCGCCGATCCGCACTCGAAGGTGCGCCAGCGCGGCGGCTTCGCGACACGCCACGTCTGGGTCACGCCGTACGACACGACGCAGCGCTACGCGAGCGGCGACTATCCGAACCAGCACGCGGGCGGCGACGGCCTGCCGCGCTATATCGAGGCGAACCGCAACGTGGAGAACGAGGACATCGTGCTGTGGCACAGCTTCGGCCATACGCACGTGTGCAAGCCCGAGGACTTCCCGGTCATGCCCGTGGAGTACGCCGGCTTCATGCTCAAGCCGAACAACTTCTTCTACGGCAATCCGGCGATGGACCTGCCGGGCGGGCGCGATCCGCATAGCGTGCAGGACGGCGCGCCGGACGCGGGTGACGCGCCTTCGTGCTGCCACAGCAAGCAGTAAGCCTGCGATGACGACCCGCGCGCGCCGCCTCGTGACGCCCCAAGTCCGCGATGCCTTCGCTGCCGCGTGGATCTGGTGCGCGGTGACGGGCGGCGCCGCGGCGCTCGCGGCGGGCGTCATGCTTGCGTCGATGCAGATCGACGCGAATGCGGCCGCGGTCGCGGGAAGCGCCGTGGCGCTCTTTGCCATGGCGTTGCTGCCCGCGACGCTCACGCGGCGCTTCGACTCGCGCGCCACCGTGCCGGTGGCCGCCTCGCTCGTGCTCACCATGGCGGCGATGGCGGCAGCGGCGGCGCAGGCGCGCGCGGGTTCGATCGCTGGCGTCATGCCCGCTGCGCTCGCGTTGGCGGGTTGCGCCCTGCTTGCGGCGGCGTGGCCGTGCTTGCCCGCGCGGCGCATCGCGTCATCAGCGCCATCTGCACAAATACATAGGACTCCGTTTCAACGCGCGCAGCAAGGTTTCGGGGCCGCGCTGCCCGGCAGCGTCGCCCTGCTCGCGCCCGCGTTGCTCGCGGGGCTTTCGAGCGGCGTGCTCGCGCGCTTTCAGTTCTTCGCGGTGTGCGGCTCGGGGCCTTTTTCGTTTGCGCAACTGGCCTTATCGCTTGGCGCCGTGATCGGCTTCGGCCTGCTCGCGGAGCGCGTCGATCATCGTTATGCGTTGCTCGCGCTCTTCGTGCTGCGCGGCGCATTGCTGGCCGCGCTCACGCTCGATACGCTCGCGCCCTGGACGATATTCGCCGCGCCGGCGTTCGCCGTGCTCGACGCGCTCACGCTGCCCACGCTCCTGCGCACCGGCCGCGCGGCGCAAGCGGGCTGCCCCGGCCTCGCGCACCATGCGGGCATGCTCGCGGGCGCCGCGCTGGCCACGACGTCGTGGGGCTTCGGCCAGGGCTTCTACGCGCTCTTTCTCGCAGGCGCCGCGCTCAATCTTCTGTGTGCATGCACACTCGCGGCGCGCCGCGCCGGCGGCACGCCTCATCTGCACCAACCGCATTCCACGCAGCACTACCTACCGCACTTCGCCGATCACCCCGCAACGCCCGCGCTCGCCTCGGGCGGCGGGATCGACATTCGCTGACCCTACGCACAGAACCGAACCGAGGAAACGACATGGACCGCCAGGACTTCACGCACACGATCCGCACGCAGATGTTCGTCGATGGCCGCTTTAGCGACAGCGGCAATGGCCGCACGTTCGCCGTATTCAACCCGGCCACGGGCGCGGAGATCGCCCAGGTGCCCGACGCCGCCGATGCCGACGTCGATGCGGCCGTCGCCGCCGCGCGCCGCGCCTTCGAAGCCGACACGTGGCGCCGTCTGCCGCCCGCCGAACGCGAGCGCCTGCTGCTGAAGCTCGCCGATCTCGTCGAGCGCAACGGCGACGAGCTCGCCGCGCTCGAAACGCTCAACCAGGGCAAATTGCTCGGCTTCTCGAAGATGCTCGAAGTGGGCGGCAGCGTGCAATGGCTGCGCTATATGGCGGGCTGGGCCACCAAGATCGAAGGCAGCACCGTCGACCTCTCGCTCGCGTTCCCGCCCGGCGTGCGCTACAACGCCTCCACGCGGCGCGTGCCCGCGGGCGTGGTCGCCGCCATCGTGCCGTGGAATTTCCCGCTGCTGATGGCGGTCTGGAAGATCGCCCCCGCGCTCGCCTGCGGCTGCACCGTCGTGCTCAAGCCCGCCGAGGAAACGCCGCTCACCGCTATCCGGCTCGCCGAGCTCGCGCACGAAGCGGGCTTTCCGCCGGGCGTGTTCAACGTCGTCACCGGCCAGGGCGAAACCGCGGGCGCGGCGCTCGTGCGCCATCCCGGCGTCGACAAGGTCACCTTCACCGGCTCCACCGAGGTGGGCCGCATCATCGGCAAGCAGTGCGCCAGCGATCTCAAGCGCGTCTCGCTCGAACTCGGCGGCAAGAGCCCCGTGATCGTGCTCGACGACTGCGATCCGCAACGCGCGATCGAAGGCGCAGCGGGCGCGATCTTCTTCAACCACGGCCAGGTCTGCACGGCCGGATCGCGCCTCTACGTGCCGCGCGCGCGCTTTGACGAGATCGTCGGCGGCATCGCGCAGGTCGCGCGCCAAACCGTGCTGGGCTCGGGCTTCGACGCCGCCACGCAGATGGGTCCGCTCGTCTCCGCGCGCCATCGCGACAAGGTGGCCGGCATGATCGCGCAGGGCCGCGCAGAAGGCGGCGAGATCGTGGCGGGCGGCGGCGACGGCAACCGCGCGGGCTACTTCGTCGAGCCCACCGTGATCGCGAACGCCGCCAACAAACCGCTCACCGTGGTGCGCGAAGAAGTGTTCGGCCCGGTGCTGGTGGCCATGCCCTACGACGACGTCGAAGAAGCGATTGCCGCCGCGAACGCGTCCGAATACGGCCTTGGCGCCAGCGTCTGGACCAACCAGCTCGACCGCGCGCTGCGCGTGGTGGACGCCGTGCAGGCGGGCACCGTCTGGGTCAATACGCACAATATGGTGGACCCGGCGCTGCCGTTCGGCGGCTTCAAGTCCTCGGGCATCGGCCGCGAGCATGGCCGCGCCATCATCGACGCGTACACGGAGACCAAGTCGGTCTGCATCGCGTATTGATGCCGCGCGCGCGGGGAGACCGCGATTCCTCCCCGCGCGGCGTTTCACGCATTGTTAATCGAAATGGAATAATGAAGCCCGGCGCCAGGCAATGATCCGGCGCCCGAATTCCTTCATGATCGATCCCGTTCCCGTTTCATCCTTGCTCAAACCCGAACGAAAGGAACCCGATCATGACCACCACGATCCCCACCACCGCGAACGACGCGCGCGGCGTCGCCATCGTCACGGGCGCCTCGCGCGGCATCGGCGCCGCCGTGGCGCTCAGGCTCGCGCGCGACGGCCACCCTGTCACCGTCAACTATGCCGCGAGCGCGCGCGAAGCCGAGGCGCTCGTCGCGCAGATCGCCGCCGCGGGCGGCCGCGCGATCGCCGTGAAGGCCAACATCGCCAAAGCCGATGAAGTGCGCCATCTGTTCGAGACCACGGCGGGCCAGCTCGGCCAGCCCGCGGTGCTCGTCAACAATGCCGGCGTCATGAAAGTGACGACGATCGCCGAATCGACCGATGCGCTCTACGACGAAATGTTCGACATCAACGTGCGCGGCACGCTGAACACGATGCGCGAGGCCGCCGCGAAGCTCGCGAACGGCGGACGCGTCATCAATTTTTCGAGCACGGCGCTCGCGCTGAACCTGCCCGGCTACGGCCTCTATAACGCCACCAAGAACGCCGTCGAAGCGCTCACGCGCGTGTTTGCCAAGGAATTGCGCGGACGCGGCATCACCGTCAACGCCGTCGCGCCGGGGCCGGTGGCCACGGCCCTCTTCCTCGAAGGCAAGACCGAGGAGCAGATCCGCCATTTCGCGAGCATGCCGCCGCTCGAGCGCCTCGGCAAACCCGACGACATCGCCGCCGTGGTCTCGTTCCTCGCGGGCCCGGATAGCGGCTGGGTGGACGGACAGACGCTGCGCGCCAACGGCGGCCTCGCCTGAAGCGGCCGGCGCGCGGCGCGACAGCAGCCGGGTGGGCGAACGCGGCGCCAGCCGGACGCAAACCAGGCGCGCCGGCCCGCACGCGTCGCAGTGCTAAACTCCGGAGTCGAAATCGGGACGCAACGGCAGACCACGACCGGCCGCACAGCGTCTCCTTTCATTGCGCCTACAACGACTCCACGCCATGTATCTTTCGATTCTCGCCGTCGGCATTGGCGGCGCGCTCGGCTCGCTGCTGCGCTGGGTGCTCGGCCTGCGCCTGAACGCCGTCTTCCCCACGCTGCCGCTCGGCACGCTCGCGGCCAACGTCCTCGCGGGCTACATCATCGGCGTGGCGCTCGCCGCCTTCGCGCGCCTGCCCGACGTCTCGCCGCAATGGCGCCTGTTCGTCATCACCGGCTGCATGGGCGGGCTCTCGACGTTCTCGACCTTCTCCGCCGAAGTCGTCGCGCACCTGCAAAACGGGCGCTTCGGCTGGGCCCTGGGCCAGATCGTCATACACGTAGGCGCTTCCCTGCTGATGACGATACTCGGCATCGCGACGGTCGCCGCCGTGATGCGCTAACGCCGCGCCGCGTCCCGCGAGCGCATGAAAAAGGCCGCGATGCACGCGGCCTTTGCTTTTGACGGATCGGCCCGGTTTCAGGGCATCGTTGCGCTCGCAGCGATCACGCATGCGGCCGGCGATAGCCGCCGGGCAATCCGTTCTTCGTCAGCACGTACTGCCACAACTGAATGTCGCGCGCGCGGAACGCACCGGCGCACGACAGCAGGTAGTAGCGCCACATGCGGTAGAAACGATGCCCCATCTCGGCCTCGAAGCGCGGCCACGCAGCCTCGAAGTTCGCGTGCCAGGCCATGAGCGTGCGGTCGTAATCGGCGCCGAAGTTATGCAGATCCTCGACGACGAAAAGCCCGCCCGAAGCATCGGCGATCTGGCCGATGGTGGGCAGCTCGCCGTTGGGGAAGATGTACTTGTCGACCCACGGATCGGGCGTGGTGTCGCGCCGGTTCTTGCCAATCGTGTGCAGCACGAAGATGCCATCGTCGGCGAGGCAGCGATGCGCCACCTCCATATAAGTGCGGTAATTCTTGGGCCCGACGTGCTCGAACATGCCCACGCTCGCGATGCGGTCGAACTTCTCGTCGAGCAGCCGATAGTCCTGCAGGCGGAATTCCACGGGCAGGCCCTCGCAACGCCCGGCGCCCAGCGCGGCCTGCTCCTTCGAGATCGTGACGCCCACGCACGAAACACCGTAATTTTCGGCGGCGAACTTCATGAGACTGCCCCAACCGCAGCCGATGTCGAGCAGACGCATGCCGGGCTTGAGCCCGAGCTTCTGGCAGATCAGGTCGAGCTTGGCTTCCTGCGCTTCGTCGAGCGTCTTCGCGCCGCCCGCCCAGTAGCCGCAGGTGTAGGTCATGCGCTTGTCGAGCATGGCCTCATAGAAAGCGTTGCCGATGTCGTAGTGCTGCTGCCCCACCTTCCACGCGCGGCGCGCGGTCTGCCGGTTCATGAGGCGCGCCTTGAGCGCATGAAAGACGAGCCGGGCGGGATCGATCTGGTCATCCAGATGCGCGCGCAACACATGCGCGAAGAATTCGTCGAGCTGTTCGCAGTCCCACTGGTCGTCCATATAGGCTTCGCCGAGGCCCAGGTTGCCTAGCGCGAGGACGCGCTCCGGCACCTGCGGATCGTGAATGCGCATGTCCCAGGGACGCGTACCGTTGAGCCTCACATCGGCACGCGCCAATAGCTGGGCTGCGAACCGCCAGGCCCCTGAACCAGTGGCCTCGCGGGCGGGTTGGATTGCTTCGAGATCAGTCGTTGCCATACGTGCTCCGTGTCAAGACATTCATCGTCGCGCTCACTGCGAGAACCACTATGATGCACCCACTTCAAAAAAACTGCAGGAACCCCGACAGCCGGGCCGGCCCAGGCGATAATCGGCGCTGAGCACCGCATCGCAAGGCGGGCGGCCCGCGCAGGCCGATCAGCGCAGGGCGCCCCCGCATCGGCGGCCGCCTGCGGGAAGACCCCTGCTTCATCCGCGTGGCAAGCAAATGCCGCGCCCGAGACCCTACCGAGGAACCCATGGCTTACGACGACAACAACATCTTCGCGAAACTCCTGCGTGGCGAAATCCCCTCCATCAAGCTGTGCGAGAACGATGCGGCGGTCGCGATCATGGACGTGATGCCGCAATCGGAGGGCCACGTGCTGGTGCTGCCGAAGGAGCCGGCCGAAGAGATCTACGAGCTCTCGCCCGAAGCGCTTGGCGCCGCGATGGCGATGGTGCAGAAGTTGGCCCTCGCGGTGCGCAAGGCGCTCGCACCGGACGGGCTGTTGATCGCGCAGTTCAACGGCGCAGCGGCGGGACAAACCGTGCCGCACGTGCACTTCCATCTGATTCCGCGCCGCAAGGGCGAAGAATTGCGCCTGCATGCGCGCGACATGGCCGACAAGGCCGAGCTCGAAGCGATCGCGCAGCGCATCCGCGCGGCGCTGTGAGCCGCGTATTGGGTCACGCGTCGAGCCGATAAGCGAATGAGCGCGCACGGCCCCCTGCCGCGCGCGCCGTCCACCTAGAACTTGTGACGGATGCCCACGACGGCGAGCGCCTGTGTATCGGTGCCCGAGTTCACGCCGAAGTCGCCGATCGACGCCTGGGCATCGACAGCGGCGCCCTTCGCATTGAGCGTGTGGCCGCTCGCCTGCTGCCACCCGGCCAGCGCGTAAAGTTCCGTGCGCTTCGAGAGCGCGTAATCGCCGCCCACATTCACCTGGTTGTAATGCGCCGACGCCGGCCCCGTGAGCGACGTGTAGTTGTAGCCGACGCCCGCGCGCAACGCCGGCGTGACCTGATAGTTCACGAAGGCCGAGCCGTTGTTGAACTTCGCGGTCTGATGGAAGGCGGAAAAGCCGTCACTGCCGTATTGCGTGTTCGAATACGCGAGACCGAAACTCAGCACACCAATCGCATAGCTGCCGCCCGCGCGCACGATCTGAATTGAATTCGCACTCGCGAAGCCTTGGTTGATCACCGTATTGAAGAGGCTGTCCGAACTGCTCGTCCAGGCGCGCACGCCGTTCGTGACCGTGTTGCCGCCGTTGGCGAAGAAGTAGCCCGCCGCGAGGGCGAGCGGCCCGTTCGCGTACGCCGCGCCGAAGCTGAAGGTCTGCCCGCTGCCGCTCGCGCCCGCCACGCCGCCCAGACCATAAAGCGCCTCGAACTGCAGGCCCGCGATAACGGGACTCGTATACTTGACCGAGTTGCTCACGCGCAGGCTGTTGTCGTAATTGTCGAGGTCGCCCGGCGTGCCGAATACGCCGCCGAATGGACCATCCTGCGTGAGCGGCTGCACGAGATCGACGAGCGGATCGTACTGACGCCCCAGCGTGAGCGTGCCCCACGTGTTGCTCGCGAGTCCCACGATGGCCTTGCGTCCGAACTCGCGCTGGCCCTGCCCCGCGACGCCCGTGCCTACGTTGAAGCCGTTTTCGAGCTGGAAGATGGCCGCGAGACCACCGCCGAGATCCTCGGTGCCGCGCAGGCCCCAGCGGCTGCCCGAGAGATTGCCGCTGCTGAACTTCACGAGCGTGCTCTCGTTCTGGCCGCTCGCGCCCTGCGCGTTGTGAACCACGGCTATGCCGGCATCGACGATGCCGTAGAGCGTTCCCAAGCGAGGCGTTTCCTGCGCCCTCCCCTTGCCGCAAAGAGTCTGCTATAATTCGCGTCCCGCCGGAGAGATGGATGAGCGGTTTAAGTCGCACGCCTGGAAAGCGTGTATAGGTTAACAGCCTATCGGGGGTTCGAATCCCCCTCTCTCCGCCAAAGCATTCCTTTGAAGGCCTTGCTGGACAAGGTCCTTCAAAACATCACCTCAGATCGAAGCGCTAAAAAACAGCCACGGAATGACGGCATCTAATGCCATAGTTTCAGCCCTCTCGATCACCAATCACCCACGCCCAAACCACTCGCCGCACACGCGCCCCGCGAGCTTCAGCGTCTGCGCGATCCGATCATCTTGATCGCCCCGATTCACATCGCACTCATCCCAGGCTCGCGCTCAACAAGCGCACGCCAAACCAGCCACTCTTTCCCCTTACCTTGACGTAACGCAGGCCACGTTGCGCGCCGCTGCGCTTCAATATGACGACCCACAACTACCGGAAGGGGGTCTACATGATGATGAAGAAGCTCGTTCTCGGCGCCACGCTGGCCATCGCGGCCGCGGCAGCCTACGCCAACGATGCGCTGCAAATCAGCGACCTGGGGGCCACTGTCTATCAAGGCGAAGGCTCGGGCTATGTGAGCGGCACGGCCACCAACACGTCCACACGTAGAATTCAGACCGCGACGATCGCGATCAATCTCCTCGATGCGAGCGGCGCCATCATCGGCACCACCTCGGCGAGCGCCATGGGTATCGAGCCGGGTCAGCAATGGAAATTCCGCGCGCCCACTACCCAGCCGTACAACCGCGCCGTGGTCGCCTCGGTCATCGCCTCATAGCCGTATTGCGTCGCGGAGCGCGGCCCCCTGTTCGTCGGGCCGCGCCTTCACAGCCGCGTCCTCGGCCAATCTGCCATCGCGACGAAACATCCGTAAGCTCGAATACGACATCCACGCGACAACCCAAAGCCCGCGCAATTACTAAGGATGCCGAATATAATCCACCAGCGCGACCGTATACTCGTCCGGCTTCCTGTCGATCAAGCTAACCAGGATCGCCACCAAAAACCCCGCCGGCACGCCGAACACCCCCGAGCTGATCGGCTCGATGCCAAACCATCTGGCGCCTTCAAACCCCGTGAGCTGCGTAAAAAACGGATACGTCGAAACGATGTAATACACGCACACGGCAAGCCCGGCCACCATCCCCGCCACGGCGCCAAGCCGTGTCGTCCGCTTCCAGAACACGCCGAGCACCAGCACCGGAAACAGACTCGAAGCCGCCAGCGAAAACGCCGCGCCCACCAGAAATAAAATATTGCCCGCATTGAGCGAAGCCACCCACGAAGCAAACAGCGCCACGCCCAGCAGCAGGATCTTCGACATCGTCACGCGCCGCTGGCTCGACGCGTTCGGGTCCACCATGTGGTAGTACACGTCGTGCGAAAGCACGTTCGAGATCGTGAGCAGCAGTCCGTCCGCCGTGGAAAGCGCCGCCGCGAGCGCGCCCGAGGCCACGAGCCCCGACATCACGTACGGCAGCCCCGCGATCTCGGGCGCCGCGAGCACCACCATGTCGGGCTGCATCTGGATGTCGCTCCAGTGCACGATCCCATCACCGTTGATGTCGGCAATGCCGATCATGGTCGGCTCCATGCGCCGCCACTGCATCACCCAGTGCGGCAGATCGGCGAAGTGCTGCCCCACCAGATGCGAAAGAATCTCGAACTTGATGAGCACCGCGAGCACCGGCACCGTCAGGTAGAACAGCGCGACAAAGAACAGTGTCCACCCCACCGAGCGCCGCGCCGAGGCCACCGAGGTCGTCGTGTTATAGCGCGTGAGAATGTGCGGCAGGCTCGCCGTGCCGAGCGAGAGGCACAGCAGCAGCGAAAGAAAATTGCGTTCGTGTATGCGCCGCGCTTCGGCGTTATCGGCGGGAAACGGCTCGTGCATCGGCACGGGCGGCGCGGCGCGCGCGAGCAGGTCGTCGCGCTGCTGCGTCCACGCCACGCGCGCGGCTTCGGGATCGCGCGGGAAATGCGCGATCTCGTGCTCGAGCGAATCGATGTCGCGCAGCGGGCCGTTGTGGCGGCGCATGTCCGCGAGCGCGTCGACGAGCCGCGTCTTCTCCTCGGTATACGACTGCGGCAGCGCGTCCAGCCGCGACTGCCAGAGCGCCGCGCGGCGCGCGTACTCGTCGCGCACGTTGGCCTCCGCGCTGGTGTCGCGCACGTCGCGCTCGAGCGTCTGGACGCGCTGCATCACCTTGCCGTAGTCGAGTTGCGGCAGCCAGCCCAGGCCATCTCGATGCGCGATCAACGAAACCGGTATCAGGATCGCCGCGATCAGGATGATGTATTGCGCGACCTGGGTCCACGTAACGGCGCGCATGCCGCCCAAAAAGGAGCACACGAGGATGCCGGCCAGTCCGCAGAAGATGCCGATGGCGAAATCCACGCCGATGAAGCGCACCGCGATCAGCCCCACGCCCTGGATCTGCGCGACGAGATAGACGAACGAGCAGATGATCGTCGCCAGCACGGCCAGCGCACGCACGAGGTTGCTGGAAAAGCGCGTGCCGAGGAAGTCGGCGATGGTGTAGCGCGCGAGCTTGCGCACGTAGGGCGCGAGCAGGAACGCGACGAGGCAGTAGCCGCCCGTCCAGCCCATCAGGTAGGCAAGGCCGTCGTAGCCGCTCGCGTAGAGCGAGCCCGCGAGGCCGATGAACGACGCCGCCGAGAGCCAGTCGGCGGCCGTCGCCATGCCGTTGAAGAGCGAGGGCACGCGGCGTCCCGCGACGTAGTATTCGACGAGGTCCGAGGTGCGCGAGAGCAGCCCGATCACGGCATAGACGGCGATCGGCACGAACAGGAACACGTAGCCGATCCACATGCCGGGGCCGGTGGCAAGCTCGATGCGCCACATCACGAAGACGAAGGCGAGAAAGCCGAGCGTATAGAGCGCGTAGGAGCGGATCAGCCGGTGCGCGAGCTTCATCGTTGCGGTGCCTGGCTGGCGTCGCGAATGGCCGTGTCGGCTTCGCGCGCGGCTTGCAGTTCGCGGTCGGCGCGCTGCATCAGCACGATGTACACGGCCACGAGCACGATGTAGACGAGTATCGCCCCTTGCGCGCCGATATAGAACGGCAGGCTGAAGCCGGCGAAACGCACGCTGTCGAGCGCGCGCGCGAACAACGGCACGATGAACGAGACCGCAAAGCCGATGCCCATGAGCACGGCGATCAGCGCCACGTTGAAGCGCCAGTAGCGCCGATGCGCGAGCGCCATCGCCTCGCTCACCGGCGGCGGCTCGGGCAACGGGTTGATGTTGTTCTGGGGTGAGGGGTGTGGCGCGGCCATGCGCTTGTGTAGCAAAAACGCGCATGGCCGGCAATTGGGAACATCCGGCCTTGCAGGGGGCCTTCGTCAGACGCTATGGAGCCGGAGCCAGCACTGAAGCGCCGGCTCCAGACATCAACCGACGATCAAAGCGACTCGCCGAGCTGATCGAGAATCGCGGGGTTCTCGAGCGTGGAGACGTCCTGCGTGATCGCCTCGCCCTTCGCAAGCGAGCGCAGCAAACGGCGCATGATCTTGCCCGAGCGCGTCTTCGGCAGGTTCTCGCCGAAACGGATGTCCTTCGGCTTGGCGATCGGCCCGATCTCCTTGCCCACCCATGCGCGCAGTTCGGCGGCAAGCTTCACGGCATCGTCGCCGTGCGGACGCGTGGCCTTGAGCACCACGAAGGCCACCACGGCTTCGCCGGTGGTGTCGTCGGGGCGGCCCACCACGGCGGCTTCGGCCACGAGCGGGTTGGCCACGAGCGCCGACTCGATCTCCATCGTGCCCAGCCGGTGGCCCGAGACGTTCAGCACGTCGTCGATACGGCCCATGATCGTGAAGTTACCGGTGTCCTTGTCGCGAACGCTGCCGTCGCCGGCCAGATACAGCTTGCCGCCGAGCTCCTCGGGGAAGTAGGCCGACTTGTAGCGCTCGGGCTGGCCCCAGACGTTGCGGATCATCGCGGGCCACGGGCGCTTCACGACGAGAATGCCGCCCTGCCCATTGGGCACGTCCTGGCCGGTTTCGTCGACGATCGCCGCCATGATGCCCGGCAGCGGCAGCGTGCACGAGCCCGGCACGAGCGGCGTGGCGCCCGGCAGCGGCGTGATCATGTGGCCGCCCGTTTCGGTCTGCCACCACGTGTCGACGATCGGGCAGCGCTTGCCGCCCACGTTCTCGTAGTACCACATCCACGCTTCGGGGTTGATCGGCTCACCCACCGTGCCGAGGATGCGCAGCGAGGAGAGGTCATAGCTCTTCGGGTGGACCTTCGCATCGGCTTCCGCGGACTTGATCAGCGAGCGGATGGCCGTGGGCGCCGTGTAGAACACCGTGACCTTGTGCTTCTGGATCATCTCCCAGAAGCGGCCCGCATTCGGGTACGTGGGGATGCCCTCGAACATCACCTGCGTCGCGCCGACCGTGAGCGGCCCGTAGGTGATATAGCTGTGGCCCGTGACCCAGCCGATGTCGGCCGTGCACCAGAACACGTCGGTGGGCTTCCAGTCGAAGGTCCACTTCATGGTCTGCGCGGCCCACAGCAGATAGCCGCCCGTGCTGTGCTGCACACCCTTGGGCTTGCCAGTCGAGCCCGAGGTATAGAGGATGAAGAGCGGGTGCTCCGCGCCCACGGGCACCGGCGCGCAGGTGTCGCTCTCGGCCTGCGAGATTTCGTGCATCCAGTGGTCGCGGCCTTCGGTCCAGCCGACCTTGCCGCCCGTGCGCTGGTAGACGATCACGCTTTGCACCGCTTCGCAGCCGCCCATGGCGATGGCTTCATCGGCGATGTTCTTCAGCGGCAGCGCCTTGCCGCCGCGCATCTGCTCGTCGGCGGTGATGAGCGCGACCGCGCCCACGTCCACCATGCGCTCGTTGAGCGACTTCGACGAGAAGCCGCCGAACACCACCGAGTGCGTCGCGCCAATGCGCGCGCAGGCCTGCATCGCCACCACGCCTTCGACCGACATCGGCATGTAGATGACCACGCGGTCGCCCTTCTTCACGCCGCGCTTTTTCAGCGCGTTGGCGAAGCGCGAAACGCGCGAGAGCAGGTCCTTGTAGGTGACGTTGGTGACGGTGCCGTCGTCGGCTTCGAAGATGATCGCGACGCGCTCGCCATTGCCCGCTTCCACATGGCGGTCGAGGCTGTTGTACGAGGCGTTGAGCTCGCCGTCCTCGAACCAGGTGTAGAACGGCGCCTTCGACTCGTCGAGCACCTTCGTGAAGGGCTTTTGCCAGGTCAGCGCATCAAGCGCGAGACGCGCCCAGAAACCTTCGTAATCGCGTTCGGCTTCGGCACACAACGCCTTGTAGGCGTCCATGCCCGACACCGTAGCGTCCGCCACCGTTTGCGCGGAAGGCGCAAACACACGATGTTCCTGAAGAACCGATTCAATCGCAGACATCGACAACCCCTTGGTGAAGATGAAACGTCAAACTCGTGGACGCGCGCAGGATCTTCGATCCCTGCCGCACGCCGTCTCCTTGCGCCGCCGCGCCATCGCCTCGATTCCGGGCGCCGGCGCGAGGGCGGCATTTCTCATTCCCGCGGCCGGGCTACCCGGCACGCCTCGCATTGCAACAAGTTGCAATCGCGCTCGCACGGGTCCGTGCGCGAACCCGCTCACGCGAGAGTAAGCGCCGCAACTTACCCGCTACTTACGCGGCGCACAACTTCGCTGATGATGTCGAGCGTGCCGATGGTACGTCGCCGTGCGAGCGCGCCGACTCATGCCGACCTATCCGAACCATGCCGATCATCACGCGATGGCAGTCAGTTAAGCGGCCATTTAGAATGCTAACTGATCTAGATGTCCGGATTCCAGCTTGAATCGTCATTCCCTCTTCCTCGCCGCCGCCATGCTGCTGGGGGGCAGCAATGTCGGCATCGGCAAAACGATCGTTGCGTTTTTACCCGTTCCGCTGTTCGCGCTGCTGCGCTTCGTGATCGCGCTCGCCGTGCTCTGGTCCCTGCTGCGCGTCGCGCGCATGCGGCGCGTGAAGCGCGGCGAATGGCTCAATCTGTTCCTTCAGGCCCTCTTCGGTACATTCGGGTTTACGCTGCTGATGCTCGGCGGCGTGCATCGCACAAGTGCCGTGGCCGCGGGCGTCATCACGAGCACGATCCCGGCCGTGGTCGCGTTGTTCTCGTGGCTGTTCCTGCGCGAGCGGCCCGACGCGCGCGCACGGCATCGCGCTCGCGAGCATCAAGACCCTCAAAACCAAACCGGTGCCGCCCGCGGCGTCGTAATTATTTTGTAATTTCAAGCTGCAGGCGTCCCGGCGAAGCGGCGCGCCGACGCGTTACAATAGCGCCCGCCCGGCCCTCGCGGCTTGTTGCGGCGCGCCCCATGCCGCCCGTGCCCCAGGTCCGCGCCCGATTTCCGCTACTCGTGAAATGCCCATGTCCGCTGCACGTCCTCAGCCGCCGTCCGCCGCGCGCCCTCGCCGCATGCGCTTGCTGCCCAGCATCATCTTCATGAGCCGCTGGCTCCAGGTGCCGCTTTACCTGGGGCTGATCGTCGGGCAGACCGTCTATTGCGTGCTGTTCCTCAAGGAAGTCTGGCACCTCGTCACCCACGCGATGTCGCTCGACGAGACGAGCATCATGCTCGCGGTGCTCGGCCTGATCGACGTGGTGATGATCTCGAACCTGCTCATCATGGTGATCGTGGGCGGCTACGAAACCTTCGTCTCGCGCATGGGTCTCGAAGGCCATCCCGACGAGCCCGAATGGCTCGACCACGTGAACGCCGGCGTGCTCAAGGTGAAGCTCGCGATGGCGCTCATCAGCATCTCGTCGATTCATCTGCTGAAAACCTTCATCAATCCCGACGCGGTGTCCGAGCGCACGGTGATCTGGCAAGTGGCCATTCACCTCGCGTTCCTGCTCTCCGCGCTCGTGATGGCATGGATCGACCGCCTCACCACGCATACGCACCCCGAGCACTACCACGACCTCGCCGCGCGCCACCCGGTGCCCGAGAGCGCCGCGGTACGCGACGCGGCAACCTCCGACTAACGCCGGCGCGCCGCCCCCAGCACGATATTCAAAACACCCCTGTCCCCACAGAAGCTAGCCATGACCGTCATCAAACAGGAAGACCTGATCCAGAGCATTGCGGATTCGCTGCAATACATCAGCTACTACCATCCGCAGGATTACATCGAGGCGCTCGGCCGCGCGTACGAGCTCGAACAGAGCCCGGCCGCGAAGGACGCGATCGCGCAGATCCTCACGAACAGCCGCATGTGCGCGGAAGGTAAGCGCCCGATCTGCCAGGACACCGGCATCGTCACGATCTTCGTGAAGGTCGGCATGGACGTGCGTTGGGACGGCGCCACGATGGGCGTCACCGACATGATCAATGAAGGCGTGCGCCGCGGTTACCTGAACCCGGACAACGTGCTGCGCGCGTCGATCGTGAATCCGCCCGAAGGCGGCCGCAAGAACACCAAGGACAACACGCCGGCCGTGATCCACTACGAGATCGTGCCGGGCGACAAGGTGGATGTGCAGGTCGCGGCCAAGGGCGGCGGCTCGGAGAACAAGTCGAAGTTCGTGATGCTGAACCCGTCCGACTCGATCGTCGACTGGGTGCTCAAGACCGTGCCGACGATGGGCGCAGGCTGGTGCCCGCCGGGCATGCTCGGCATCGGCATCGGTGGCACCGCTGAAAAGGCGATGCTGATGGCGAAGGAATCGCTGATGGAGTCCATCGACATTCAGGACATCATCAAGCGCGGCCCGAAGGACTGGGTCGAAGAGCTGCGCGTGGAGTTGCACGAGAAGGTCAACGCGCTCGGCATCGGCGCGCAGGGCCTGGGCGGTCTCGCGACCGTGCTCGACGTGAAGATCATGGCCACGGCTACGCACGCGGCTTCGAAGCCCGTCGCGATGATCCCGAACTGCGCGGCCACGCGCCATGCGCACTTCGTGCTCGACGGCTCGGGTCCCGCGAAGCTCGAAGCGCCCTCGCTCGACGCCTGGCCGAAGGTCAACTGGGAACCGAACACGGAAACGAGCAAGCGCGTCGACCTGAACACGCTCACGCCCGAAGAAGTCGCTTCGTGGAAGCCGGGCCAGACGCTGCTGCTCTCGGGCAAGATGCTCACGGGCCGCGACGCGGCGCACAAGCGCATCGCCGACATGCTCGCGAAGGGCGAGAAGCTGCCCGTCGACTTCAAGAACCGCGTGATCTACTACGTTGGCCCGGTCGATCCGGTGCGCGACGAAGTCGTTGGCCCGGCCGGCCCCACCACGGCCACGCGCATGGACAAGTTCACCGAACTGATGCTCTCGCAAACGGGCCTCATTTCGATGGTCGGCAAGGCCGAGCGCGGCCCGGTCGCGATCGAGGCGATCAAGAAGCACAAGGCCGCTTACCTGATGGCCGTGGGCGGCGCCGCGTACCTCGTCTCGAAGGCGATCCGCGGCTCGAAGGTCCTCGCGTTCGAAGACCTCGGCATGGAAGCCATCTACGAATTCGACGTGCAGGATATGCCGGTGACGGTCGCCGTGGATTCGTCGGGCACCTCGGTCCACAAGACCGGCCCCGCCGAATGGCAGGCGAAGATCGGCAAGATTCCGGTCGCGGCCGCCTGATGCGTACCTGAAGTTGTGAATCGGTCAGTGATGGATTGAGCCGATCTAAAGACCGGGGCCCAGCGCCCCGGTTTTCTTTTGAATAATGCTTGATTAACGCGAACGGGACTGAGACTAATTCTCAGGACCGCACAAATGCCTGATTCAGCTGGATTTGAATGCAGATTTGGCCTTGGCTTTTGTGTTTCGAGCGTTTATTGTTTGAAACCAGTCTTTGAACTCCGCACGCCCCACCAAAGGAACAACATCATGCAAGGCGATAAAAAAGTCATCGAATACCTGAACGCCCAGCTCAAGAACGAACTGACCGCCATCAATCAGTATTTCCTGCATGCCCGCATGTACAAGCACTGGGGCCTCGAAAAGCTCGGCAAGCACGAGTACGACGAGTCGATCGGCGAAATGAAGCACGCCGACTGGCTTATCGAGCGCATTTTCATGCTCGACGGTCTGCCCAATCTGCAGGACCTGCACAAGCTGCTGATCGGCGAAGAGACCAAGGAAATCCTCGAATGCGATCTGAAGCTCGAGCAGATTTCGCAGTCGACCTGCAAGGAAGCCATCGTTTATTGCGAATCCGTGCGCGACTTCATTTCGCGCGAGATTTTCGTGAAGATCCTCGACGACACCGAAGAACATATCGACTGGCTCGAAACCCAGATCGATCTCATCGACAAGGTCGGCATCCAGAACTACCAGCAGACGGCGATGGGTTCGGTAGAATCCTGATCGCGTCGGCGGCCAGCCCGGCCGCCCTCACTTCCGTCATCCAGACTCATTTGAACCTTCCGGCTCCCTCCTGCGCCGCGCCCATCGGCATCTTCGATTCCGGGCTCGGCGGCCTCTCGGTGCTGCGCGCCGTGCGCGCGCAATTGCCCGCCGAGCGCATCGTCTATGTGGCCGACTCGCGCTATGCGCCCTACGGCGCGCGCGACGACGACTTCATCGCCGACCGCACGCTCGCGATCGGCGAATGGCTCGCCGCGCAGGGGGCCAAGGCGCTCGTGGTGGCCTGCAATACCGCCACCGCGCAGTCCATCGCGCTCGTGCGCGAGCGGCTCTGCATCCCGCTCGTGGGCGTGGAGCCCGGCATCAAGCCCGCGGCGGCGCTCTCGAAGTCGCGCGTGGCCGGCGTGCTCGCCACCCAGGTGACGCTGCGCAGCGCGCGCTTTCAGGCGCTGGTCGAGCGCCACGCCGCCGATCTGCGCGTGCTGTGCCAGCCGGGCCACGGCCTCGTGGAGGCGGTCGAGCGCTGCGACGTGAGCTCGCCGGCGCTCGTCGAGCTGCTGCGCGGCTATGTGCAGCCAATGCTCGACGCGGGCGCGGACACCCTCGTGCTCGGCTGCACGCACTTCCCGTTTCTCGATACGGCCATCCGCTCGATCGTGGGCGAGCGCATGACGCTCGTGGACACGAGCGTGGCCATCGCGCGCCAGCTCGAGCGCGTGCTCGATCAGCATGGCTTGCGTGCGCAACCCGTCGGCGATGGCGAGGAATGCGCGGCCGGTGGCATCCCGGCGCGTTTCTGCTCGACCAGTGACGGCGCCCATCTGCGGATGCTCGCGGCGGCGCTGCTCGGTATCGATGCGCAAGTCGAACGCGTGAGCATCCCTTCGCGGCGCACGCGCGAGTTCGAAGCCGACACAGCCTGAGTCGACTAGAAGCGTCGATCAGAGGCGCCGGTCACAAACACTGGCCGGGAAGCGCCGGCCACGCGCACGCGCCTCTCCCCAACCGCGCCCCAAATCCCTTTTGGGCCGCTCACCTTCCGGCCCCGCTTTACGCCCTTCCCGCTAACCCCCCGCCCACGCTGATCCCCAGCAAAATCCCTGCTAAGGGTCCGGTTTTGTTACAAAAAAACCGCCTGCACGCTTGCCAAAGCGAGCAAACATAATGATAATAATTCGCATTAACCCTCTCTATTGCGGTCCATCATGATTGTCTGCGTATGCAAGTCCGTCTCCGACCGGACGATCCGTGCCTCTATCGAGGAGGGCATGGATTCTTTCGACGAGTTGCAGTTCGAACTCGGCGTCGCGACCTGCTGCGGCAAGTGCGAAGAATCCGTTCGCGAAGTGATGGCGCAAAGCGGCGCCTGCGCGACCCGCTGCGGCGTGAGCCATGCGCACCCGGCGCACGTGCCGCAGGCCGTGCCCCTGACGTTCTACGAGCGCAAGGCCGCCTGAGAGACCCCGGCGCGTGTCTCGCCCTTCACGACGCTCGCCTTTGCTTCACCGCTCGCACGCCCGGGCGCTTTACTGCCGACAGCAAGCCAGTTTCACGACCAGCCAGCTAGCCCTCATTCCCAAAGCCGGAGGCCGGGATGGAATTGCTGATCGGATTCGTGACCACCGTGTGCATCTCGCTGTTGATCTTTCGCAAATAAAGCCGCCCGTCGCGACGCGTTGCCCTGCCTGTGCGCCGTCGTTTTCCGGCCGGCCACGCTAACACATGCAGGCTTCCCAAACCACCGCCAACGCGCCAGTGCTTCCCGCTTTTCGTACGCTCGGCTCGAACCGCCGCGTCGTGACCGCGGGCGCGATCGTCATCGCCCTGCACGCCGCGCTCATTGCCTTCGTCCTGAGCCAGCGCAACACCGTCACGCCCGTCGCGCTCGAATCCCGCACGATTACGGCCGAGCTCCTCCAGCCGGAGCCCGTGGCCGCACCGGCCGCGATCCAGTCGATACCCACGCCGCCTCCGCCCAAGCCGGTCCCGCACGTGAGCCGCGAAAAACCCAAGCTTCAGCCCAAGCCCAAGCCCACGCCACTGCCCGTCGCCGAGGCCCCCTCGCAGCACGTGGTCGAGGCGCCCGCGCCCGCCGATCCGGCGCCACCCGCACCCACGCCGCCCGCCCCGGCGCCGCAAGCGGCCGCCCCCGCGCAAGGCAAGCCGACGATGGCCCTCTCCGCACCGAAGAACGTCTCGCACCTCGACTGCAACATCGTGCAGCCCGACTACCCGATGCTCTCGAAGCGCCGCGGCGAGACCGGCGTTGCCTACGTGCACTTCGTGGTGGGGCTCACCGGCAAGCTCGAGAACATCGTGCTCAAGAAGAGCAGCGGCTACAGTCGCCTCGACGACGCCGCGCTCGACGCCATGCGCAACAGCGCGTGCAAGCCGTACATGGAAGACGGCCAGCCCGTGCGCGCGGCCTACACGCAGCCGTTCGATTTCAGCCTGCAGGACTGAGTCGCGCGGGCCCGAGGCCACAGCGGGGCCGCAACGCGCCCGCACCGCGGCCGCCAGAGAATTACACCGTTTAGACGAATTGAAATAAAGGAACAACCATGCAGAACTACGGTATCGCCCACGTCTGGGCGCAAGGGGATTTCGTGACGCGCGGCATCGCGCTCGCACTGCTGATCATGTCGGTGCTCTCGTGGTGCGTGATCGTCGTGAAGGGCTGGAACGTCGCGCGCCTGAAGCGCCTCACGAAGAATGCCGAGACCTCGTTCTGGCATTCGGACGATTTCAGCGACGGCGTGAAGAAGCTCGGCAGCGGCACCCGCGAAGACAATCCGTTCCTCGCGCTCGCGCTCTCGGGCCAGGAAGCCGCCGACCACCATCACCAGACGCAGCCGCATCTGCACGACCGCATGGACGTGTCGGACTGGGTCACCCGCTGCCTGAAGGACACCATGGACGACTCGGTCGCGAAGATGCAGTCGGGCCTCGCGATCCTCGCCTCGATCGGCAGCACGGCGCCGTTCGTCGGCCTGTTCGGCACGGTCTGGGGCATTTATCACGCACTGCTTACCATCGGCGCGACGGGACAGACCTCGATCGACGCCGTCGCGGGCCCGGTCGGCGAAGCGCTGATCATGACGGCGTTCGGCCTCTTTGTCGCGATTCCCGCGGTGCTCGGCTACAACGCGCTCACACGCGCCAACAAGGCGATCGTCTCGAAGCTCAATCGCTTCGCGCACGGCCTGCACGCGTTCTTCGTGACGGGCGCGCGTTTGTCGTCGACGGCGAAGGGCGGCAGTCTGCGCGTCGCCGCACGCAGCCACTAACCCGCGGAGGCAAGCAACATGGCGATGAGCCCCTTTGCCAGCGACGACGACGATGGCCTCATGAACGAAATCAACATGACGCCGCTCGTCGACGTCATGTTGGTACTCCTGATCGTTTTCATGGTGACGATTCCCGTGATCCGTCACGCCGTGAAGATCGACCTGCCGCACGCGAGCAGCCAGAAGGAAGACACCAAGCCCGCTTCGGTCAACGTATCGATCGAAGCGGACGGCACCGTGCTGTGGAACGGCACGACCGTCAGCGACGACGCGCTCAAGGCGAAGATCGCCGCGGCGGCGCAGCAGCAGCCGCAGCCCGAACTGCATCTGAACGCGGATCGCAAGGTCGCCTATGAGAAAGTCGCGCAGGTGATGTCGGCGGCGCAAAGCGGCGGCCTCACGAAGCTCGGCTTCGTCACCGATCCCGCCCATCATTGAGCCGCGCGTATAGCACGTATAGGCGCGTTTCGAAGTCCAAAGTAAAAGGCCCTCATCGTCAGATGAGGGCCTTTTTTCGTGCGCACGCGGCGCATTCGGGCGGTGGCGACACTCCCCGACAATCGCTCGGTTCACGTCGGCACATGCGACTTGCCGTGGTCCACACGGACTGCGCGTTCAGCCCTGAAGGCTCGCTATGATAGCGGCCATCAATTCCCGCTCAAGACCGGTGCTTGGCGAGAGGGATTTCAATATATTCCTCTCGCGGCACACGTTCAATAGTTCGGCCATTGAAAGTAACGATTGCCGGCGACGCTTAAATGCCAAAATGCAAACGCCCTGCAATCTGCGCTCTGTATCGGCTCATGCTTCATACAAGCGCACGCGCGTACACGTTCGCAAAGCTTGATATCGAAGCGCTGCGACGCGCGATGCGCCACACAGGCCGCGCCCTCCTCAAGCGGTTTCGATGTTGCGCACGGACTTTGTTTGCGGCAGGCCGCCCGCGGCGCCTTGTGCGCCCGGGGCCCCATGCGATCCTTGCGCGCCGCCCTGGGCCATCAGCGCGGCCACGTCGCTCCTGAGCGGGCATTCCTGCTGAAGGTTCTTGTCCGCATCGAGCACCTCGACCAGGTAGTCGACGAACGCGCGCACTGCGGGAACCATGCCCTGGCGCGAAAGAAAAACCGCATAGAGCTGCGGCACCGGCAGCGTCCAGCCCGGCATCACCGGCGAGAGCTTGCCCGAGCGCAGCGCGGCGCCATACATCATCTCCGGCAGCGCGGCGATGCCAAGCCCCGCCAGCACGGCTTCGCGAACCGTCGTGAGGTCGGCGCTGATGAGCCGCGGCTCGTGCTCGTGCGCGTGGTGCGTGCCGTCCGGCGCGATCAGATGGAACACGTGGCGGCCGTCGCTCGTGGGCGTGTCGAGCGTCTCGAAGCCCGAGAGATCGGCGGCCGTGAGCGGCGGCGCGTTCTGGGCGAGCAAGCTGGGCGCGCCCACCAGCATCTGCTCGGTGCGCCATAGCGGCCGCACCACGATATTGGCGTTCTGCGGCGGCTCCGAGCGCACGCGCAACGCGATATCGACCGAGTCCTCGAAGAGGTCGATGACGCGGTTCGTCACGCGCATCACCACCCGCACTTCGGGGTAGCGATGCATGAATTCGGGGATGATCTGCGAAAAGATGGTTTGCGAGAGCGTGACCGGCACGCTCACGCGCACGGTGCCGCGCGGCGACGAGCGCAACGACTGAACGACGTTCACGGCCGCTTGCGCCTCCGAGAGCATCGCGCGGCAATGCTGGTAGAAGAGCTCGCCGGCCTCGGTGAGCGCGAGCTTGCGCGTCGAGCGCTGCAAGAGGCGCACGCCGAGCGAGGCCTCGAGTTCGCTCACGCGGCGCGAAAGGCGCGACTTCGAAATGCCGAGCACGCGTTCGGCCGCCGAGAATCCGCCGTGCTCCACGACCTGCGAAAAGTACATCAGGTCGTTCAGGTTGTGCGAATCGATTTTCATGTCGTCGTTCCAGCGATGGGACAATCCATTGCGATCAGGCCGCCAAACAGGCCAAATCGGCTACCTATAATAGCGGTTTGTTTCGCATATCGCGTAATTCCCATTTTTTCGAGGTGATATCCATGTCGGCCCTCCGCTCGATCGCTCACGTTTTTCCCGCGGTTCGCACCACCGAAGGCGGGGGATTCGTCGTCAATCGCCCCTTCCCCACCCGTCAGCTGATGGACTTCGACCCGTTCCTGCTGCTCGACGAGATGGGCCCCGTCGATTACGAACCCGGCGCGGCCAAGGGCGCGCCCGACCACCCGCACCGCGGCTTCGAGACGGTCACCTACATGCTCGCGGGCCGCTTCGGCCACAAGGATTCGGCGGGCCATTCGGGCACGCTCGCGCCCGGCGACGTGCAATGGATGACGGCCGGCGCCGGCGTGATCCACAGCGAGATGCCCGACCCCGAATTCACGCGCACGGGCGGCCGCATGCACGGGCTGCAGCTGTGGGTGAACCTGCCCGCGAGCGACAAGATGATCGCGCCGCGCTACCAGGAGATGCCGCACGCGCAGATCCCGCAGGGCCGCTCGGCCGACGGCAAGGCCACGGTCAAGGTGATCGCGGGCGAGTCGCTGGGCGCGAAGGCGGCCATCGAGACGCGCACGCCCATCCTCTACCTGCACTTCACGCTCGCGCCCGGCGCCCAGGTTGAGCAGCCGGTGCCTGCCGGCTGGAATGTTTTCGCCTACGGCCTTTCCGGCGCGGCGCAGTATGGCGCAACCGGCGAGATCATCGGCGCGCAGCAGATGGTGGCGTTCGCCGGCGATGGCGACACCGTCACGATCGCCGCGCCCGCCGACGCAACCGGCCCCGTCGAGGTGCTGCTGATCGGCGGTCTGCCGCTCAACGAGCCGGTCGTACGCTATGGCCCGTTCGTGATGAACACCGAGCAGGAGATCCGCGACGCCGTGCTCGACTATCAGGCCGGGCGCATGGGACGCATCGCGCACTGAGTCCCCGTCGTCACCTCCGCAGCTTCATCCGCTTTCCGTCACAATAAGGTTTTCCATGCCGCGCGCCCGACGGCCGCGGCGTGTTTCCTTTCAACCGTTCCGCCCGCGAGGAGCGCATGGCCGAAACCGCAGTCACCGCACACATTGGCTCGACCAACTACCAGGTCCAGTTCGACGACGGCACCCACACGTGGCTCGCCGACGAACCGGCATCGCTCGGCGGCGGCGACCGCGGCCCTTCGCCCTATTCGCTGCTGCTCTCGAGCCTGGGCGCCTGCACGTCGATCACGCTGAAGATGTATGCGCAGAGGAAGGAGTGGCCGCTCGAAGGCGTGCGCGTCAAGCTCTCGATGGAAACCGGCAACGAAGGCACCACGATCGACCGCCAGATCGCGCTCGAAGGCCCGCTCTCGGACGAGCAGCGCGAGCGCCTGCTGCAGATCGCCAACGCCTGCCCGGTCCACAAGGTCTTGACCCACGCGATCACGATCCGCTCGGGCCTCGTCGCCGCGTGAGCGGCGGCGGACGGAAACAGACTTAGAGGCGCCGCCTTGAATTTCGAACACCTCATCCAGATCAACGACCCGCTGAACCCGCTCGTCCTGCCCATGACGCGCGAGCAGCTTTGGGAAGGCCTCGTGCTACGCGCGGAGCAGCCGCAGCTTTTCGTGATCGGCCTCGACAGCTGCACGATCCTCTCGCGCGAGGGCAACACGCTCGAGCGCGAGCTGCACTACGGCCATGCCACGGTGCGCGACCGCGTCACGCTCACGCCGAACGAGAACGTGCGCTACGACATCCTCGCGACCGCCGAGTACGTGGGCGGCTCGCTCACGATGACGATCGAGCAGCCCGACGAGCTCCAGCTATTCCTGCGCTTCGAATACCGCACGACGCTGCCGACGGCCGACACCGAAGACGATCGACAGACTTCGGAGATCGTGAAATCGGCGTATCGCGAATCGGATATCGACACGGTGCGGCTCATTCGCCAGTACGTGCAAGGTCCGGGCGAGCCCGAAGCGCCGCTGCACTGAGCCGCTTCGGGCGGACGCTCCCGCACGCTTCTCGCGCGCCCGGCTCGATGCCGGGCGTTGTCTTTTGGGCATCACGCTATCGCTGGACGGTTTCGATGAATTTCGCGAAGTTGCAAATGGGAACGATTATCATTTAATATCAACCCATCGAATCAAGACACGCCTACGCAACGTCATGACTGAATTCAACCGCTCGCCGACACTCAGCCTGCCCCGCACCGGCTCCGCGCTCACCGGCTCGCGTCCGCAGAAACCCGCAGCGCCCGCCGTCACGCGTAAAACCGCGAGCCCGGCCAGCACGACGGCTGGCGCAGCCGGCGCACCGGCGGGCAGCGAGCGCGCGCTCGACAGCACGGCGCTGCTGCAAGGCCGCAGCCACGTGAGCATCGTGCACAACGGCGAGACTTACCAGTTGCGCGCGACGCGTCTGGGCAAGCTGATTCTGACCAAATGAAGTAAAAAATTGAGGTAAATACCGGGTATTGTGGGGACCGCCTCCCTGAGAGGCGTTAGGCATTAGCCAGCAACGACGGCTTGCACGCGAGATCTAGACCCCTTCGTGCACATTTCCTTCAAGCCAGCCGTCGCAGCCAGCCAGGCCATTTTTTTGTTCTCACCTGTGACCATCGTGGCGGCGCGCGAAGCGCTGGCCGCACGAAGCAAAAAGCCGCGGCATGTCCGCGGCTTTTTGCTTTTTGCTGCATCTGCACACGTCGTGGCGCGCCGCAAGCCCGCCACGCCGCCGGGGTTTTCAACCCGGCCCCGGCCGGGTAGCCCGCC